>NZ_JACSQX010000004.1:0-84017 GCF_014836395.1 Xanthomonas bonasiae
CCCGACGCGTTACCGGTAAGGCGTCGGGGCTGAAGCCCCTCCTACAGAAAAGCGGAAATGCGGTGCACTTGCGAAAATCCCGAGTCCCGAGTCCGGAGTCCCGGCCTTACTCCCCGTACCCGAACGCCTTCAACGCGGCCTCGTCGTCCGACCAGCCCTCGCGCACGCGCACCCAGGTCTCCAGGAACACCTTGGCGCCGAACAGGCGCTCCATCTGCTGCCGGGCCTTGGCGCCGATGTCCTTCAGGCGGGTGCCGCCCTTGCCGATCACGATCGCCTTCTGGCCCTCGCGCTCGACCCAGATCACCGCGCCGATGCGCAGCAGCGCGCCGTCCTCGGCGAAGCGCTCGATCTCCACCGTGGTCGCGTACGGCAGCTCTTCGCCGAGCTGGCGCATCAGCTGCTCACGCACCAGTTCGCCGGCCAGGAAGCGCTGGCTGCGGTCGGTGATCTCGTCCTCGCCGAACATCGCCGGCGCTTCCGGCACCAGCGCCAGCAGGTCGCGCACCAACGCTTCCAGGCCCTTGCGCTTGAGCGCGGAGATCGGATGCACCGCGGCGAAGCTGCGGCCGTCGCTGACCTGCTGCAGGAACGGCAGCAGCGCGGTCTTGTCCTTGAGCCGGTCGACCTTGTTCACCACCAGCACCACCGGGATGCCGGAATCGCTGAGCACGTTGAACGCCAGCGTGTCCTCGTCGTCCCAGCGCCCGGCCTCGATCACCAGCAAGCCGGCGTCCACGCCTTCCAGCGAGCCGCGCGCGGCGCGGTTCATGACCCGGTTCATCGCGCGCTTCTGCTCGCGGTGCAGGCCGGGGGTGTCGACCAGCACCAACTGCCCTTCCGGGAAGCTGGCGATGCCCAGCAAGCGGTGCCGGGTGGTCTGCGGGCGGTTGGAGACGATGCTGACCTTGGCGCCCACCAGGGCGTTGGTCAGGGTGGACTTGCCCACGTTGGGGCGGCCGATCACGGCCACGCTGCCGCTGCGGTAAGGGGACGCTTGCTCGTTCACTTGCTGGAATCCAGTTGCTCGATGGCGGCGGCGGCGGCCTGTTGTTCGGCCAGCCGTCGCGAGGTGCCCTCGCCCTCGGTGGTGAGGGCAGGCTCGGCGAGTACGCAGCGTACCCGGAATAGCTTGGCGTGTTCGTCGCCGGTTTCGCTGATCAGCTCGTACGCCGGCAGGGCCCGCTGCCGGGCCTGCAGCCATTCCTGCAGGCGGGTCTTGGCATCCTTCTCCGGCTTGCCGACCGGCAGTGCGGCCAGCGCCGTCTCGAACCAGGGCAGGATCACCGCACGGCAGGCCTCGAATCCGGCGTCCAGGTAGATCGCCGCGACCACCGCCTCGACCGCGTCGGCCAGGATCGAATCGCGGCGATGCCCGCCTGACTTCATCTCGCCCGGCCCCAGGGTCAGCCGCTCGCCCAGTTCCAGCTGGCGGCCGATGGTGGCCAGCGACGCCTCGCGCACCAGTTCGGCGCGGGCGCGGGTCAGCGCGCCTTCGTCGGCCTTGGGCCAGCGCCGGTACAGCGCCTCGGCGATCAGCTGGTTGACGATGCTGTCGCCGAGGAATTCCAGCCGCTCGTTGTGCGGCGCGCCGGCGCTGCGATGCGTCAGCGCCTGCGCCAGCAGCTGCGGGTCGGCGAAGCGGTGACCGATGCGGTCGCCGCGCAGGATCGTTTTACTCGCCACCGCGCGTCGTCAGGTCCTGGGTGTTATCAAATTTTCCAACAATATCCAAGTTGGCCACAATTGGACGGCGCACTTCATAGGCGACACGCATCCTCCAACCGTTATCGACGCGGTCAAGAGTGACATCCTCCGGCTTCACATTGTCTGAGTAACTAACGTCTAAGCGCCGAAATAAAGAATCCTTGATTTTTGAAGGATCCATGTCAGCACTGCCCGCTTCAGCTGCAAGTCCCTTCATTGCCGAGCGCACCGCGTAGTACTCCATGTACATCGGGAACAGCTTCATGCCGATGTAGGCGAAGAAACCGACCACCGCCAGCACGATCACGAACGACGTCAACGTCATGCCACTTTGCTTGTGCTTCATCGCGCTTCCCCTTACGCCAGAAATCACTGGATGCCGGTCCCGATCCGCGAGGGATCGAAACTGCCGCTGCAGAACCAGCCTTCGCAATTGAGCCAGACCAGGAACGCCTTGCCGCGCAGGTTCTCTTCGGGCAGGAAGTGGGTCTGGGTCCAGAAGCGGCTGTCCTCGCTATTATCCCGATTGTCGCCCATCACGAAATACTGGCCCGGCGGCACCACCCAATCGCCCTGGCCGGCCGGATTGTTGCGGTCCAGCCACTCCAGTTCGGTGTGGGTGCGGCCCGGCAGGTATTCGGTGAGCAGCGTGGACCCGGTCATCTCCGCACCCTTGCCCTTGCCGACGTACTCGCCGCGCACCTGGTACTTCATCGGCGTGCCGTTGATGTACAGGGTATCGCCGTGGAAGCCGATGCGGTCGCCGGGCAGGCCGATGACGCGCTTGATCCAGTTCTCGTCCGGCTTGTGCGGCGGCTTGAACACCACCACGTCGCCGCGCTTGGGCTCGCTGGTCGGGATCACCTTCTGGTTGGTGATCGGCAGGCGGAAGCCGTAGGCGAACTTGTTGACCAGGATGAAATCGCCGACCAGCAGGTTCGGCATCATCGAGCTGGACGGAATCTTGTACGGCTCGGCGATGAAGCTGCGCAGGATCAGCACCACCGCCAGCACCGGAAAGAACGCCCGCGAATAATCGACCAGCACCGGCTCGGTATCCAGCAGGCCGGCGCGCGCGGCGCGGCGCTTGGCGAAGAACAGCTTGTCCAGCAACCAGACGATGCCGGTGGCGAAGGTCAGGACCACCAGCGCGATTTCAAACCATTTCATTCGTGTTCCTTCGGAACGGGATTCGGGATTGGGGATGAGGAGATTCGGCAGAGCGGGACATCGGACAGGCTTGCGCGCTTGCCAATCCCCAATCCCGAATCCCGGCTACTTATCCATCTGCAGCACAGCCAGGAAGGCTTCCTGCGGGATCTCCACGCGGCCGACCTGCTTCATGCGCTTCTTGCCTTCCTTCTGTTTTTCCAGAAGTTTCTTCTTGCGCGACACGTCGCCACCATAACATTTGGCCAGCACGTTCTTGCGCATCGCCTTGACCGTGCTGCGCGAGATGATCTGCGAGCCGACCGCGGCCTGGATCGCCACGTCGAACATCTGCCGCGGGATCAGGTCCTTCATCTTTTCGCACAGCTCGCGGCCGCGCCGGTCGGCATGGCTGCGGTGCACGATGATCGACAGCGCATCGACCTTGTCGCCGTTGATCAGCGTGTCCACGCGCACGAACGGGCCGGCGTCGAAACGCAGGAAGTGGTAGTCCAGCGAGGCGTAGCCGCGCGACACCGACTTGAGCTTGTCGAAGAAATCCAGCACCACCTCGGCCATCGGCAGTTCGTAGCTGATCTGCACCTGGCTGCCCAGGTAGTTGATGCCGATCTGGCTGCCGCGCTTTTCCTCGCACAGGGTGATGATGTTGCCGACGTAGTCCGGCGGGGTCAGGATGTTGGCGCGGATGATCGGCTCGCGGATCTCCTCCACGTTGTTCAGCGGCGGCAGCTTGGACGGGTTGTCCATCGGGATCACGCTGCCGTCGGTCTTGAGCACCTCGTAGACCACGGTCGGCGCGGTCGAGATCAGGTTGAGGTCGTACTCGCGCTCCAGCCGTTCCTGCACGATTTCCATGTGCAGCATGCCGAGGAAGCCGCAGCGGAAGCCGAAGCCCATCGCCTCGGAGCTTTCCGGCTCGAAGCGCAGCGCCGCGTCGTTGAGGCGCAGCTTGTCCAGCGCCTCGCGCAGGTCCGGGTAGTCCTCGGCATCGACCGGGAACAGGCCGGCGAACACGCGCGGCTGCATTTCCTGGAAACCGGGCAGCGCATGCGGCGCCGGGTCGGCGGCCAGGGTCAGGGTGTCGCCGACCGGCGCGCCGTGCACGTCCTTGATCGAGGCGTTGATCCAGCCCACTTCGCCGGCGCCCAGCGCGGGCAGTTCCTTGCGCTTGGGGGTGAACACGCCGACCTTGTCGACCAGGTGGGTGCGGCCGGTGGACATCACCAGGATCTTGCTGCCCGGCTTGATCTCGCCCTGCATCACCCGCACCAGCGAGACCACGCCCAGGTAGTTGTCGAACCACGAGTCGATGATCAGCGCCTGCAGCTTGTCGGTATCGCGCGGCTTGGGCGGCGGGATGCGATGCACGATCGCTTCCAGCACCAGGTCCACGTTGAACCCGGTCTTGGCGCTGACCGCCACCGCGTCCTCGGCGTCGATGCCGATCACCGCCTCGATCTCGGCCTTGGCGCGGGCGATGTCGGCGGTGGGCAGGTCGATCTTGTTGAGCACCGGCACCACTTCCAGGCCCTGCTCCACCGCGGTGTAGCAGTTGGCCACCGACTGCGCTTCCACGCCCTGCGCAGCGTCCACCACCAGCAGCGCGCCCTCGCAGGCGGCCAGCGAGCGGCTGACTTCATAGGAGAAGTCGACGTGGCCGGGGGTGTCGATGAAGTTCAGGTGGTAGACCTGCCCGTCCTTGGCCGTATACGGCAAGGACACGGACTGGGCCTTGATGGTGATGCCGCGTTCGCGCTCGATCGGGTTGGAGTCGAGCACCTGCGCTTCCATCTCGCGCGCCTGCAGGCCGCCACAGAGCTGGATGATGCGATCGGCCAGGGTCGATTTGCCGTGGTCGACGTGGGCGATGATGGAGAAATTGCGGATGTTCCGCATCGAATCAGAGGACATGAGGTGGGCGGCGGCCAGGACCGTCGTCAGGATAACGGGCCATTATCGCATGGCCGGAGGGAGCCAGGCGCCCCGGCTGCGGCAGGCGTGGGCCAACGGCTGCGCGGGCAGCGTTTCGGGAAACAAACCCCAATGAAATCAATGGCGCCCAGCGAACCGGGGTTCGCTGGGCGCCATTGGCGGTGCCGCGATCGGCCGCTCAGTCGACGCTGATCGCGATGAACTGGCTGGCTGGGCTGCCCGGCGCGCGCACCAGCAGCATCACCACGTCGCCCTTCTTCGCGCCGGCGGTGAGCTTGCGGAACTGCGCCGCATTGGACACCGGCGTGCGCCCGACCTGCAGCACGATCATGCCCGGACGCAGCTGCGACTTGCTCGCCACCGCGCGGCTCACCTGCGCCACCTGCACGCCTTCGTCGGCGCGCAGCCCGAGCTTCTGCCGCACCGGCGCCGGGATCTCCTCCACGCTGATGCCCAGCGCGCTGCTCTCCGCGGCCTGCGGCGCCGGCGCCGCGTCACCGCGGCCCGGCTGCTGCTGGCCCATGGCCATGCCGTCGTCGCTGAGCTCGCTCAGGGTCACGCTGATGTCGCGCGGCTTGCCGTCGCGGATCACGGTGACCCGCGCCTTGCTGCCCGGCGGCAGCATGCCCACCAGCGGCGGCAGGTCTTCGCGCGTATTGATCTTCTGGCCGTTGAAGGCAACGATGAAGTCGCCCGGCTCGATCCCGGCCTTGGCCGCGCCGCTGCCCGGCTGCACGCCGTTGACCAGCGCGCCGCGCGTGTCGCTCAGGCCCAGGCCCTTGGCCTCCACATCGCTGATGTTCGGCTGCATGGTCACCCCGAGCATGCCGCGGCTGACCTTGCCGGTCTTCTTGATCTGCTCGACCGCGCTCATCGCCAGGTCGATCGGGATCGCGAAGCTGATGCCCATGTAGCCGCCGGAGGCGGAGAAGATCTGCGAGTTGATGCCGACCACTTCGCCGCGGGTATTGAGCAGCGGGCCGCCGGAATTGCCCTGGTTGATCGCCACGTCGGTCTGGATGAAAGGCACGTAGCGCTGGTCGGCGTACGGGTTGCTGCGCCCGGTGGCGCTGACGATGCCGGCGGTGACCGAGTGGTCCAGGCCGAACGGCGAACCGATCGCCACCACCCACTGGCCGGGCTTGAGCATGTTGGAATCGCCCACGCGCACCGTCGGCAGGTTCTTGCCGTCGATCTTCAGCAGCGCCACGTCGTACTGCTGGTCGCTGCCGACCACCTTGGCGGTGAACTCGCGGCGGTCGGTCAGCTTGACCTTGACCTCGCTGGCGCCATCGACCACATGGTGGTTGGTCAGCACGTAGCCGTCGGGCGAGATGATGAAGCCCGAGCCCATCGAGCGACCGCCGGGGGTCGCGTCGTCTTCGTCCGGTCCCTGCTGGCCCGGCCTGCCGGGCATGCCCGGTTGCCCCGGGATCCCGTCCGGCCCGAAGAAGCGGCGGAAGAATTCCGGGATCTGCGCATCGTCGGGCATGCCGCCGGCGCCGGCGCCGGCGCGCGTGGCCGCGGCCTTGCGGCTGATCGTGGTCTCGACGTTGACCACGCCGGGGCCGACCTGTTCGACCAGGTTGGTGAAATCGGGCAAGCCGGCGACCAGCTGCGGCGCAGGCGCCGCGCGCGCGGCCGGCGCGGCGGCGGCGGGCGCGGCCGACTCGGGCTGCTGCGCGCAGGCGGCCAGCGGCAGGGTCAGGGCCAACACGCCCAGCAGATGGTTGCGGATACGGTGAGTCATCGGACGCGAGCCTCCGGTTCGGGAAAGGGATGGAAAACAACGGCGGTGCCGCGGGCACCGCGCGCCGGAGCGAAGCACGCGCTTCGACCGACGCCTGGGTTCAAGGCTGCTGCGGCAACGGCGCGGGTGCCGCGTCGGCCGGCAGCCGCGGCTCGAACGGATAGAACGCCGCCGACGCGCCCTGGCGCGGGAAACTGGCGGTGAACTCGCCGCTGGACGCGGCCGGCGCCAGTGCCGAGCGCGGCCATGGCCGCGCCTGCAGCGGTGCGGGCTGGTGCGCGAACGGATCGCCGGCATGTTGCTGCGCGAGCGCCTGGCCGGTCGCCGTGGCCGGCAGCGGCAGCGCGGTCGCCGCTGGCCGCGACGGGGCCGCGGCGGCGATCGCGCGTACCGGCTCGGCGGCCCGCGCCGCGCTGCTGCGCGCAGCCTGCTGGGTTCGGGTCGCGCCGCGGCGGGTGGCGGCGTCCTGGCGCCGGTGCGCGGCGATGGCCACTGCCGGCGCCGCGGCGACCGCCGCGCCGAGGTCGCCCTGCGGATCTGCCGGTGCCGGTGCCGGCACCTGCGGCACGGCCGCCGGAACCGCAGGCGCGGCGGCAGGAGCGCTCGAGCTGGCGACCTGCACGGGTGCCGCTGCCGGCGCCGCATCGGGCAGGCGCTCGCGGGTCATGAACAAGGCGATCGCGGCGACCGAGGCCGCCAGCGCCGCGCTGCCGCCCCAGCGCCAGGTGCGGCGGCTGCCGGCGGCATCGCTGGCGCGCGCCACCTCGGCGCGCTGCGCCTCGGCCGCCACCGCCTGGCGCACGCGCTCGCCGAAATCGGCGGGCGCCGGCATGCACACGCGGCCGCGCAGGATGTCGCCGCACAGCTGCCAGCGTTCGTGGCAACCGGCGAGCTCCTCGTCGTGCTGCAGCCGGCGCACCACGAAGCGCGCCTCGTCGGCCGGCAGCTCGCCGTCGATCAACGCCGACAGCTGCTGCCGGTAGTGCAGTTCGAACTTGTCCGGCGGCGTGGCGCCGGGCGTCGGCTCGGGCTGGGAAATGGGCGTGCTATCGGTCATACGCGGTGTCGCTCACGAGTGGCGCTGTCGGTATCCAGCAGGGGACGGAGTTCGGCGTCGATGGCGTCCCGCGCACGGAAGATGCGCGAGCGCACCGTGCCGATCGGGCAACCCATCTTCTGCGCGATGTCCTCGTAACTCATCCCGTCCACCTCGCGCAGGGTGATGGCGGTTCGCAATTCCTCCGGCAACGCATTCACCGCCTTCATCACCGTCTGTTCCAGCTCCTGGCGCATCAGTTCGCGCTCGGGCGTGTCGGTGTCGCGCAAGCGCGTGCCGCTGTCGAACTGCTCGGCATCGAGCACGTCGACGTCGTCGGTCGGAGGCCTGCGGTTGTGCGCAACCAGGTAGTTCTTGGCGGTGTTCACGGCGATACGGTGCAACCATGTAGAGAACTGGGCGTCGCCACGGAAGTTCCCTATCGCGCGGTAGGCGCGGATGAAGGTGTCCTGTGCCACGTCCTGACATTCGCTCCAGTCGGCGATGTAGCGCCCGATCAGGCCGACGATCCGGTGTTGGTACTTGCGCACCAGCACATCGAACGCCGCGCTTTCGCCGCGCTGCACACGCCGGACCAGTTCCAGGTCCAGCTCCTGAGGTGTTTCGACATCGGCCATAACGGGCCGCACTCCTGTCAGCCCAACCTACGTCGGACCATCTGACCGCCAATTCGGAAAAAAGTTCAGCGTCCCTGCGGACCGCCGCCCCACGACGTTAACCCGCATTCCGTTAGGCTGGCGGCATGCCAGCGGTCGCGGGACCCGCGTCACTCCCCTGTGGATTGGGATTTGACGCAACGGAAACAACCTCTGGATGATAACGATCTTCTCCATACATAAGCGGATGGTCCTCCCCATGCTTTCAGGCTTCGACGGGCTCCGATTCAGTCACTGGCAAGCGGATATCCGCGACGACGGCGTCGTCGTGCTCAGCCTCGACCGCCAGGACGCGCCCGTCAACGCGCTGTCGCAGGACGTGCTGCTGGAGCTGGGCGATCTGCTCGAACGCATCGCCATCGACCCGCCCAAGGGCGTGGTGATCCGCTCGGCCAAGGCCAACGGCTTCATCGCCGGCGCGGACCTGAAGGAATTCCAGGAATTCGATCGCCGCGGCACCGTCAACGACGCGATCCGCCGCGGCCAGGCCACCTTCCAGAAACTGGCCGAACTGCCCTGCCCGACCGTGGCCGCGATCCACGGCTTCTGCATGGGCGGCGGCACCGAGATCGCGCTGGCCTGCCGCTACCGGGTCGCCTCCAGCGACGGTTCCACCCGCATCGGCCTGCCCGAGACCAAGCTCGGCATCTTTCCCGGCTGGGGCGGCAGCGCGCGCCTGCCGCGGCTGATCGGCGCGCCCGCGGCGATGGACCTGATGCTGACCGGGCGCACCGTGTCGGCGTCGGCGGCCCGCGCGATGGGCCTGGTCGACAAGGTCGCCGCACCGGCGGTGCTGGTCGATACCGCGGTCGCGCTGGCCTTGACCGGCAGCGCGCGCCCGTTCAAGCAGCGCGCCACCGCCTGGGCCACCAACACCTGGCCGGCGCGCAAGCTGCTGGCGCCGCAGATGCGCAAGCAGGTCGCGCGCAAGGCGCGCAAGGAACACTACCCGGCGCCGTACGCGCTGATCGGCGTCTGGGAGCGCAGCGGCGGCGGCGGCATCCAGGCGCGGCTGGACGCCGAGCGCAAGGCCGTGGTCAAGCTGGCGAGCACGCCGACCGCGCGCAACCTGATCCGCATCTTCTTCCTCACCGAGCGGCTCAAGGCGCTGGGCGGGAAAGACCATGGCATCCGCCACGTGCACGTGGTCGGCGCCGGGGTGATGGGCGGCGACATCGCCGCCTGGTCGGCCTACAAGGGTTTCGAGGTGACGCTGCAGGATCGCGAGCAGCGCTTCATCGATGGCGCGCTGAGCCGCGCCGGCGAGCTGTTCGCCAAGCGGGTCAAGGACGACAGCAAGCGCCCGGCGGTGGCGGCGCGGCTGAAGGGCGACCTGGCCGGCGACGGCGTGCCGGTGGCCGACCTGGTGATCGAGGCGATCGTGGAGAATCCGCAGGCCAAGCGCGAGCTGTACCAGTCGCTGGAGCCGCGGATGCAGCCCGATGCGCTGCTCAGCACCAACACCTCCTCGATCCCGCTGACCGAACTGCGCGAGCACATCCAGCGCCCGGCGCAGTTCGCCGGCCTGCACTACTTCAACCCGGTGGCGCAGATGCCGCTGGTGGAGATCGTCTGCCACGACGGCCTGGCCGCGGACAACCAGAAGCGGCTGGCCGCGTTCTGCAAGGCGATCGACAAGCTGCCGGTGCCTGTGGCTGGCACGCCCGGCTTCCTGGTCAACCGGGTGCTGTTCCCGTACCTGCTGGAAGCGGCCACCGCCTATGCCGAGGGCATCCCCGGCCCGGCGCTCGACAAGGTCGCGGTGAAGTTCGGCATGCCGATGGGGCCGATCGAACTGATCGACACCGTGGGCCTGGACGTGGCCGCCGGGGTCGGCGCGGAACTGGCGCCGTTCCTGGGCCTGCCGATCCCCGCCGCGCTGCAGACGGTGGAACCGGGCAAGCGCGGCAAGAAGGATGGCCAGGGCCTGTACGCCTGGGAAAACGGCCGCGCGAAGAAGCCGGAAGTGGACAAGGACTACCAGGCGCCGGCCGATCTGGAAGACCGCCTGATCCTGCCGCTGCTCAACGAGGCGGTGGCCTGCCTGCACGACGGCGTGGTCGCCGATGCGGACCTGCTCGACGCCGGGGTGATCTTCGGCACCGGCTTCGCCCCGTTCCGCGGCGGTCCGATCCAGCACATCCGTGCGGCCGGCGCCGACGCGCTGCTGGAGCGCCTGCGCGCCCTGCAGGCGCGCTACGGCGAGCGCTTCGCGCCGCGCCCGGGCTGGGATTCGCCGGTGCTGCGCGAGCCGGTGGCCTGAGTCCGCCGTGCGTCCTCCGCGCTCCCTGTAGGAGCGGCTTCAGCCGCGACAGGCGTTACCGAGAGATCCTGTCGCGGCTGAAGCCGCTCCTACAGGAAGCGGAAGACGCCTGATCCCGTGTCACGAATGCGAGTGCCCATGCGCGCCGTTCGCATGGCCGTGCCGATGCCCATGGTCGTCGTGCTGGCCGTGCCCGTGATCCGCATGCTCGTCGCGCACACCCTGCGCAGCGCGCGCCGGCGTGCCGCACGGCTCTGCGCCGCAGTGCCCGGCTTCCATCTGCAGGGTGATGTGGTCGATATCGAAGCGCGCATGCAGGCCATCGCACAGGGCTGCGCGCAACGCGTCGGCATCGGCGCCGTCGGCGATCACCACGTGCGCGGTCAGCGCCGGCGTGCTGGAGGCCAGCGCCCACACGTGCAGGTCGTGCACGTCCTCCACGCCGGGAACGCCACGCAGATAGCCGCGTACCGCGGCCATGTCCACGCCCTTGGGCACGCCTTCCAGCAGCACGTTGATCGCCTCGCGCAGCAGCACCCAGGTGCGCGGCAGCACCCACAGGCCGATCAGCACCGCCAGGATCGGATCGATCACCTTCCAGCCGGTGAGGCGGATCGCCAGCGCGCCGGCGATCACCGCCACCGAGCCGAGCATGTCGCTCCACACTTCCAGGTAGGCGCCCTTCATGTTCAGGCTCTCGCCGCTGCCGGCCTTGAGCAGGCGCATCGAGATCAGGTTGATCAGCAGGCCGAACGCGGCGATGCCGAGCATGCCGACCGTGGCCACGTCCTGCGGCTGGCGGAACCGCTGCACCGCTTCCCACAGGATGTAGGCGGCGACCACGAACAGCATGCCGCCATTGAACAGCGCGCCCAGCGCCTCCAGCCGCGCGTAGCCGTAGGTGCGCTTGGCATCGGGCGGGCGCCGGCTCAGCCGCACCGCGACCAGCGCGATCATCAGCGCCAGGGTGTCGGTGGCCATGTGCGCGGCGTCGGACAGCAGCGCCAGGCTGTTGGTCAGGAACGCGCCGGCGATCTCCACCAGCAGGAACGTGGCGGTCAGCCCCAGCGCCCACCACAGCGGTTTCTCGTGGCGGATCTCGGTCGGTGCGTGGCTGTGGTCGTGTCCCATGAGCTGGCCTGACGGTGCGTGCGAAGAAGATGCGCCACCTTAGATCGGCCCTGCGGCGGAGACTATTACACCGTGGCTGCATGCGGCTGGGCCATTGAGCCACTGCGCGGATGCAACGCTGGAGCCGCTACCGGCGACGCAGCGTGAAGTGATCGATCCAGCGGCAGCCGCACCGTCGCCAGGAGTCGCTGCCGCACGCGAACGCAGCGGCGCGACACGTTCCGGGGATCGGTTCGCTCCTGCTTGATGCGACAGCGCGCAGCATGCGCACAGCATCTGCGGCCATCCCGCGCGTCACGGCAGCCACCACACCAGCAGCGCGCTGATGCCGGCCAGCGCCAGCAGCGACAGCGTGCCCGCGGCCAGCACGCGGCCGCCGGAGGCCAGCACCGAGCGCAGGTTCACCGACAGGCCCAGCGCCGCCATCGCCACCAGGGTCAGCAGCGCCGACACGCGCTGCGCCGCGTCCGCCAGCGCCAGCGGCAACAGGCCCGAGGAGCGCAGCAGCAGCATGCCGACGAAGCCCAGCACGAACCACGGCAGCAGGCGGTGCAGCGGCAACCGCGCGGCGCCCGGCCGGCCGGCGGTCAGCCCGAGCAGCAGCATCACCGGCCCCAGCATCACCACCCGCATCAGCTTGACCAGCGCGCCGACCTGCGCGCTGATGGCGCCGACCGGCAGCGTCGCCGCCAGCACCTGCGGCACCGCGTACACGGTCATGCCGGCGAGGATGCCGTAGTGGCGCTGATCCAGGCCGAACAGCGGCACCGCCAGCGGCAAGGCCAGCACCACCACGATGCCCAGCGCCGCGGTGAACGCGATCGAGGCGGCCACCTCGTCCGAATCGGCGTCGATCACCGGCGCCGCGGCGACGATCGCCGAGTTGCCGCAGATCGCATTGCCGCAGGCCACCAGCGTGGCCAGCCGTGCCGGCAGCCCGAGCAGGCGGCCGATGCCGTAGCCGATGCCGATCGCCAGCAGCACGGTGGCGGCGATCAGTCCCAGCAGCAGGCCGCCAGCCGCGCCGACCGCACTGAAGCTGACCGATGCGCCGAGCAGCACGATCGCCACTTCCAGCGGCAGCTTGGCGGCGAACGCGATGCCGGCGTCGGCGCGTGCCGGCAGATGCGACGCGGTGCGCAGCAGCGTGCCGAGCGCGATCGCGAACACCAGCGCGTCGATCCACGGCCGGCCCAGCCAACGCAGTTGCGCCTGCTCCGTCAGCGACGCCAGCGCGGCGACCGCGATCGCCAACAGCAGCCCCGGCAACAGTGCCGCGCCCTTGTCCCGTGCCTTGTACATTGCCGCCACCCTGTCGAAGTGGCCGCAGGATGCGCCCGGCCATCCTGTCATTCCATCGCATAATGCCGGATAGTTCGTTCGTCCCAATCGAACGATCCCGCCGTGACCCTGGAACAACTCGCCCTGTTCGTCGCCGTCGCCGAACGCCAGCACCTGACCCTGGGTGCGCAGGCCGCGCATCGCACACCGTCGGCGGCCAGCGCCGCGATCAAGGCGCTGGAAACCCGGTACGGTGTGCCGCTGTTCGACCGGGTCGGGCGCGGCATCGCGCTGACCGCCGCCGGCGCGGCGTTCTTCGAGGAGGCCAAGGCGATCCTGGCGCGCACCCGTGCCGCGGAACTGGCCCTGAGCGAATGGCGCGGCGTGCTGCGCGGCACCCTGGACCTGCACGCCAGCCAGACCGTGGCCAGCTACTGGCTGCCGACGCGGCTGATGGCCTTCCACGCGCGCTTCCCGCAGATCCAGATCCGCCTGAGCGTGGGCAACACCGAAAGCGTGGCGCGCGCGGTGCTCGAGGGACGTGCGGAACTGGGTTTCGTCGAAGGCGGCGTGCACGATCCGCAGTTGCAACTGTCCGCGCTCGGCCACGACCGCCTGCTGGTGGTCGCCGCGCCGGCCCATCCGCTGGCCGGACGCCTGCGCCTGGGCCTGCCGCGGCTGGCCGAGGCCAGCACCTGGATCATGCGCGAAGCCGGCTCGGGCACGCGTTCGGAGTTCGAAGCGGCGCTGCGCGCGGCCGGGGTCGCACCAGAACGCCTGCGCGTGGCGCTGACCCTGCCCTCGAACGAGGCGGTGCTGTCGGCGGTGCACGCCGGCCACAGCCTGGCGGCGATCTCGCAGCTGGCGGCCGCGCCGTGGCTGGAGAGCGGCCGCCTGCAGCGCGTCGGCACGGCGCTGGGCGCGCGCACGTTCCACGCGTTGCGCCATCGCGAACGCAGCCTGGGGGCGGCGGCGGCGGCCCTGCTCGACAGCGGTGACGCCACGGATGCACCTGGCTGAGGCCGACACCCGCCGGCACAATCGCGGCGATCGGCGCGCCGCGCGCAGCCGCGTCGGCAAACACACATCGGTCTTGCGCAGGCGCTACAGCGAAGGCGTCGCGTCGCCCTGCCCCGCCGCGGCGGGCGCCGTGCGCAGCCGCCGACAGCGCCGCAGCGCTTGCGCCATGCCGCTTTGCAACATGGCGATCAATTCCAAAACAAGATAGCCGACGCAAAATGCTTCATTGGAATGGAATGGCTACGCCTCCTATGCTCGCCCCAGTTCCAGGCAATCGCAGCGGCGGCAAGGGGCCACGTCCGCCACCGACGGCGACCGGAACGCAACAAGCCTCGCGCAGCGAGGCCGCGATGCACCACACGTTCGCAATGTCCGCATGGCTACAGGCCCTGCGACCCTGCCAGCGCGGCCAGGATCGGATTGCCCGGTCCCATTTCAACTTGCTCGGTAACTTTCGTCCTGGGAGGGAACAAAGATGCCTTTTCAACACCAGTGTCGCCCGGCTTGCCGGCGCGCGCAGCACCAGGCCGCCCGCACGCTGCTCGGCTCGGCCATCGTCCTGGCCCTGGCCAGCAGCTTCGGCGCCCACGCGCAGAGCGTCGCCGCCGATCCGGCGGCGCCGGCCGGCACCGCGAGCGGCGATGCCGGGCAGGCACCGGTCACCCTGGACAACGTGATGGTGATCGGCCAGCGCGCCAGCCTCGACCAGGCGGTGCAGGCCAAGCAGCTCGACGACCACGTGGTCGAGGTGATCTCCGCCGACAACATGGGGCAGATGCCCAACGTCACCGTGGCCGAGGCGCTGGTGCGCCTGCCCGGCGTCAACGGCACCCGCGACCGCGGCAACGAAAGCCTGGCCACGGTGCGCGGCCTGGGTCCGCGCATGACCATGGGCACCGTCAACGGCCGCGAGATCGCCTCCTCCGAACCCAACCGCGCGGTGCGCTGGGAAGTGTTCCCCACTGAGATCGTCTCCACGGTCAAGGTCTACAAGACCCAGTCGGCGGACCTGGTGGCCGGCGGCATCGCCGCCACGGTGGACATCTCCACGATCAGCCCGCTCGACCATACCGGCCCCACGTTCGTCGGCACCGCCGGCCCGATCTACTACGACGAGGCCAAGGACGTGGACGGCTATTCGCCATGGGGCAGCCGCCTCGGCGCCAGCTGGATCCACCGCTTCAACGACAACCTGGCCATTGCGCTCGGCGCCACCTACCAGAAGCAGAAGAACGCTGGCGTCTCGATCGGCAGCTGGGGCTACACCGACGACAGCAACGCGCGCGACGTCGATGGCGACGGCAAGGTCGATTACACGCCGTGGGGCGCGGCCGACCAGCTCAAGCTGACCGAACAGACCCGGACCGGCGCGATGGGCACCGTGCAGTGGCGCTCGGGCAACTTCGAACTCAAGCTCGACGGCCTGTATTCGCGAATCAAGATCGACGAGGACCAGCGCCAGAACTGGTTCAACAACCTCGGCTACAGCATCTTTTCCGCCAGCAACCCTTACACCACGCCGGGTTCGTCCTACACCATCGTCGACGGCGACGTGGTCGCCGCCACGCTGGCCGATTCCAACCTGCAGGTGGACCACGTCATCAGCCACTACAGCGAGGTCAAGACGCTCGCCGCCGGCGGCCTCAACGCGAAGTGGAGCGGCGACGTGTGGACCCTGGGCGGCGACCTGTCGTTCTCGCAGGCCAAGCGCGACAACGACTGGCGCGCGGTGCGCTTCGGCAGCAATCCGGACACCGTGTCCTTCGACTTCCGCCACGGCGTCACCCCCACCATCAGCACCAGCTCCGACACGCCGGAATGGGGCATCAGCGGGCAGACCGAGCCGCAGGCGCTGCGCGACCGGATCGCGGCGCTGGCGCTCAGCGCCAGCCGCACGATCGCCGATTCGCCGATCACCGCGCTGCAGTTCGGCGCGCGCGCGGCGCGGCGCGAGAAGGAGAACCGCCACTTCACCAGCTTCCAGTCCGGCTACGACCAGCCGATCTCCGCCTACCAGGACCTGATCCATCCGGTGCAGATGCCCGACCTCAACGTGCCGACGCTGACCGGCGGCGATCTGGACGCGATCGCCGAGCTCGGCTTCGGCGGCTTCGATCCGGCCCTGAACACCGAACAGCTGCTGGACCACTGGAACGTCAAGGAAAACGTGCGCGAAGCCTTCGCCAAGGCGGTGTTCAGTTCGCAATGGTTCGGCATCGACGTCACCGGCAACGTGGGCGTGCGCGCGGTCCACACCGACACCACCAGCGACGGCTACGACACGGTCGGCGGCGTGGTCCAGCCCAGCAGCGCCAGCAACGACTATACCGACGTGCTGCCCAGCGCCACGCTCAACTTCCTGCTCGACGACGAGCGCATCCTGCGCTTCTCGGTGGCCAAGGTGATCGCGCGGCCGCCGCTGGACGAACTGCGCACCGGTCGCGCGCTCGACGACCCCAACACCACCGTCGGCCAGCTCACCGGCAGCGGCGGCAACCCGCAACTGAATCCGTTCCGCGCCACCCAGCTCGACCTGTCCTACGAGTGGTACTTCCACAAGGAAGCGCTGGCCGCGCTTGCGCTGTACCGCAAGTGGGTGGACTCGAGCATCGGCTACAAGACCCAGCACGAGACCATCGACGGCCGCGACTACCTGATCAGCGGCCCGTTCAACGGCGGCGGCGGCTACATCAACGGCGCCGAACTGACCTTCCAGACGCCGTTCTTCTTCATCCCGCACATGGAGAACTTCGGCGTCTACTCGAACTATTCCTACGTCGAGTCCAACCTACACGAGTTCTCGCCGGCCGACGATCCGCTGCCGCTCAGCGGCCTGGCGCGCAACACCGGCACCTTCGACCTGTGGTACAGCAACAGCAAGTTCGAAGCGCGCGTGGGTTACAAGTACCACAGCCCCTACACCGTGGTGTACGGCTGGAACGCCGCACGCCTGGCGCGGCTGGAAAGCGAAGGCACGGTGGACCTGAGCCTGGCTTGGCGCTTCAGCGAGCACCTGGGGCTGAAGTTCCAGGTCGGCAACCTGACCAACGAGCCGTTGCGCGCCTACAGCGACAACAAGCGCAACCGCCTGGCCAACCAGGACGACGGCGGCTATCAGCTGTTCGGCCGCCGTTTCGCGCTGGAAGCCACCTACACGTTCTGAGCCCTTCTGCCGCAGGTACCGCATGCCGCACATACGCCGTCACTGGATGCCAGCGCTCGCGCTGGCCCTCGCCGCCGCCCTAGTCTCCGCCGCCGCAGGCGCCGGTCCGCTGTACCTGGGCGCCGACCTGTCCTACGTCAACGAAATGGAGGACTGCGGCGTGCAGTACCGCGAGCACGGCGCGGTGCAGGACCCGTTCGTCCTGTTCCATGCGCACGGCGCCAATCTGGTGCGCGTGCGCCTGTGGAACGATGCGCGCTGGACCCGCTACAGCGACCTCAGCGACGTCAAGAAGACCATCCGCCGCGCGCGTGCGCAGGGCATGCAGGTGCTGCTGGACTTCCACTACTCCGACGACTGGGCCGATGGCGAGAAGCAACTGATTCCCAAGGCCTGGGCCGCGATCACCGACCAG
Source organism: Xanthomonas bonasiae (assembly GCF_014836395.1). Classification (NCBI taxonomy): domain Bacteria; kingdom Pseudomonadati; phylum Pseudomonadota; class Gammaproteobacteria; order Lysobacterales; family Lysobacteraceae; genus Xanthomonas; species Xanthomonas bonasiae. Next base: position 17,546 of record NZ_JACSQX010000004.1, read on the forward strand.
GACGAACTGGCGCGCACGCTGTACGGCTACACCTACGACACGCTGAGCGCGCTCGATCGCGCGGGGCTGATGCCGGAGCTGGTGCAGGTCGGCAACGAGAGCAACTCGGACCTGATGGACAGCCAGCCGTGGGACAAGCGGCGGCCGATCGACTGGGCGCGCAACGCCAAGCTGCTGCGCGCCGGCATCCAGGCGGTGCGCGACGCCGGCGCACGTTCGGCGATCCAACCGAAGGTGATGCTGCACATCGCCCAGCCCGAGAACGTGGAGCCGTGGTTCGCCGCGGCCAGCAAGGCCGGCGTGCGCGACTTCGACTTCATCGGCATCAGCTACTACCGCAAGTGGTCCAGCGAATCGATGGCCGGGCTCGGCGCCACCATCAAGCGCCTGCGTAGCCGCTACCCCGCCGAAGTGATGGTGGTGGAGACCGCCTACCCGTGGACGCTAGCCAGCGGCGACGCCTCGCACAACCTGCTGGGCGAGGACTCGCTCATCGCCGGCTACCCGGCCACCCCGCAGGGGCAACTGGACTACCTGGTCGATCTCACCCAGCTGGTGATCGACAACGGCGGCAGCGGCGTCGTGTACTGGGAGCCGGCCTGGACCAGCAGCAGCTGCAAGACCCGCTGGGGCACCGGCTCGTCGTGGGAGAACGCCAGCTTCTTCGATTTCGCGCACGGCAACGAGCTGCTGCCTGGCATCGGCTTCATGCGCCACGCCTACCGGCCTGCGCCGCAGGCCAGGACAGACGCGGCGGCGACGCCGCAGGTAAAGGACCCGCAACCATGATCGAACTGAGCCGACGCGACCTGCTGCGCTCGCTGGTCGCCGGCGGCGTCCAGGTGGCCGTTCCCGGCGCGGCGGCGGCCTTGGCGCCGGCGGCGCTGGCCGCGAGTACCACCGGCGCAGGTCCGGCGCTGACCTGGGACGAGGATGCGCCGGCACCGCGCGAACGCCTGCTGTGCGACTTCGGCTGGCGCTTCCACTTCGGCCATGCCGACGATCCGGCGCGCGACTTCAACTTCGGGACGTTCCAGCGCACCTACGCCAAGGCCGGCAAGGACACCGCCGACGCGGCCCTGCCCGGTTTCGACGACAGCCGCTGGGACGCGATCGATCTGCCGCACGACTGGGCGGTGGCATTGCCGCCGCGCCAGGATCCCGCCTCCGCCAGCATCCTGGTCGACGATCCCGCAGCGGCGCACGGCTACAAGCCGCTCGGCCGCAACGACCCGCAGACCAGCATCGGTTGGTATCGGCGCGAACTGGAGATTCCGGCCGACGATCTGGGCAAGCGGATCTGCCTGGAATTCGACGGCGTGTTCCGCGACTGCATCGTGTTCTGCAACGGCCACATCGTCGGCCGCAACGCCAGCGGCTACTGCGGCTTCGAGGTCGATCTCAGCGACGTGCTCGACTACGGCAAGCGCAACGTCATTGCCGTGCGCGTGGACGCCACCCTGGGCGAAGGCTGGTTCTACGAGGGCGCGGGCATCTATCGCCACGTGTGGCTGCGCAAGACCGATGCGCTGCACGTGCCGCTGGACGGCGTGTTCGTGCGCAGCCCGTGGCAAGGCGGCGCCGCGCAGGCGCTGGTCAGCACCGAACTCGGCAACAGCGGCGCCGAAGCGCGCAATTGCAGCGTCACCTCGGTGATCCGCGCGCCGGACGGGCGCATCGTCGCGCGCGCGACCAGCGCGCAGGTCACCGTGGCGCCGGGCGTGGTGCAGCGCGTCGAACAGGCGCTCGATCTCGGCACGCCCGCGCTGTGGTCGCCGGACACGCCGCAGCGCTACACCCTGACCACCCACCTGCACAGCGACGGCCGCGCCTGCGACGCGCTGCGCACGCGCTTCGGCGTGCGCAGCCTGCAGTTCGACCCGCAGCGCGGCCTGCTGCTCAACGGCGCGCCGTTCAAGCTGCACGGCACCAACAACCACCAGGACCACGCCGGCGTCGGCACCGCCATCCCCGAACGCCTGCACGAATGGCGCCTGCGCCAGCTCAAGTCGATGGGCTGCAACGCGTACCGCAGTTCGCACAACCCGGCCGCACCGGAAGTGCTGGAGCTGTGCGACCGCCTCGGCCTGCTGGTCATCGACGAGACCCGGCGCATGTCTTCCGACAGCGAGGCGCTGGCGGAACTGGAAACGCTGGTGCGGCGCGGCCGCAATCATCCCTGCGTGATGCTGTGGTCGCTCGGCAACGAGGAACCGCAGATGGTCACCGCGCGCGGCGCACGCATCGTCGCGCGCATGCAACAACTGGTGCGGCGCCTGGATCCGACCCGCCCCACCACCTTCGCAATGGACAAGGGCTTCGACGACGGCGTCGGCCAGGTGGTGGACGTGGTCGGCTTCAACTACCGCACCCCGCAGATGGACGCCTTCCACGCGCGCCATCCCGGCATCCCGATCTACGGCAGCGAAACCGGCAGCACCGTCGGCGTGCGCGGCAATTACCGCACCGGCGACGCGCGCGGCTACGCCCGCGCCTACGACCTCGACTACCCGTGGTGGGCGAGCAGCGCCGAAGCCTGGTGGAGCTACGTCGCGCAACGGCCGTACATCGCCGGCGGCTTCGTCTGGACCGGCTTCGACTATCGCGGCGAGCCCACTCCGTACAACCGCTGGCCGAACGTGGCCTCGCAGTTCGGCATCCTCGACAGCTGCGGCTTCCCCAAGGACAACTACTGGTACTACCGCGCGCAATGGACGCGCGAGCCGGTACTGCACCTGTTCCCGCACTGGAACTGGGACGGCCTGCTGGACGAACGCGACAACGGCATGGTCGACGTCTGGTGCCACAGCAACCTGGACGCGGTCGAACTGCTGGTCAACGGCGCCAGCCAGGGCCTGCAGCAGGTGCCCGCCTACGGCCACGTCGAATGGCGGGTCAAGTACGCGCCCGGCACCATCGAGGCGCGCGGCTATCGTGACGGCAAGCAGGTGCTGGTGCAGACCCGTGCGACCGTCGGCGCAGCTGCCGCGATACGCCTGCGCAGCGACCGCCCCGAGTTGCTGGCCGACGCCGAGGACGTCGCAGTGGTCGCGATCGAGATCGTCGATGCGCAAGGCCGCGTCGTCCCCACCGCCGACACCGCTGTGCGCTTCGCCGTACGCGGTGCGGGTCGGCTGATCGGCCTGGGCAACGGCGATCCGGCCAGCCACGAGAACGACAAGGGTGACAGCCGCCGCGCGTTCAACGGACTGTGCATGGCGCTGCTGCAGACCACGCGCACGGCGGGCACGCTGGTGCTGGAAGCGACCGCGCCTGGGCTGGCGCCAGCGCGGCTGGCGCTGAAGAGCGTGCGAACCAAGGTGCAGCCGTTCGTGGCCTGACGCGGGCGCGTCTTTTTTAAGAATCCACGCCGGCGCGCGCACAGCGGGCGCCGGGCGCTCCCGACGTCCCTCCTGCGCAGACGCCCAGGCGCACCACCCAAGGCCCGCCCATGCCGTGGTCGGCGCGATGGCGACGCACGCTGGGGTGACGTCGCCGACGCTTCACTCCGAAGCCGATCCTCACCGCCTCGGGCATCTCCAAGCGCGTGAAGCTGCGTCGCCCCCAGCGATCCGCTACCCCCACCGCGCATGCGGTGAGGGAGCGCAAGCCGTCACCGCAAGCGCGAGAATGCACCGATCCCGGCGATCGCCAGCCGCTCGGCGGGCACCGCCGTTTCGGCGAAGGACAGCCGCAGGTAGCGGATCTGGCGGACCTCGGGGAAATTCAGACGCTGGGTCGAGAGCGCATAGGCGATATTGGACAACTCGCCGGCGCCGGCCGGCTGCCAGTGCTGGCCATCCTCGCTGCTTTCGGCGCGATAGCCCTTCGGTGGCGCCGCGCCGTTCAGCACCGCGCGCGAGGGCGTGAGGCTGAAGCCGGCGACCTGGCGCAGCGCGCCGAGGTCGATGGTCACCTGCGCGGGATGGCCCGGCTTGGGCGCGGGCACGATCCAGATCGTGCCGGCATCGTCATCGAGCAACTTCTCCGCCCCCGGCGCGCTGGCCTCGACGATTCGCCAACCCGCGGTGGACAGCACGTCCGGCGCGTTCGCCGTTGGCCGCGCGACCGCAACCGGCGCAACCGCGCGGAACAGCGCGAATTCGCTGATCGCCGGGCAGACCGGCGCCTCGAGCACGAGCAGACGCACGCGGCGCGCAGTGACCGGGGCATCGAGCCGCAGGATCCGTTGTGCACCGATGCACTGCGCTTCGGCCAACCGCCGCCATTGCCCATCGACCTCGGCTTCGATCGCGAAGCGGGTGACGCGCACGCCCAGCGGCAGGTATTCGCGCAGCCGGATCAAATCGAAGCTGTGGACCGCCGACAGGTCCAGCGTCAGCGTCGGCGTGGTGACGTCGTCCGGCGTGGACCAGTAGCTGTCCGGCTGGCGGTCGAGCACGCGCGCCGGCTCGAAGCCGGGACCGCGCGACGCGCTGGCGCTGGCCTTGGCGCCCTTGGCCAGATCGATGGCGAAGCTGGCGCGGATCGCGTCGCCGAAACTCTGCAGCACTGCGACGTCGTGGTCGGCGATGCGGCCGCGCCGGTCCGGCGGAAGATTGAGGTTCATGTTGGTGCCGCGCGCGACCGAGGTGTCGAAATAGCGCACCAGGTTCTCCGGGCTGCGCACCTTGCCGTCTTCGTCGGCATGGTAGAACCAGCCCGGGCGGATCGAGGTGTTGGTTTCGGCCGGCCACCAAAGCGCCGCTCCGCGCACGCCGGCATTGCCGTTTTCCTGGGTGTAAGGCGCATTGGGCATGGTCGGCCAGCACGGATCGCCGGCGACGCCGTCCTCGTTGCCGACCCAACGGATGTCGGCGCCGAGCGGGTCGAAGGTGCAGGCCATCGGCTGGTGCTGGTGCACCAGCTCGATCATCCGCGGCCAGTTGTAGTAAGCGGGCGCATCGATCTTGCGCGTTTCGCGCGCTCCACCGTAGTAGCCGTCGCCGCCATTGGCGCCGTCGAACCAGAACTCGAACAAGTCGCCGTAGCCCGTGCACAGTTCGACGATCTGCTTGCGGAAATAGTCGAGATAGCCGGGGCGGCCATACTCGGCGTGGTTGCGGTCCCAGGGCGACAGGTAGATGCCGAAGGCCAGGCCGGCGCGCCGACACGCCGCGGCCATTTCGCCGACGATGTCGCCCTTGCCGCCCTTGTAGGGCGAATTGCGAATGCAATGCTCGGTCAGGCGTGTCGGCCAGAGGCAGAACCCGTCGTGGTGCTTGGCGGTAAAGATGATCCCTTTCAGATTGCCGGCCTTGGCCGCGGCGACGATTTGATCGGCGGAGAAATCGCTGGGATCGAATTTGCGCGGATCTTCGTCGCCGTAGCCCCATTCCTTGTCGGTAAAGGTGTTCATCGCAAAATGCACGAAGGCGTATTGCTCCCACCGATGCCACCGCAGCTGCCGCGCGCTGGGTACGGCGCCCCACGGCGCCGGCCCCTTCGGGCGCGGCGCAGCCGTGAGCTGCGCGGCGGATGCGCTGAAACCTGCGGCGACGGCCACAACACCCGTGGCAAGAAAGGTACGACGATCGATCATTGGCGCCTCCGACTCTGCACAAGTTTCGATCTTAGCTTTTCCAACGCCGCAAGAGTCCGCCCCACGAAGCAGCGGAAGGACGTGCAATGAGATCCGTGTGGCGATCCTTTGCTGCATGATTGGAGATTGACTGCGCGCTGTCGCCGATCCCCGTTTCCACGGACACTTGCAGCCGACGCCCAGACGACTCGACCGCACTTGGCATGGACTCGGCATTGCACGTACTGCACACCGACCGGACATTCCTTGCCTCCCGATTGGCCTTCCTGCAAGTCTCCATGGAAACGGAGCGGCACCCGGCGTTCCACAGTGGATCGGCAGGTGGCGCGTGGAGCCATGGAGCCAGGCTGAAGCCGCGCCGCCCTGTCCTTTGCTGGCTGCACACGTCCATACTTGCCCACAGCCCGCCGACCTGAAATTCCTTAAACCATTGAATCAGATGCGAAATCGAGAAAAACCCCAAACTCCTGGAAGCGCAGCGGAGCACACCCCGCTGATGAAGCAGTTCTTCGCCGCCAAGTCCGAATATCCGGACCTGCTGCTGTTCTTCCGCATGGGCGACGTTTTATCTGGCGCGAGCGCGCACTACCGCGCGGAGAGCTGCTGTAGAGGCGTTGCGGGGTACGCGGGCGTTTGAAAGAACTTCGTGCACTCGTAGCCGGGCGAACATCTAGGAAAGCAGTCGTCTTCAGCACTGCCATAAAGCCTGCGACTGAATGCTATAGAGCTGCCTATGGTTTATGCCAAATGATTGACGGCGAATTTCGCCAGCCCCCAAGATATTTATATAAAGCACGTCTCGATCTGCAAAACCCGGCGACCTGGCCGAGACCGGCATTGAAGCCTGAGTGGGAAGGATCGACGACTCCTGCGACAACGCGCTGACCGAGACGGCCAAAGGTTTGCATACGGTTGAGGTGATCCACCCGCAGTTACTTGAATGCCGGGGCGGTGGGGTGATGCCTCTGATCTGGATGGACTGGTTCAACCACGAGCGACTACTCGATCCGATGGGCATGTCAAAAAGCAGAAGCGAGATTGCCTACGATCAGCAATCGGCACAACGTTGGTTAGCCAATACAGCATGGCTCAAACCACCCCGCCACGGAGTATCCGGGTGTATCAGTTAAACCAAGGAGCCTTGAAGCTACAGCGGCTGGAAAGACCTCCAACGCCACGCTCAACAAATGCATCACTCATTATTTGAGGCAGCAAAAAAGGCGACCGGGCAGGAAATGCGGAAAACCTCATGCGCCATTAAGCACATCACGGCAATGAGTCCTATTGAGCATTGCAACGACCATACCCCAAATTCCACCATTGACGCTTCAATTTTTAAAGAAAAATTTTGCTAAACGCTCAATTGCCTATGCATCCATTACGTGCTGATGCCAGATCTAGATCTGACATCAGCACGAAAATATAAGCAAATCGGAACAGACTATCTAGAATCCCGAATATGACCAGACTTGGTTGGCATCACCAGTACAATCCCAAATGTATGTTTTAGCGCCATTAATGGCACCACGTCCAGGATCAGCAAGACACTTATTACTGGCAGCGCTCCGCACTTCTCCGATCAATTGCCACTGCTGATGAGACCCACCATTGCATGTCCACATTCTAATACGCGTACCATTATCCGACCTTCCTTCAGACGCCTCCAAACACTTACCGCCAGATTGAATTGAACCATTCCGCCCGAGCGTCCATTTTTGCTGTGGAAAGCCGTTGCAGTCCCAAAGTTGAACTGCGGCACCGTCTGCAGTGGATCCGCCCTCCACATCCAAGCATTTACCATCAATCCCTCGTAGTTCGCCACTGACTGGGTCGTAGTCCCAATGCTGCTGGCGATTTCCGAGCCATTCCCAAAGCTGCAACTTATTTCCATTTGCGCTGGATCCATTAATAACATCCAGCACTTTCCCACCAATTCCGACAACTGATGCGGAAGTAAAACTCCATTGCTGATTTTTTCCTGCTAATTGATCAAAGAGCTGAAGTGTAGACCCATTAGCTGTGGCATAGTTTGCCACATCAAGCACTCGTTGACTTGGCACACTTCTTAGATAGCCAGTACCCGCCTCAAGTGACCACACCTGCTGTTGATTACCGTTGCACGAATATTGCTGTATTGAAGAGCCATTCGCTGTAGCCCCACCCTGGACGTCAAGACACTTCCCACCCATACCGATGAGCGCACCAAATATTGAAGGAGTGGGAGTGGGAGTGGGAGTGGGAGTGGGAGTGGGTGCGTCTGGAATTTTTACGAGCACGATTCCCGAAGGAAAGTCTTTTCCACATAAATTCGTATTAGCTGATCCTGCTTTATACCAACCGCTAGGAATTGGCGACCAAGGACACACGACCACTCCATCCGTAGGAATCTGTACAGAATATCGACCCAAATCACAAACCTGACCGTAAGCATGCACCTGTGTAATCACGTAGCCTTCTGGAACAGGCGAGTCAGCACAGATGAGCATGTTGTTTTTTGGCAGCTCATAACGCCGAAATGAAAATAACGACCCGCAACCTGAAGAACTACTGTTTGCCGTGAAAACGTAACCGGACGGGGTGGGGCTATTTCCACAAGCCAATATCCCATCATAAGCTTTCTCAATAGTAAACCTACCTGCCAAACAACCCTGCGGGTTTGAATCATTTCTTGTTATTACATAATTTTTTGCGATAGGCGAATCCGAACATATCACAATGCCATTGTACGCCACATTGATCCGAACGCGCGCCTCTCGGCACGCTCCCGTATTATTATCCCCGCCAGTGATTACGTACGGATCAGGTATCAATGAACTGCGGCATACCATTTTCCCGTCACTTGGAAGTTCCAGCACCCATGCCAAACGGGATCCGCAACTTGACGAGTCCTTTAGGGCAGTCTTAACGTATCCTTGTGGCATAGCATTATTAGAACATACTTGGACTTGCGCTAACGCGCCACCAGAGTACATCAAAGAGAGAAATACCAGGGCCAACATTATAAATTTAACTCTATTCACCACATCCCCTTTTGATGGCCTGCCTGGCCAATAGATATTCTTACAGCACACAGCGTCAAGAATTTTCTTGAAAACTCACTTCTCGATAAATTCACTGCTTAGTCTATTCTTGACGCACCCAACAACTAAAAACCAATGCAAGTCCACTGGAATAACCGCGCCACCCCACTACCCGCAATACCGAGAAATTCACGCTTAGTCCAGCCATCCAACTACCCCGTCCAATAGTGTGAACGACCGCACCCAAACGCACAAGCACTTACATTCGGCCAACAACGATTCAGAGAAGCCCACCTCCCCGAAATCAACGACATACCTCGAAATGCAAAGAGATTGAACTCTTCTCTACCATGCTACGCAGCACTCTCAAACCATGAGCAATCGCCAATGTATTCGGGCACATCAGTCTGCGTCATCGAGTATTGGCAAACGACCCAATAGCCGTGCTCGTGCCGATATTCGCAATCTCGGAACTAGCTGTCGCGATCAGAGGGAGGGATCGGCAACCGGCTACTTGCGATGGCCAGACTGCCAGCTGCAGAGCTCGAATCGTCATCTGCCGTTCTTATCACTGATACATTGAACAGGTAACGATCCGCTGGTCAAAAAAGTCCAGCACAATGCACGAGTACAACTTAGCTACGCCAGCCTTGATCCCATTGATGTCCACGACCCATTAGACCTGCAACGTCAGCGTAAAAGCTGTCTCGCCTCAGTCATTTGCTCAAGCCTTGGGACGAAAGTGTGGACTGTTCAACAGGCCGAAGCGTTGGTCACGGCACCCCTTGAGTTCACTTCAACAGTGCCCCTCGTCTCTTAGATCCGCCTTGTACGCGTTCATGAAAGCGGGGGAAGCGAATCCCAGCTCGATCAGCTTAAACTTGTGGCGTATCGACTTGAGGCGGCGACTGGTTAAGTCGCAATATTGATCTGATCCCCTTTCGCCGGAGGGGCGTCAACAGCAGTCTCCGCCCTCGCCACCTCGTGGCACCGATCTATCGCTACATTCCAAAGGACGTTTTCTTGCAGATCACCGAAAAAAAAGAAAAGAACAAGATGAACATTGGACCGGCAGAGCACACCCCGCTGATGAAGCAGTTCTTCGCCGCCAAGTCCGAGTACCCGGACCTGCTGCTGTTCTTCCGCATGGGCGATTTCTACGAACTGTTCTACGACGATGCGCGCAAGGCCGCGCGCCTGCTGGACATCACCCTGACCCAGCGCGGCAGTTCCGGTGGTGCGCCGATCCCGATGGCCGGGGTGCCGGTGCATGCCTACGAGGGCTATCTGGCGCGGCTGGTGGCGTTGGGCGAGTCGGTGGCGATCTGCGAGCAGATCGGCGATCCGGCGCTGGCCAAGGGCCTGGTCGAGCGCAAGGTGGTGCGCGTGGTCACGCCGGGCACGGTCACCGACGAGGCGCTGCTCGACGAGCGCCGCGACACCTTGCTGATGGCGATCGCGCGCAACAAGCACGGCTACGGCCTGGCCTGGGCCGACCTGGCCGGCGGCAGCTTCCTGGTCAACGAGGTCGACAGCGAGGACGCGCTGGAAGCGGAACTGGCGCGGCTGGAGCCGGCCGAACTGCTGGTGCCCGACGAGGACCAGTGGCCGGAGTTCCTGCGCGAGCGCCGCGGCGTGCGCCGCCGCGCGCCGTGGCTGTTCGACGCCGACAGCGGCCGTCGCCAGTTGCTCAACTTCTTCCAGTTGCACGACCTCACCGGCTTCGGCATCGACGACAAACCGCGCGCCACCGCCGCTGCCGGCGCCCTGCTCGGCTACGTGGAGGAGACGCAGAAGCAACGCCTGCCGCACCTGACCGCGATCGCGATGGAAACCGCCGCCGAGGCGATCGCGATGAACGCGGCCACGCGCCGCCACCTGGAGCTGGACACGCGGGTGGATGGCGACACCCGCAACACCTTGCTCGGCGTTCTGGACAGCACGGTCACGCCGATGGGCGGTCGCCTGCTGCGGCGCTGGCTGCACCGCCCGCTGCGCCTGCGCGAGGTGCTGGTGCAGCGCCACCACGCGGTCGGCACGCTGATCGACCGCGGCGCCGATGCCGACCTGCGCGACGCGTTCCGCGCGCTCGGCGACATCGAACGCATCCTCACCCGCGTGGCGCTGCGCTCGGCGCGCCCGCGCGATTTCTCCACGTTGCGCGACGGCCTGGGCCTGCTGCCGACGGTGCGCACGATCCTGGCGCCGCTGGATTCGCCGCGGCTGGCCGCGCTGGCCGCGGAACTGGGCCAGCACGACGAGATCGCGCACCTGCTGGCCTCGGCGATCGCCGAGCAGCCGCCGCTCAAGCTCAGCGACGGCGGCGTCATCGCCGCCGACTACGACGCCGAGCTGGACGAACTGCGCCGGCTCAGCACCCATGCCGACCAGTTCCTGATCGACCTGGAAGCGCGCGAGCGCGCCAGCAGCGGCATCGCCACGCTGAAGGTCGGCTACAACCGCGTGCACGGCTACTACATCGAGATCAGCAAGGGCCAGGCGGAAAAGGCGCCGGTGCACTACACGCGGCGGCAGACCCTGACCAACGCCGAGCGCTACATCACCGAGGAACTGAAGAACTTCGAGGACAAGGTGCTGTCGGCGCGCGAACGCGCGCTGTCGCGCGAGAAGCTGCTCTACGAAGCCTTGCTGGACACCTTGGGCGATCGCCTGGAGCCGCTCAAGCGCGCCGCCGCCGCACTCAGCGAACTGGACGTGCTCGCCGGCTTCGCCGAACGCGCGCAGGCGCTGGACTGGGCGCAACCGGAACTGGAGACCGCGCCGTGCCTGCGCATCGAGCGCGGCCGCCACCCGGTGGTGGAAGCGGTGCGCGAGCAGCCGTTCGAACCCAACGATCTGGACCTGCATCCGGAGCGGCGCATGCTGGTGATCACCGGCCCGAACATGGGCGGCAAGTCCACCTACATGCGCCAGAACGCGTTGATCGTGCTGCTGGCGCACATCGGCAGCTACGTGCCGGCGACGCGCGCGGTGATCGGCCCGATCGACCGCATCCTGACCCGCATCGGCGCCGGCGACGACCTGGCGCGCGGCCAGTCGACCTTCATGGTCGAGATGGCCGAGACCAGCTACATCCTGCATCACGCCAGCGCGCAGTCGCTGGTGCTGATGGACGAGATCGGCCGCGGCACCTCCACCTACGACGGCCTGGCCCTGGCCGACGCGGTGGCGCGCCACCTGGCCCACCACAACCGCTGCTACACCCTGTTCGCCACGCACTATTTCGAGCTGACCGCACTCGCCGACGAATCGGTGGAAGGCGGCGCCAGCGGCATCGCCAACGTGCACCTGGACGCAGTCGAGCACGGCGACAAACTGGTGTTCATGCATGCGGTCAAGGACGGCCCGGCGAATCGCAGTTTCGGCCTGCAGGTGGCGGCGCTGGCCGGCCTGCCCAAGGCCACCGTCGCGCAGGCGCGGCGGCGGCTGGCGGAACTGGAACAACGCGGCGGCGAAAGCCACGCCTCGCAGATGGCGCCGCAGGCGCTGGACGCGCCGCAGCAGTTCGGCCTGTTCGCGGCCGCCCCATCGGCGGCGCAGGACGCGCTGGCCGCGCTGGATCCGGACGAGCTGACGCCCAAGCAGGCGCTGGAAGCCTTGTACCGGCTCAAGTCGCTGCTGTAGCGCGTGCGGCCTCAGCCCCTCTCCCACCGGGAGAGGGGTTGGGGTGAGGGTACGGCGCGAAGCGTCTCGCGGTGTTTGGATGCACGAGGCTGGCCCGTATCCTCATCCGCCTCTTCGTGGCACCCTCCCCCGAAAAGGGGCCATGGTCCCGACGGGAGAAGGAACCGCGTGAGCCCCTCTCCCACCGGGAGAGGGGTTGGGGTGAGGGTACGGCGCGAAGCGTCTCGCGGAGTTTGGGCGCACGAGGCTGCGCCCGTCCCCTCATCCGCCCCTGCGTGGCACCTTCCCCCGAAAGGGAGCCCATGGTCCCGATGGGAGAAGGAACAGCCGCTAGGCGGTCGCCGGCGCCACGCTTGCCGGCATGTCAGGATGCGGATGCGCCGCGATCAACGCAGCATCGATCGCACTGGCACGCAGCAATGCAGGACGATCGCCATGGCGCTGCGCGAACGCGGCGAATGCCGGGCGCGGCTCGAGCTGGCCGATGCGCAGGTAGTACCCCAGGCATGCGGCGGCATACAGGTCGGCCGCGCTGAAGCGATCGCCGGCCAGGTAGTCGCGGTCCGCGACCGCCTGTTCCAGGGTCTGCAGCAGGTCGGCCTCGCGGCCATAGCCGGCGCTGCGTGCCGGTGCCAGCATCCCACCCTCCTTCGCGGTCAACAGCGCCTCGAACGGCCCGGCCAGGAAGAACAGCCAGCGGTAGTAGTCGGCGCGCGCCGGCGATCCCGGCGGCGGCGCCAGCTGCCGCTCCGGCACCAGATCGGCCAGGTAGGCGCAGATCGCCGCATTCTCGGTGACCACGGTGTCGCCATGGCGCAGCGCCGGCACCTTGCCCATCGGGTTGATCGCCAGATAGGCCGGCGCCTTCATCGTGGTGCCGTAATCGAGAATGACCGCCTGATACGGCAGGCCGGTTTCCTCCAGCATCCAGCGGGCGACGCGGCCGCGCGACATGGGGTGGGTGTAAAGCACGATCTCGGTGGACATGGGCAGACTTCCGTTGTGAACAGCCTGCAGTCTGGTCCTGCCCTGCTGACAGGTGCTGTCAGTAGTCGGCGCCGTAGCCGGTGGCCGCGCGCCAGTGCTTGATCAGCAGGTGCCGGCGCGAGGGATAGCGTTCGCCGTCGTCGGCCAGGGCCAGCACCCGGTCGGCGCGGAAGTGGCGGAAATCGCGGCGCAGTTCGCACCACGCGGCGATCATGCCGTAGCTGCCGAAGAAGGCCATCGCGAACGGCCAGATCAACCGTTGCGAGGCCGCGCCATTGGCATCGCTGTAGTCCATCCGCAGCACGTGCTCGAGGCGGATGCCACGGCGCAGCACCGGCAGCCACGGCGCCGGCGGCGGCACGTCTGCGGCGGCGGGCACCAGCAGTCCGCTGGTCTCGATCGACAGGCGCAGGTTGCCGGGCAACGTGGCCGCGATCCGCGCCACCGCGCGCTGCGCCGCCTGCGCCAGTTCCGGATCGGCCTGGCGCGCCACCCAGCGTGCGCCCAGGGTCACGGCCTCCAGTTCGTCCTCGCTGAAATTCAGCGCCGGCAGCAGGAAGCCGGGACGCAGCACGTAGCCGACGCCGGGATCGCCGAGAATGTCGGCGCCTTGCACGCGCAAGGTCGCGATATCGCGGTACAGCGTGCGCAGGCTGACGCCCAGCGCGGTGGCGAGCTGGGCACCGGCCACCGGCCGGCGCCGGCCGCGCAGGGCGTCGAGCAGATGCAGCAGACGGGTCGCACGGATGGCCATCGCGACAGGATAGTGCGCTTTGCTGGGTGCTGATCGCTGCCGGGAAGGATCCGCTCCCGCTTCCAGGCATGTCGGGCGAGCGCGCGCAGGCCATCGAACCGGTGCGGGGTGACACGCCGGCGCGCGCAAGCCGGCCGCTGCCGGGTGGCGGCTCGCGTCGCGCGCTGTAGCCCGCCCGAAACACGCGCCCCTATACTCGCAAGGCCGTCGCTGGCCGCATTGCCGGCGCATGCGCCGGCGAGGGATCAGCCGCGCGGGTGGACGCGCTCAGCACAAGGAAGCAAGGCAACGCATGTCGATACGCCCGCAAGCCACGGCACCGCAACCGGCGCGACCAGGCATGGCGCTCGACGCAGCCGCGTCCGGCACCCGGGCCGCCGTCCAGCACCGCGACGTGGCCGCTTCCAACCGCATCGGTAGGCACTGAAGGAGCCTCGCTTGGAGATCTACCTGTTCGTGATCGGCGTCGTCGTGGGCGGTTTGCTGTTGCACGTCTTCAGACACACGGGATCGGCCGCTCCGCGCACGCCGCAGTCGGCACCCGAACCCGACCCCAAGCCGGAAGCGCCCGAAGCGCTGGCCGGGGAAACCCCGGCCCAGCACCTGCAGCGGTTGCGCCAGCAGGTGGAAGCGCTGGACGACCAGATCCAGAGCCCGGCCGATCTGTTGCGGATCGCGCAGTTCAAGCAAGGCGCGACCCTGCTGGCCAGCGCGGAGTTCTCCGACCAGGCGGTGCTCGAAGCGCTCGGCAGCCCCGGCTACGCGCTGCCGTCGATGGCCGCGGTGGCGCTGCCGCAGCGCCGCCGCAACGATCCGGACGCGGTGCTGGAACTGCTGCCGCACCTGGGCTCGTATCCGCTCAACTTCGTGCTCGACTACCTGCAGACGCTGCCGGACGCCGATCACCTGCATCTGCTGCTGCGCCAGGCACGCGACTGGTGGTGGGGCTTCGTGCCGTTCCGGCAGCGCCTGCGCGGCTATCTGCACTGGGCCGCGGGCAAGGCGCCGGCGGACCGCGCGGTGGAGTTCGACGGACTGGACGACGAGGCGCTGGCCAAGCTGGCCGACACCCTCGGCCAGTTCAAGGAGCCGGTGCTGGAGCCGTTCCTGCAGCGCCTGCAGGACGCGCGCAGCCTGCGCCGCGAGCAGCGCGTGCTCGGCGGTTTCGGCCGCGTCGTCGCCACGCTGCCGCCGCGCCTGCGCTTGCGCCACCCCGCGCTGGACGCAGCGCTGCAGCGCGCCTACGAGCAGTTGGTGGCCACGCCGCCGCAGCCGGTGCTGCTGGTCGGCGAGCACGGCGTCGGCAAGAGCGTGCTGATCGATCTGCTCAGCGAACGCCTGCTGGCCGAAGGCTGGCGCGTATTCGAAGCGTCGGCGGCGGAGATCCTCGCCGGGCAGAGCTACATCGGCGAACTGGAAGGCCGCATCCGCGAGATGCTGGCGGTGCTGCACCGCGAACGCGCGTTGTGGCGCGCGCCCGACTTCTACGACCTGCTGCACAAGGGCTCGCACTCGCGCGACCCGCGCGGCATCCTCGACCTGGTGCTGCCGGCGCTGGAGCGCGGCGAGCTGCGCCTGATCGGGGAAATCACGCCGCGGCAGCTGGCGCAGCTGCAGGTGGCGCGGCCGGCAACGCGCTCGCGCTTCGAAGTGGTCACGCTGGCGCCGGCCGCCCCCGCCGCGCTGGCGCAGATCGGCGAACAGTGGGCGCAGGCGCAGCGGCAGACGCTGCAGGCGGAGGTGATCGACGCGCGCACCCTGGCCGAGGCCGAACGCATGGCCGCGCAGTACTTCCCCGAGCAGCACGAGCCGGGGCGGCTGCTGCAGTTGCTGGACGAGACCTTGCAGGCCGCGACCGGCGCCGAGACGCCGCGCCTGCCGCTCGACGACGATGCGCTGCTGCAGGCCGTGGCCAAGCGCAGCGGCCTGCCGCTGGACGTGATCGACGATCGCCAGCGGCTGGAACTGGACGCGCTGCGCCGCTTTTTCCGCCAGCGCGTGCTCGGCCAGGACGAAGCGGTGGAGACCCTGCTCGATCGCATCGCCATGCTCAAGGCCGGCCTGGTCGACAGCCATCGCCCGATCGGCGTGTTCCTGTTCGCCGGCCCCACCGGCACCGGCAAGACCGAACTGGCCAAGGCGCTGGGCGAGCTGCTGTTCGGCAACGCCGAGCGCCTGCTGCGCCTGGACATGAGCGAATTCCAGGGCGAGGACGCGCTGTCGCGGCTCACCGGCGACGACAGCGCCGGCCAGCGCACGCTGATCGCGCGGATCCGCGAGCAGCCGTTCTCGGTGGTCTTGCTGGACGAGTTCGAGAAGGCCCACCCCAAGGTCTGGGACCTGTTCCTGCAGGTGTTCGACGACGCGCGGCTGAGCGATCGCAACGGCAACACCGCCGACTTCCGCCACAGCATCATCATCCTGACCAGCAACGTCGGCGCCACCCTCGCCCGCGGCGCCGGCCCCGGCTTCGCCACCGTCGCCGGCGGCTACTCGCGCAGCGCGGTGGAGAAGGCGGTGTACGACACCTTCCGCCGCGAGTTCATCAACCGGCTCGATCGGGTGGTGCTGTTCAACCCGCTGGACCGCGCGCTGATGCGCGAGATCCTGCACAAGGAACTCGATCGCACGCTGACCCGGCGCGGCCTGCGCAACCGCGCCTGGGCGGTGGAATGGGAGCCGTCGGCGATCGAATTCCTGCTCGATCGCGGCTTCACCCCGGACCTGGGCGCACGCCCGCTGCGCCGCGCGATCGAGCAGCACCTGCTCGCGCCGCTGGCGCGCAGCATCGTCGAACAGCGCGCGCCGGAAGGCGACCAGTTCCTGTTCGTGCGCGGCGCCGGCGATCGCCTCGACGTGCGCTTCATCGCCCCCGATGCACCCGCGCCCATGCCCGCGGCGGGCACTGTCGCCGACCCGGCGGCGCCGGCAGACCTGCGCGACATCGTCTACGCGCCGGTCACCGGCGGCGCGGCGCTGACGCGCCTGGACACGGCCCTGCACGTCCTGCACGAGGCCCACGCCGCAAGCGCATGGCGGCTGGCGCGGGAAGCGGATTTCGCCAGCATGGGCGAACCCGATTTCTGGTCGCAGCCCACCCGCTTCCAGGTGCTGGACCGGATCGAACGCCGCGACCGCATCGAAAGCGCGCTGGACAGTGCCGGACGCATGCGCGCGCGGCTGGACGGCGCGCAGCGCGACGGCGAATTCGTCGCCCGCCTGGCGCAATTGCTGTGGCTGCTGCAACTGGCCAGCGACGCGCTGCAGGAGCAACGCCCGCAGGACGCGCTGCTGGACCTGCGCATCGGCGCCAGCGAACTGCACCGCCATCCCGCCGACGCGCGGCGCTGGTGGCAGCAGTTGCTGCAGATGTATCTGGCGTGGGCCGCGCAACGCAACATGCGCGTGGAGGTGCTGCAGCAGGATCCGGAGCAGGGCCGCGCCTGGCTGGCGATCGCCGGCTTCGGCGCGCTGGATCTGCTGCAACCGGAGACCGGCCTGCACGTGCAGGAACAGGACGCCGACGAACCGGCACTGCGCCGGCTCAGCGCACAGGTGCGGGTCGCGCCGGATCTGCCCGGACAGGCCCGGCGCGCGTCGGATGCCGACGACGAACTGCGCGTGTGCCGCCGCTACCGCATCGCGCCGGCGCCGCTGGTGCGCGACAGCGTGCGCGGTTGGCGCAGCGGCCGGCTGGAGCGCGTGCTGGGTGGCGATTTCGACGTGATGCCCAGCGCCTGAACCACGCTGGCGGCTGCGCACGCCGCTCCCAGACACCGCGCGCGGCATGCGCCACGATCGCCGCGCCGCGCCCCGCCTTGCGATTGTCGTTCCCTATCAAATCATTTCGATCAATCAATTTTATAAAGAATTCAGCCACCGATAGTCTGCACCTACCGAATCAGCCCGAGCCCGCCATGCGCCAGCCCAGTGATCGCCTCTTCCGCATTGCGCCGACGCATCGCTAACGCGACCCCGCTTTCCGACACCCGCCCCATCCCCAGCGACCGCCAGGCCCACAGGCGCGTCCCTTGCGCACGAAGGTAGAGACCGATGAACACCGAAGCCAAATGCCCGTTCAACCACAGCGCCGCCGCCGAAGGCACCACCAACAAGGACTGGTGGCCCAAGCAATTGCGCGTGGACCTGCTCAGCCAGCATTCGTCCAGATCCAACCCGCTGGGCGAGACGTTCGATTACGCCAAGGCCTTCAACGCGCTCGACCTGCAGGCGCTGAAGCGGGACCTGCACGCGTTGATGACCGATTCGCAGGACTGGTGGCCGGCCGATTTCGGCCATTACGGCCCGTTGTTCATCCGCATGGCCTGGCATAGCGCCGGCACCTATCGCACCGGCGACGGCCGTGGCGGCGGCGGCCGCGGCCAGCAACGCTTCGCCCCGCTCAACAGCTGGCCGGACAACGTCAGCCTGGACAAGGCGCGGCGCCTGCTGTGGCCGATCAAGCAGAAGTACGGGCAGGCGATTTCCTGGGCCGACCTGATGATCCTCACCGGCAACGTCGCGCTGGAATCGATGGGCTTCAAGACCTTCGGTTTCGCCGGCGGCCGCGAAGACACCTGGGAGCCGGACCAGGACGTGTACTGGGGCCGCGAGACCACCTGGCTGGGCGGCGACGTGCGCTATGCGCACGGCTCGGACGGCGTGGACAAGGCCGGCGGCGTGCTGGTCTCCGACGACGACGCCGATGGCGACGTGCACACGCGCAATCTGGAGAACCCGCTGGCCGCGGTGCAGATGGGCCTGATCTACGTCAATCCGGAAGGCCCGGACGGCAATCCGGATCCGCTGCTCGCCGCCAAGGACATCCGCGACACCTTCGCGCGCATGGCGATGAACGACGAAGAGACGGTCGCGCTGATCGCCGGCGGCCACACCTTCGGCAAGACCCACGGCGCCGGCCCGGCCGACCATGTCGGCGCCGAGCCGGAAGCCAGCGACCTGGGCGCGCAGGGCCTGGGCTGGCACAACAGCTTCGGCAGCGGCAAGGGCGGCGACACCATCACCAGCGGCCTGGAGGTCACCTGGACCACCACCCCGGCGCAGTGGAGCCACGATTTCTTCGAACACCTGTTCAAGTTCGAGTGGGAGCTGAGCAAGAGCCCGGCCGGCGCGCACCAGTGGGTGGCGAAGAATGCCGAGGCGCTGATCCCGGACGCGCACGATGCGTCGAAGAAGCATCTGCCGACCATGCTCACCACCGACCTGGCGCTGCGCTTCGATCCGGCCTACGCCGCGATCTCGCGCCGCTTCCTGGAACACCCCGAGCAGTTCGCCGATGCCTTCGCCCGCGCCTGGTTCAAGCTGACCCACCGCGACATGGGTCCGCGTGCGCGCTACCTGGGTCCCGAGGTGCCGGCCGAAGAACTGGTCTGGCAGGATCCGATCCCCGCGCTGGACCACGCGCTGGTCGATGCGCAGGACATCGCCGCGCTGAAGCAGACGCTGCTCGGCTCGGGCCTGAGCATCGCCCAGCTGGTGTCCACTGCATGGGCCTCGGCCTCCACCTTCCGCGGCTCGGACAAGCGCGGCGGCGCCAACGGCGCGCGCATCCGCCTGGCCCCGCAGAAGGACTGGGAGGTCAACCAGCCGGAACAGCTGGCGCAGGTCCTGTCCGTGCTCGAACGCATCCAGGCGCAGTTCAACGGCGCCCAGAGCGGCGGCAAGAAGATCTCGCTGGCCGACCTGATCGTGCTCGGCGGCGCGGCCGCGGTCGAGCAGGCCGCGAAGAACGCGGGGCAGACCCTGACCGTGCCGTTCGTGCCGGGGCGCATGGACGCCACGCAGGCGCAGACCGACGTCGAATCGTTCGCCGTGCTCGAACCGGCGGCCGACGGCTTCCGCAACTACAGCAAGCGCCGCTACGCGGTCTCGGCCGAAGCGCTGCTGATCGACAAGGCACAGCTGCTGACCCTGACCGCGCCGGAGATGACCGTGCTGGTCGGCGGCCTGCGCGTGCTCGGCGCCAATGTCGGGCAGTCGGCGCACGGCGTGTTCACCAAGCGCACCGACACGCTGAGCAACGACTTCTTCGCCAACCTGCTGGACATGGGAATCGAGTGGAAGGCGACTTCGGACACCAAGGAACTGTACGCAGGCCGCGACCGCGCCACCGGCGAGCAAACGTGGACCGGCACGCGCGTGGACCTGGTGTTCGGTTCCAACTCGATCCTGCGTGCGCTGGCCGAGGTGTACGCCAGCGCCGATGCGCAGGAGAAGTTCGTGCGGGACTTCGTCGCGGCCTGGAGCAAGGTGATGCAGCTGGACCGTTTCGATCTGGCAGCATGAGGTCGAGGGCCTGCCCGGTGCATTGGGCAGGCTGCTGATCGATCGGACCTGCCCGGATGATCCGAGCCAGGTCGGCGGTTGCAGTTGCTGCACTGCGCGGCCTATGTAAAAAACGCCCCGGCTTGCCGGGGCGTTTGCGTGAGCGTCATGACATAGGCATCGCGACGCCAAGGCTGATGCAAGTCGGTCGTTGAAAGTGACTCGGGGTCTCGGGCCCTCAATCCCACGCTACCCGACACCGACAGGTCACCGCTTCGTTCGTCGCGACTGAAGTCGCTCCCACAGGGACTCGCGGCACGCTGGCTGTTGCGCTGTTGTGAGACTTCGAGTGGCCTTGGGCCATCTGCCCCGCGCTGCCTGACCAATCGGGTTCACCACGTTGTTTGTCGCGGCTGAAGCCGCTCCTACAGGGACTTGCGGCACGCCGGCTGGATGCACTGTAGGAGGGGCTTCAGCCCCGATATTCTCCGACACCGATCGGTCCACCGCTCCGCTCGTCGCGGCTGAAGCCGCTCCTGCAGGAACTCCACGGCACGCCGGCTGGATGCACTGTAGGAGGGGCTTCAGCCCCGACACTTTCCAACACCGATCGGTCCACCGCTCCGCTCATCTCGGCTGAAGCCGCTCCTACAGGAACTCCGCGGCACGCCGGCTGGGTGCACTGTAGGAGGGACTTCAGTCCCGACATTCTCCAACACCGATCGGTCCCCCACTTCGTTCGTCGCGGCTGAAGCCGCTCCTACAGGAACTCCGCGGCGTGCCGGCTGGGTGCACTGTAGGAGGGACTTCAGTCCCGACATTCTCCGACACCGATCGGTCCACCGCCCCGCTCGTCGCGGCTGAAGCCGCTCCTACAGGAACTCCGCGGCGTGCCGGCTGGGTGCACTGTAGGAGGGGCTTCAGCCCCGACACTCTCCAACACCGATCGGTCCACCGCTCCGCTCGTCGCGGCTGAAGCCGCTCCTGCAGGAACTCCGCGGCGTGCTGGCTGGGTGCACTGTAGGAGGGGCTTCAGCCCCGACACTTTCCGACACCGATCGGTCCCCCGCTTCGTTCGTCGCGGCTGAAGCCGCTCCTACAGGGGGATTTGTGGGGCGCCTGCACTGTGGGAGGGACTTCAGTCTCGACTGCACGATGCGTGGAAAAGCACCCCAGCCGGCGAAAGCGAGCGAGGGGCCGCGGGCATCGAGCGGAGCGCGGCGCATCTGCCCAGCGCACGTTGGCCCGCGTCGTCGCGTCTTCGGAAACGGCCGTCCC
This sequence comes from Xanthomonas bonasiae, assembly GCF_014836395.1. Taxonomy (NCBI): domain Bacteria; kingdom Pseudomonadati; phylum Pseudomonadota; class Gammaproteobacteria; order Lysobacterales; family Lysobacteraceae; genus Xanthomonas; species Xanthomonas bonasiae. The sequence continues at coordinate 39,057 of NZ_JACSQX010000004.1, forward strand.
CGTCAAAGCCCCTACAACGCGTCGAGATCGCCCAGCGCGCGGATCAACCGCCGCGCGCGCTTGTCCGGCTTGCCCTCGGGCGCCTGGTAGCCGTTGCGTTCGGCGCTGCGTTGCGCGCGTTGCTGCGCGCGCCGCTCGCGCGAGGCCTCGCTCTCCTGGTACAGCGTCTGCGCGACGCTGGCCGGGCCGCGGTCGTCGCTGAGCGCCAGCACCTGGATCTCGAACACCTCCTCGCCGCGCTCCACGCGCAACTGCTCGCCCACACGCACCGCGCGCGAGGATTTCGGCCGCTGCCCGGCCACGTCGACCTTGCCGGTCTCCACCGCCTGCTTGGCCACGCTGCGGGTCTTGAAGAAGCGTGCGGCCCACAGCCAGACATCCAGTCGGACCACACTCGGTTGCGCTAGCGGTTCATTCATCGCGTTTACGGAAATCCACGTTCATCGGTCGATCGTCGCGTCGCTCGCCGGACCACTGAAGCGACTCCTGCGGATGGCAGCGCTGCTGGCGCTGGCTGGCGGCCAGGCCGTCGGCGCGGCGCGGGAGCGCACTGGCGTCCTCGCCGACCAGGCATTCCGGGCGCTCGCCCGGTCGCAGGTCGGCATCGTCCCGGCGCGCGTTGTCGGCACAAGCGGCCAGTGCCAGCGCCAGCGCGCTGCATCCGATCCACTGCAGATTGCGGCGCGATCGCGGCATTGCAAGTTCCTCCGGTGAGTGCTGCGCCGACAGCCTGCGCCCAGGCCTGAAACTGCACCGCAAGGCCCGGCCGCGTGCGCCTGCACCGCCGACGGGCCGGCGCACCATCGGCGGGCGGCGATCGCCGCTTCAGCATCGACGCCTTTAGTCTAGGACGTTCGCCGCCGCGCCACATCTGCCATGCGTCGCCTCCCCGGGGTCGCGCGCAGGTGCTAGTGTGCGCGGCTTCCCGCTCCCGTCCCTGCAGGCAAGCGATGGCCAAGCCCGCCACCCTCACCGAAGGCCCGATCGGCCGGCAGTTGCTGCTGTTCGCGCTGCCGATCCTGGCCGGCAACATCGCGCAGTCGCTGAACGGGTCGGTCAACGCGATCTGGGTGGGCCGCTACCTCGGCGAGGCGGCGCTGACCGCGGCGGCCAACGCCAACAGCATCATGTTCTTCCTGATCGGCTCGGTGTTCGGCATCGGCATGGCCGCCACCATCCTGATCGGCCAGGCGATGGGCCGCGGCGACGTGGTCCAGGCGCGGCGGGTGATGGGCACCAGCGCCACGTTCTTCATCGGCATCTCGGTGCTGATCGCGGCCGGCGGCTGGTGGCTGGCGCGGCACCTGCTCGCGGCGATGGGCACCCCGGCCGCCTCGCTGCCGCTGGCCGAGGCCTATCTGCGAGTGATCTTCCTGGCGATGCCGCTGCTGTACGCGTTCGCGTTCCTGTCGGCTGCGCTGCGCGGCACCGGCGACTCGCGCACCCCGTTCCGCTTCCTGCTGCTGTCGGTGGCGCTGGATATCGGCTTCAATCCGCTGCTGCTGTTCGGGTTGGGGCCGTTCCCGAAGCTGGGCATCGCCGGCGCCGCCTGGGCCACGCTGATCGCCCAGGCCATCGCCCTGGGCGGCCTGCTGCTGTACCTGCGGCACAAGCGCCATGTGCTGTGGCTGGGCCGGCAGGACGCGCGGCTGTTCCGCATCGACCCGACGATCCTGCGCGCGCTGGTGGTCAAGGGCGTGCCGATGGGCCTGCAGATGGTGCTGATCTCGCTGGCGATGATCGTGATGATCTCGATGGTCAACGGCTACGGCACCGATACCTCGGCCGCCTACGGCGCGGCGATGCAACTGTGGACGTACGTGCAGATGCCGGCGATGGCGATCGGCGCGGCCTGTTCGTCGATGGCCGCGCAGAACGTCGGCGCGCAGCGCTGGGACCGGGTCGCGGCGACCGCGCGGCAGGGCGTGCTGTTCAACTTCCTGCTGACCGGCGCGCTGATCGCGCCGCTGATCCTGCTCGATCGCTGGACCCTGGCGCTGTTCCTGCCGCCGCACAGCGCGGCGCTGGAGATCGCGCGCCACCTCAACCACATCGCGGTGTGGTCGTTCCTGTTCTTCGGCGTGACCTTCGTGATCTCCGGCGTGGTCCGTGCCACCGGCGCGGTGATGCCGCCGCTGCTGATCCTGGCGCTGGCGCTGTGGGGCATCCGCGTGCCGTTCGCGCAGTTGCTGCAGCCGCAGTTCGGCGCCGATGCGGTGTGGTGGAGCTTCCCGACCAGTTCGATCTGCGCGATGGCCTTGTCGCTGGCCTATTACCGCTGGGGCAACTGGCGCAAGGCGCAGATGCTGAGCCAGCCGCGCCCCGAGGAAATGGCGCATCCGGCGGAAGTGCCGGCGGCGCCGCCGGCCGCGGTCGCGGACGTGTCGATCGTGCAGGAGCCGGCGCGCTGAGCGTGCGCGCCCGCGTTTCGATCGAGGCGATCGCCTGTGGGAGCGGCCTCGATGGCGACGGGATTTCCCGGGAAGTCCCGTCGCGACTGAAGTCGCTCGCACATGCCGCCTTCGACGGCTCCGGGAAGCGCGCTCACTCCGCCTCGGCCGAAGCGACATCGAGAGAACGCCGTCGGGGCTGAAGCCGCCGACGCGTTGGCCACGCGGATGGTCCGCGGCTTCGCTCGGTCGCGGTTGAAACCGCTCCTACAGGATTTGCGGCTGGCTGGCCGGGTGCGCTGCGGCAGGAGCCTTCGCCCCGACCGGAAATCCCCAGCTGCGTCATGCCGAGCGCAAGCCCGGCATATCGAACGCAGAGGCGCAGCCACGCGCCATCGCGGCCACACCGCCGCCCAAACGCAAACGGCCGCCCGAAGGCGGCCGTCGCGGCAGCGACCGAAGTCGCCGGGGGATTACTCGGCCTTGGCGGCGGCCGCAGCGGCCTGACGCGCGACCTTGGCCTGTGCAGCGGCGGCCAGATCTTCCTTGATGCGGGCGGCCTTGCCTTCCAGGCCACGCAGGTAGTACAGCTTGCCGGCGCGGACCTTGCCGCGGCGCTTCACTTCGACCGAGTCGATGATGGCGCTGTGGCTCTGGAACACGCGCTCCACGCCGAAGCCGTGGGAGATCTTGCGCACGGTGAACGAGGAGTTCAGGCCGGCGTTCTTGGTGCCGATCACCACGCCTTCGTAGGCCTGGACGCGCTCGCGGTTGCCTTCCTTCACCTTGACGTTGACGACGATGGTGTCGCCCTGGTTGAACTCCGGCAGCTTGCGCTGGATCTGGGCGGCTTCGAAGTCGGCCAGGATGGTCTTGTTGAGCTTGCTCATGGTGGGCACCGCTTGTGTCTGGTGAGGTGGTCCGGCAGTCGCCGCACGGCGATTGCGCGATATACGGATGGGCCAAGCGCAGATGGCTAGGCCGGAAAGCCGGGCATTTTAACCCAGTCGTGCCGCCATGGCTAGGGCTTGGATGGATTTTCCTGCACGGGGACCGGATCGGCCTGCAGGCCCTGGCGGAATTCCTCCAGCAGGCGGCGGTCGGCCGCGCTCAGCGCCGCCTCGTCCAGCAGGTCCGGGCGCCGCAGCCAGGTCCGGCCCAGCGCCTGCATGCGCCGCCAGCGCGCGATCGCGGCATGGTTGCCGGAGCGCAGGATGGCCGGCACCTCGCCCAGCGCGTGTTCGCGCGGATGGGTGTAGTGCGGGCAGTCGAGCAGCCCGTTCGGGCCTTCGAAGCTGTCCTGGGCGGCGGACTCGGCATCGTTCAGCGCGCCCTCCTGCAGCCGGGTCACCGCATCGACCAGCACCGCCGCGGCCAGCTCGCCGCCGGACAGCACGTAGTCGCCGATCGAGAGTTCCTCGTCCACCGCGGCGGCGACGAAGCGCTCGTCCACCCCCTCGTAGCGTCCGCACAGCAGCACCAGCCGCGGCAAGGCCGCCAGCTGGCGGGCCTTGGCCTGGGTCAGCGGCGCGCCCTGCGGGCTCAGGTAGATGACCGGCGCCGGTTGCGGGTCGGCCTCGCGCACCGCCTGCAGGCAGGCCTGCAGCGGCTCGATCATCATCACCATGCCCGGGCCGCCGCCGAACGGGCGGTCGTCCACCTTGCGGTAGCCGCCGGTGGCGTAGTCGCGCGGGTTCCAGCCATGCAGCGCCAGCAGCGCGCGCTCCTGCGCACGCCCGACCACGCCGAACGCGGCGCACTGGGCGACGAATTCGGGGAACAGGCTGATGACGTCGATGCGCATGAGGCCGGGAATGGGGAGTCGAGAATGGGGAATGGGAACAGACAAGAGCGAAAGCGGCCGCATGGCCGCCTCGCTCAGAACTCGGGGTCCCAGTCGACCACGATCAGGTTGGCCTCGAAATCCACCGACTTGACGTAGTCCGGCTGCACGAACGGCAGCAGCCGCTCGCGGTCGCCGCGCACCACCAGCACGTCGTTGGCGCCGTTGGAGAACAGGTGCGAGACCTGGCCCAGGGCCACGCCGTCGACGGTGCGCACGTCCAGACCTTCCAGGTCCACCCAGTAGTATTCGTCGGGCTTGGGCGGCGGCAGGGTGTCGCGCGCCACGTAGATCTCGGTGCCGCGCAGCGCCTCGACCGCATCGCGATCGGTGACGTCGGGCAAGGTGACCACCAGATGCTTGCTGGATTCGCGGCCGCGCACCCCGCTGAGGGTGCTTTCGCTGCCGTCGGGCTTGCGCACGATCCAGGGCTGATAGCGAAAAATGGCGAGGCGCGGCTCGGTCCACGACTCGAGCTTGGCCTCGCCACGTACGCCGAAGGCGCCCAGGATCCTGCCCAGCAGGATACGGCGCTGGCTGTCTTTCATGGGTGCAAAAACCGAAGGGCCGCGCCAGGCGCGGCCCGCAGGATCAGGCCGCGGTGGCCTGGGCCTTGGTCGCTTCCTTGTACAGGTTGCGCACCTTGTCGGTCAGCTGCGCGCCATTGGACACCCAATGGTCAACGCGCGGCAGGTCGAGCACGATACGCGGCTCGGCGCCCTGCGCGACCGGGTTGTAATAGCCCAGGCGCTCGATGTTGCGGCCGTCGCGCGCGCTGCGCACGTCGGTGACGATGATGTGGTAGAAGGGGCGCTTCTTGGCGCCGCCACGGGTAAGGCGAATCTTGACCATGGTGAGTTTTCCGGTGTTGCCCAGTCGCCAGGATGGCGCGGTAAGCCGGCGATTATAGCGGGCGGGCGGAACGCTGCCAAGTCGCCCCCAGACCGGTCAGATGGCTTGCCAGGCCTGGGTCTCGACGGCGGCGTTCAGTATCCGCAACAGCTCCGCGGCCGGCCCCAGCGCCTGCCCGTCCACCGCGGCGATGGCCTGCTGGCCGCGCGCATTGCAGGCGAAGGCGGAAGCAAATCCGGCCAGTTCGCGCAGGTGCAGCGGCCGCACCTGCTGGGCGATGCCGAGCTTGGCCAGGCCGGCCTGCAGCAACCGCTCCTGGGTGCCGCGCAGGGCCGGCGCCTGCGGCCACACCACGCCCTGCCCGTCCCACGCACCCAGGTTCCAGATCGACCCCTCGGCGACCAGTCCTTGCGCATCGACGAATAGCGCATCGTCGAAGCCGGCCTGCAGCGCCAGCCGGCGTTGGTGGAACAAGGCGAACGTGCCGGCGTGCTTGATCTGCGGCAGTTCGCGCGCGAACGCAACGCTGCGCAGCCGCAATGGCGTGGGGTCCGCCTGCGCGGGCGCCGCCAGCGAGACCAGCAGTTCCGGCGTGCAGGCCGCATCGGCGCGGCGGAAATCAAAGTCGCGGGCGAACACGCTGGCGCGCAGCGACGCATCGCCGCTGCCGAATGCCTGCAGCGCCGCGCGCAACTCAGCGCGGATCCGAGCGGCCGGCAGTTCGCTGCCGAACAGCGTGCGGGTGGCCTCATCGAGCCGCTGCAGATGCAGGTCGAAGCCGCGCACCGCGCCGTCGCGGACCTGCATCGTGCTGAAGTGGCCGTAGTTGACCAGCGCCGGCGCGGCCAATGCCTCCGCGCTCGCCGGCCGTCCATTGCAGAACAGCCTCGCGCTCACAGCAGCGCCTGCGCCTGGTCCCACCAGCGCTCGAGCAGCGTCGCCGCCGGCTGCGCCGGCGCCATCCACGCCGACTGCCCGGCCCAGGCCTGCATCGCCGCCAGGCGGCCTTCGCGCACCGCGGCCTGGCGCATCGGCGCGGTCAGCCCGCGCTGCACCGGGTAGGGCCGCGGCGGCGGCGCCGTCGGCTCGGCGGCGGCGCGCACGTAGTCGGTGGCCAGCGCGCGACCGAGGCGGCCGGAAAAGGCGCGGGTCGGCACGGTCTGTTCCGGCTCGGCGCGTGCCAGCGCCTCGGCCCAGGCTGGCGCTAGCGCCGCCTCCGGGGTGCGCAGGAAGGCGGTGCCGATCTGTACCGCGCTGGCCCCCAGGGTCAGCGCCGCAGCGATGCCGCGGCCATCGGCGATGCCGCCGGCGGCGATCACCGGCACATCCAGCCGATCGGCCAGCCGCGGCAGCAACGCGAACAGCCCGGTCAGTTGCTGCTCGGCGCGCGCCGCATCGAACGCGCCGCGGTGGCCGCCGGCCTCCGCGCCCTGCGCGACCACTGCATCGGCGCCGGCCGCCTGCGCCGCCAGCGCCTCGTCCAGCGTGGTGGCACAGGCGAACCAGGCGATGCCGGCCTGCTTCAGCTGCGCGACGAAGGCGGGCGGGAACAGGCCCATGATCGAGGACGCCACCGCGGGACGCGCATCCAGCAGCGCGGCGCATTGCGCGTCGAAATCGGCTGGCCCGGCATCGCCGGCGGCAGCCTCGACCGGCGGCCCCCACTGCGCGAGGAACGCGCGCGTGGCCGCCTCGGCGGCGGCGTCGCGCAGCGGCGGCGGATCCGGCACCCACAGGTTGACCTGCGCCGGCCCATCGCTGTGGCGCCGAAACGCGTCCATCCAGGCGCCGATGTCCGCGACCGAGGACAGCACCGCACCCATCGCACCCATGCCGCCGGCCTGCGCGACCGCCACCGACAGCGGCACCGGGCAGGCGCCGGCCATCGGCGCCAGCAGGATCGGTACGCGCAACCGGTAGCGCTGGCAAAAGTCCGATGCGCGCGTGCGTGTCACCAAGGACGCCGCCGAAGGCCTCACGTCAGCCCGCCTGTTGCAGCAGTTGCATGATCCGCGGCCACTGCATCTGCTGCGCCAGCTCCAGCGCCGTGCGTCCCAGCGGGTTGCGCAGCGACGGATCCGCGCCGTGCTGCAACAGCATCGCCACCGGCTGGTAGTTGCCGGCCAGCGCGTCGCGCTGCAGCAGCGTCCAGCCCTGCTCGTCGAGCACGTGCACCGCATCGGGGCGGCCGCGCAGGTCTTCGTCGATGCGCGGACCCATGTTCTCGCTCATCGGGTGCTCGCGCAGCGACAGCGCCTCGGCATCGTCCTCGGCGCCGTCGTTGCGACCGAGCATACCGGCGAACAGCCCGCGCTTCGGCGCCGGCACCAGCCGCACCTGCCCGGGCGCACCGAATTCCAGGCCCCAGGCGGCGTCGTGCTCGGCGCGCTCGGCGGCCGACATGCCGCGACGCAGCGCATCGATGGTGTAGCCGCCATAGACCTTGCCGTCGATGACGTACATCCAGTCCTCCAGCTCCGCGACCGGAGCGGCGACCGCGGCGCCGGCCTGCAACGCAGCGATGTGGTCCGGATCGTTGAGCAGGGTGCCGGAGACGGTGTGCCCGTCGAACTGCACGTCGCCGACCCACATGTGTTCGACCGATGGCACGCCTTGGTCGGTGGCATCGGTCGCGAACGCCAGCTTCACCGCCGCCATGTCCAGTCCCGGCACGATGCGCCGGTATTCCCAGGACATCTCGCGCCAGAAGAACTTGAAGGTGCCGCGCGCGGCGACGTACGCCGCCTGCATCGCGGCGTCTTCGCCGCCCACGGAATAGGCTGAATCCTCACTCATCGCACTGATTTCCTCGTCGAGAACAGATCGCAGTCGACGCGCTCGCGGCGCCGCGACGGTCCGCCGCGAGCGCAGGAGCGCACGGCGCGACCGGGGATGCCGCGGCTCAGGAGCGCTGCGCGCACGCAGCGCATGCGCACCGGCCTCAGCGGAACGGCAGGCCGCCGCGTCCGCCCATGCCGCCCATCATGCCCTTCATGCCGCGCATCAGGCCCTTCATGCCGCCGCCGGCCATCTTCGACATCATCTTTTCCATTTGCTGGAACTGCTTCATCAGCTTGTTGACGTCGGCCGGCTGGGTGCCGGAACCGCGCGCGATGCGGGCGCGGCGCGAGCCGTTGAGCAGGGTCGGATTGCGCCGCTCCTTCTTGGTCATCGAGCCGATGATCGCGATCATCCGCGGCACGTCCTTGTTGCCGGCGACCTGCTGCTTGAGGTGCTCGGGGATCTGGCCCATGCCCGGCAGCTTGTCCATCAGCCCGGAAATGCCGCCCATGTTCTGCATCTGCTCGAGCTGGTCGCGCATGTCGTTGAGGTCGAACTTCTTGCCCTTGGCGACCTTCTCGGCGAGCTTCTGCGCCTTGTCCTTGTCGACCTGGTGCTCGACCTGCTCGACCAGCGACAGCACGTCGCCCATGTCCAGGATGCGGCTGGCCAGGCGGTCGGGATGGAATACGTCCAGGCCGTCGGGCTTCTCGCCCACGCCGATGAACTTGATCGGCTTGCCGGTGATGTAGCGCACGCTCAGCGCGGCGCCGCCGCGGGCGTCGCCGTCGGTCTTGGTCAGCACCACGCCGGTCAGCGGCAGCGCTTCGCTGAACGCCTTGGCGGTGTTGGCCGCGTCCTGGCCGGTCATCGCATCGACCACGAACAGGGTTTCGGCCGGGTTGATCGCGGCGTGCAGCGCCTTGATCTCGGTCATCATCGCCGCGTCGATGGCGAGGCGGCCGGCGGTGTCGACCAGCAGCACGTCGACGAAGGACTTGCGCGCGTCGGCGATCGCGGCGCGGACGATGTCCACCGGCTGCTGCGAGGCCTCGGACGGGAAGAACAGCACCCCGACCTGCTCGGCCAGGGTCTTGAGCTGCTCGATCGCGGCCGGACGGTAGACGTCGGCGGAGACCACCATCACCTTCTTCTTGCGCTTTTCCTTCAGGTGCTTGGCCAGTTTGCCGACCGTGGTGGTCTTGCCCGCGCCCTGCAGGCCGGCCATCAGCACGATCGCCGGCGCCGGCACGTTGAGGTTGAGGTCGCTGGCGGCCGAGCCCATCACCGTGGTCAGCTCGTCGCGCACGACCTTGATCAGCGCCTGGCCCGGGGTCAGGCTCTTGAGCACTTCCTGGCCGACCGCGCGCACCTTGATGCGCTCGATCAGCGCCTGCACCACCGGCAGCGCGACGTCGGCCTCGAGCAGCGCGATGCGCACTTCGCGGGTGGCTTCGCGGATGTTCTCCTCGGTCAGGCGGCCGCGGCCGCGCAGGCGCTGCATGGTGCCGGAGAGGCGTTGGGTGAGGGATTCGAACATGCGGGCGGGTCGCAGACGGGAAACGGTCGTCGATTATAGCCGCGCCGGCCGGCGATCCCGGAGGCCGCCCCGCCCTGGCGCCGCCGCCTGCCGGCTTCCTCGCGGTGCCGCCGATGCCGTCGCGCATGGCGCGCTGCCGTGGGCGCGGCGCGAGCGGGTGCGTCCGATCGACCGGGCCGCCGCCACGAGCGCGGGCCCGATATGCGAAACTGGCGCGATGCTCCTGATCCTCGTCGCGACCCTGCTGTACCTGACCGCTACCGGCCTGCTGGTCGGCTCGGTGGTGCGCGACCGGGTCGAACGCAGCCGCGCCTGGCTGTGGGCGGCGCTGCCGGCGGTGGCGCTGCATGCGGGCTATCACGTGGAAGTCGCGCTGCACACCGCCGGCGGGCCGGACATGCACTTCTTCGCCGCGCTGTCGCTGGTCAGCCTGGGCATGGCGCTGATGACCGCGCTGGTCGGCGCCAGCGGCCGCATGGCGGCGCTGGGCGTGGTGGTGTTCCCGCTGTCGGCGGCGCTGCTGCTGGCCTACCACTCGCACGGCCACGAACCGGCACCGCTGCTGGACTGGCGGCTGCAGCTGCATGCGTGGATGGCGCTGCTGGCCTACGCCACGCTGGGCATCGCCGCGCTGCTGGCGGTGATGCTGTGGCTGCAGGAGCGCGCGCTGCGCCGCCGCGATTTCCACCCGTGGCTGCGCGCGCTGCCGCCGCTGACCGCGCTGGAGACGCTGCTGTTCCGCACCATCGTGGTCGGCTTCATCCTGCTGACCCTGACCCTGCTGACCGGGGTGCTGTTCGTGCAGGATTTCCTGGCGCAGCGGCTGGTGCAGAAGACCGTGCTCAGCGTGCTGTCGTGGATCGTGTTCGGCGCGCTGCTGTTCGGCCGCTGGCGCTATGGCTGGCGCGGGATCAAGGCGGTGCACTGGACGCTGGCGGCGATGCTGTTGCTGCTGCTGGCGTTCTTCGGCAGCAAGTTCGTGATCGAACTGGTGCTCGGGCATCCGCAGTAGCGGCTGGGATGCGCGATGCATCCTGTGTAGGAGCGGCTTCAGCCGCGACAGAATGTTTCCGCAGCTGACATTCCTCGGCGCCCGGTCGCGGCTGAAGCCGCTCTACAGGAATCGCGCTATCTGCCCGCGGCGATCTGCATCGCAGCTCAGTCTGCCAGCGCCGCCTCCACAGCCTCCCAATCGGCATCCGCGCCGACCTCGGCGAAGCGGTATTCGATGCGGTGCCGGTAGACCTGGCCGGGACGCAGGATGGTATCGGGAAAGCCCGGCTGGTTCGGCGCATCCGGATAGCCCTGCGGCTCCAGGCACACGCCGCGGCCCAGGCCCGGATGCTGGCGGTCCAGCCAATGCCCTTCGTACAGTTGCAGCGCCGGCATCGCGCTGGCGATGCGCATGGCCACGCCGCTGTGCGGCGAATACAGGATGGCGCTGCAGTCGCGCGCCTGCGCCAGCACCAGGCAATGGTCGTAGCCGCCGCTCAGGCGCAGCTGCGGATCGGCGGCACTGTCCTTGTCGGCGATCGCGCGCGGCGTGCGGAAGTCGAATGGGGTGCCGGCCACACCGGCGATCTCGCCGCTCGGCAGCAGCGCCGCGTCGGCCACCGGCAGGTAACGGTCGGCCGGCACCCGCAGCCACTGCGCGGCAGCCGCCACGCTGGCATCGCCGGCCAGGTTGAAGTACGGATGATGGGTGAGATTGAGCGGGGTCGGCGCATCGGTCTGCGCGGCGAACTGCAGTTCCAGGGTGCGGCCATGCAGCTTGAACTCGGCGCTGACCTGCAGGTTGCCCGGATAGCCTTCCTCGCCGGCCGGCGAGTCGTAGTGCAATTGCAGGCTGCGCTCGGTCTGCGCCTGCAGCGACCACACCCGGCGCCCGAATCCGCATGCGCCGCCATGCAGATGATTGGCGCCCTCGTTGGCGCTGAGCGCGTAGCGCTGCCCGTCCACGCTGAAGGCCGACCCGGCGATGCGGTTGCCGAAGCGGCCGACCAGCACGCCGAGATAGGCCGGGTCGTGCAGGTACGCATCCAGCGTCGGCAGGCCGAGGACCAATTCGGTGCGGCCACGCGCGGTGTCCAGGCTGAGGCTGCGCAGCAGGCCGCCATAGGTCAGCAGTTCCGCGCGCAGGCCCGCGCCGCTGTCCAGAACCACGCGTTGGATGGCGGTACCGTCGGGAAGCTGGCCGAAGATCGATGACATGCAGAGGTCCTGGTTGGGTGAGCGCGCGTTCCACGCGTGCCGCGCAGCATAACCAGCGCAGCCGGTCGCAAGCCATCGCCGCGTCCTTGGCCACGGCGACGCTGGGACCCGTCGCGTGGACGCAGGCGCGTTGCGTGCAGCGACGGCACGCGCTCGCCGCGTCGAGCGTCAGCGAAAAATCTGCGGCATTGCAGCATTGCAATCCCCATATCGATAAGTCGATTTAAATCATTAGTCGGTTATTCGTCGCTCCTCTATTCTCCGCTCGCTGAACCTGGATGGGCACGCCCGTGATCCCCGCCGCGACTGCGCCGCAGCCGAGCGTGGGGACTGCGCCCCCTTGCACCTGCCTTCCTGGCGCAACGCGTCGGGCCATCGCGATGTGGCCCGACGCGCGCTCTGCGCATGCACCCAGTCGCACCACTCGGAATGGCCTTGCCACGGCATCGCCAGTCCCGCACACCGAAGGCGACCGCACTGCATCGCGGCGCCATCGCGCCATCGTCCGCACGACTCTGGGAGGAGTTACCTGCGATGAAGATCGTGACCACGAACCGCCGGCCCACGCCGCGTCCCTTGCCGCATGCGCTGGCTGCGGCGCTGAGCCTGATCCTGGCCGCGGGCAGCGCCGCCGCGCAGCAGACCGAACCGGGCTCGGACGCTTCGGCCGCCGACACCGCACAAGCCGCGAGCGGCGCTCAGGCGCCGACGCAGCTGGACACGGTCGAGGTCAAGGGCGTGCGCGGCAGCATCGCCAGTGCTATCGCGCTGAAGCAGAACAGCACCCAGATCACCGACTCGATCGTGGCCGAGGACGTGGGCAAGCTGCCGGACAACAGCGTGGCCGCGGCGCTGCAGCGGGTCACCGGGGTGCAGGTGGCGCGCAGCGCCGGCGAAGTGAGCACGGTGCTGGTGCGCGGCCTGCCGGACGTGGTGACCACGCTCAACGGCCGCAACGTGTTCACCACCACCGGCCGCAGCATGACCCTGGCCGACATTCCTGCCGACCTGCTGCAGCGCGTGGACGTGTACAAGACCAGCGGCGCGGAAAACATCGAGGGCGGTATCGGCGGCTTGATCGACGTGCGCCTGCGGCGGCCGTTCGACTTCCAGAACGACTGGACCCTGGCCGGCAGCGCACGCGCGTTGTACAGCCGCAACTCCGGCGAAGCCGACCCCAACGGCAGCCTGACCGCGAACAAGTTGTGGCACACCGATGCCGGCAAGTTGGGGGTGATGGGCAGCGTCTCCTACCAGTCCCAGCAATATCAGGAAAGCAATACCTTCAACGGCACCTACACGCTGAAGGACAACCCGGCCAATCCCGGCGAGCAGATCTACGTTCCCGATACCATCGGCTCGATCTACACCATCGGCGACCGCGACCGCCGCTCGGCCAATCTGACCTTGCAGTGGGCGCCGAACGAGAACACCGAGCTGTACTTCGAGAATTTCTACGTCGGCTACCGCAACGATTCGCAGGTCAACTTCTGGATCCCGCTGCCGACCCTGGTCAACGCCGACAACGTGGTCAGCGTGACCACCAAGCCGGGCACCAACGTCGCCCAGAGCATCACCGCGCGCGACCTGTTCACGCTGACCAGCAACCAGGCCTACGCCAACACCTCCGACACCTACCAGAGCGCGATCGGCGGCAGCTGGAAGGGCGAACGCCTGAGCCTGTCCACCGATCTGGCCTATACCTACAGCAAGGCCGACAACCGCAGCTTCATCCTCGATACCGCATTCATCGCACCATCGATCACGATGAACTTCGACAACAAGGGCGCCTCCGACGCGCGGGTCAGCAACGCCGACGGCAGCGCCTACGGCGTCGCCGACGCGTCCAACTACTGGCTGCACCAGTACTACGACGCGTGGAGCCGGCAGGAAGGCAAGGACTGGTCGTGGAAGGGCGACGGCAGCTTCAGGCTCGACGCCGGCCCGCTCGCCGCGCTGGACTTCGGCTTCCGCGCCAGCCGCCGCGAGGCGAAGAACGTCGCCGCCGATACCGGCGGGCGCACCAACATCAGCGGCGGCACCGTGTTCGTCGACGACCTGGCCGGCCTGGCCTCGACCACGCCGAGCAACTTGCTCAACGGCGAACGTTCGGTGTCGACCTCGCAGTGGATGGTGGCCGACCGCGACTACCTGCTCGCCAACGCAGGACTGATCCGCGCGGCGATGGGCTACGACGCCGCGGCGCCGACCGCGAGTCCCTCGCTGTACTTCGACGACAAGGAAGACAGCTACGCGGCCTACCTGCAGGCCCGCTACTCCACCAGCGTGGGCGGCATGAACCTGGATGGCGCGGTCGGGGTGCGGGCGGTGAAGCTGGACGCGCAATTGCAAGGCACCCAGATCGTCGATGGCGCCAACTCGCCGGTCAGCATCGACAAGAGCGACACCGAACTGCTGCCCAGCTTCAGCGCCAACCTGTCGATCCGCGACGACCTGCTGCTGCGCGCCTCGTACGGCAAGTCGATCACCCGCGCCAGCTTCAGCGCGCTCAATCCGCAGCTGTCGCTCTACCAGGCCACCGCCACCGTGCCGGCGACCGGCAGCGGCGGCAATCCGGATCTGAATCCGGTCAAATCGGAGAACCTGGACCTGTCGCTGGAATGGTATTTCCGCCCCGGCTCGCTGCTGTCGGCGGCGGCGTTCTACCGCCGCATCGACGGCTACATCCAGACCTACGCCAGCGACGAAGTCATCAACGGGGTGACCTACTCGGTGAGCCGCCCGCGCAATACCGGCGACGGCACGCTGAAGGGCATCGAGCTTGCCTACACCCAGTTCTACGATTTCCTGCCCGGCTGGCTGTCCGGCTTCGGCACCCAGCTCAACGCCACCTTCATCGATGCGCAGACCGAGTCGCCCAGCGGGCAGATGCAGGACCTGGTCAACGTCTCCGACCGCGCCTACAACGCCGTGCTGATCTACCAGAAGGGCGCCTTCTCCAGCCGCCTGGCCTACAACTGGCGCAGCGAATACGCGCTCAGCTACACCGCCAGCGGCGACCAGCCGCAGTCGATCTACGTGGCGCCGACCGACTCGCTGGATTTCGCGATGAACTACGACATCGACGACGCCATGACCGTATCGCTGGAGGCGACCAACCTGCTCGGCCAGGTCACCCGCAACTACTTCGGCGATTCGTACCGCTTCCCGCGCGACATCGGGGTCGCGGAGCGCACCTTCAGCCTGGGATTGCGCTTCCGCTTCTGAGACCCGCGCAGCGCTGTGGCGCCCACCCGCCACGGTCGCATGCGACCATCACCGACGCGGCGCCCGTGCACGGATGCGCCGCCCCTGCCCACTAGGAGACACCGATGCTCTCGACCCGTTCATTGAAGAATGCCGCGATACGCTGGCGGCGGCGCCTGCCGCTGGCCGCGGCGATGGCGGCGCTGACGCTCTGCGCCGGCCTGGCGCAGGCAGCCGACGTCGAGGTGCGTGGCACGCTGCGCGCCGACCAGCCCGGCGCGCAGGTGTCGCGCAACATCTTCGGCCAGTTCGCAGAACACCTCGGCACCGGCATCTATGGCGGCCTGTGGGTCGGCCCGGATTCCAAGATCCCCAATACCCGCGGCTACCGCAACGACGTGGTCGCCGCGCTGAAGGATCTGCAGATTCCGAACGTGCGCTGGCCGGGCGGATGCTTCGCCGACGAATACCACTGGCGCGACGGCATCGGCCCGCGCGCCAAGCGCCCGACCAGCATCAACACCCACTGGGGCGGCGTCGAGGAACCCAACAGCTTCGGCACCCACGAATTCATGGACTTCGTCGAGCTGATCGGCAGCGAAGCCTACGTGGCCGGCAACGTCGGCAATGCCGCGCCGGACGAGATGGCGCAGTGGGTCGAGTACATGACCGGCCCGGCCGGATCGACGCTGGCGAAGGAGCGCATCGGCAACGGCCGCCAGCAACCGTGGAAGGTGCCGTACTTCGGCGTCGGCAACGAACTGTGGGGCTGCGGCGGCAACATGCGCGTGGAATATGCCGCCGACGTGTACCGCCGCTACCAGACCTTCGTCAAGGCGCCGGCCGGCGCCACCATCCTGAAGATCGCCCCAGGACCCAACAACGACGACTATCACTGGACCGAGGTGATGATGCGCGAGGCCACCAAGTTCATGGACGGCCTGAGCCTGCACTACTACACCCTGCCCGGCGGCGGCTGGCCGCCGCGCGCCTCGTCCACCGACTTCGACGAGACCCTGTGGATCGAGACGCTGTCGCGCACGCTGCGCATGGACGAACTGATCACCAAGCACAGCGCGGTGATGGACAAGTACGACCCGGAAAAGAAAGTGGCGTTGGTGGTGGACGAATGGGGCACCTGGTACGCCGGCCTGCCCGGCTCCAACCCCGGCTTCCTGCACCAGCAGAACACGCTGCGCGACGCGCTGGTGGCCTCGATCAATCTGGACATCTTCACCGCGCACGCCGAGCGCGTGCGCATGGCCAACATCGCGCAGATGATCAACGTGCTGCAGGCGATGATCCTCACCGACGGCGACAAGATGCTGCTGACGCCGACCTACCACGTGTTCATGATGTACAAGCCGTACCAGGACGCCACCTATCTGCCGCTGCAGATCAAGACGCCCGACTACAAGCACGATCAGTACACCGTGCCGGCCGTGCACGGCTCGGCGGTGAAGGCCAAGGACGGGCATGTCTACGTGGCGCTGACCAACCTGGACCCGAACCGCGAAGCAGAGGTTTCGGTGCAGGTCAGCGGCGCGCAGGCCACGCGCGTCAGCGGCCAGATCCTGACCGCGCCGAAGATGACCGCGCTCAACAGCTTCGAACAGCCGCAGGCGGTGAAGCCGACCGCCTTCGGCGGCGCCAGCCTGCAAGGCGGCACGCTGAAGGTGGCGTTGCCGGCCAAGGCGATCGTGATGCTGAAACTGCAGTAGTCGCCGGACGCCACCGCGCCATCCCCTCCCGCTGTAGGCGCGGGCAGGTCGTCCGAACCGCGCCGACGCAGGTCGGCGTGGTTTTTTTATGCGCGGCGCCTATTCCGACGCATCGGACAGCCGCGCGAACAGCGATTCGCCGGCCGGCGAGATCAGGTCGCTGACCGCCCAGCAGCCGTTGCCGCGGCGCTGCAGTTCGATCTTCACCGTGCCGGTGCCACCGAGCGCGCGTCGATAGTCCATCCGCACCTCCAGCACGGTGGCCAGGGAGCCGCCGGACACCAGGGTGAAGCGTGGCGCGCCCTCGATGGCGCCCTGCGCATCGGTCCACGGATCGTAGCCCAGGCGGCAGGCGCCCTTGCGCTTGGTGCAGCCGAGCCCCGCCTCGACCGCATGGGCGAAGGACGGCGTCAACAACCCGTCCAGGTTCTGCGGCCGCCGATAGAAATCGCGCGCCTGGTACAGCTTCTCGGCCACCTGCAGCGGCGTCGCGCACGGTGGCGCCTGCGCCGCGGCAAGCGCAGGCAGAAAGGCGAGGATGGCGAACAGTCGACGCATGCACGGCTCCGGTGTGGGGGGCGCCTATGAAGCCCGGATCGCGGCGCGCGTGCAAGCGCCGGGCAAAAAAAGAGGAGCCGGCGAACCGGCTCCTCGACCTCATGCAGCTTCTCTTCGGCAGGCGAGCCGACTCATGCCGCCCTGACCGCCGCGTAGCCGTCGAAGGTCATGCTGGCCGACGCGCGGCCCTGGGTCAGCGAACGCAACGCGGTGGTGTAGGCCTGCAGTTGCGCCAGCGGCGCCTGCGCGATCACGTCGGCACGCGCGCCGCGCTCCTCGATCGCCACCACGCGTCCATCGCGCCGTTGCAGATCGCCGAGCACGTCGCCGACGCTGGCGGCGGGGGTGTCGATCGCCAACGCCATCACCGGCTCCAGCAGCAGCGTGCCGGCCTGCGCCAGCGCTGCCTTCACCGCGTCCGCCGCCGCGCGCTGGAACGCGATGTCCGACGAATCCACCGCATGCGCCTGGCCATCGACCAGCACCACCTCCACGCCGAGCACCGGGTAGCCGCGCGGACCTTGCGCCAGCGCCGCACGCACGCCCTTCTCGGTCGCGGCGACGAAGGCCTTCGGCACCACGCCGCCGCGGCTGCGGTCGGCGAAGACCACCTCGCCGTCCGTGCGCGGCACCAGGTCCAGCACCACCTGCGCGAACTGGCCATGGCCGCCGTTCTGCTTGGACAGCCGCCCGACCACGCCCAGCGCCGCGGCGCGCAGCGTTTCCTGGTAGGCCACGCGCGGCGCGCCAGTGCGCACGTCCACCTGCCACTCGCTGCGCAGGCGCTCCACCATCACTTCCAGGTGCAGCTCGCCCATGCCCCAGACCAGGGTTTCGCCGGTCTCGGCATCGCTGTCGACGCGGAACGAGGGATCTTCCTGCGCCAGCCGCGCCAGTCCCTGCCCCATCCGCACCAACTCCGCGGCATTGGCCGCGCCCAGCCGCCATGCCAGCACCGGCGGCTGCGTGCGGATGCTTTCCAGCACCCAGTGCGTGTCAGCGCCGCTGAGCGTCTCGCCGCTGGCCGCGTCCTTCCAGCCGAGGATGGCCACGATCTCGCCGGCAACGGCCTGCGCCACGTCGTGGGTGCGCTGCGCCTGCACCACCGCCAGCCGCCCGACCCGGCGCAGACGCCGCGCCTGCGACGTCCACACCGTATCGCCGACGCGCAGGGTGCCCGCATACACGCGCACGAACGCCAGCGGCCCCTGCGCGGTATGCGCGACCTTGAACACCAGCGCCGCCAGCGGGCCGGATGGATCCGGCGCCAGTTGCGCGGCGTGCCCGATGTCGGTGCCGCCGACGTCGTCCGCGTCGCGCGTCGCCGCCACCGGCGGGCGGTCCAGCGGCGACGGCAACCAGTCGACGATCGCATCCAGCAACGGCTCGATGCCCTTGCTCTTGAACGCCGAGCCGGCCAGCACCGGCACGCCGGCACCGGCCAGGGTGGCGCGGCGCAGCGCGGCGCGCAGTGCGTCCTCGTCGATCGCACGCTCTTCCAGATAGGCCTGTGCCAGCGCGTCGTCGTGCTCGGCCACCGCGGCGATCAGCTGCTCGCGCGCAGCGGCGAACGCGGCCGCGTCCTGCGAGTTCCAGGCGCGCGCGCTCATGCGTCCGTCGCCGTCCCAGGCGAGCACGCGGCGGCCGACCAGATCGACCCAGCCGTCGAAGCCGGAGTCGCCCGGCAGCGGCACGCCGACCGCCCACACCGTGGCGTCGAGCTTGCTGCGC
Organism: Xanthomonas bonasiae; assembly: GCF_014836395.1. NCBI lineage: Bacteria > Pseudomonadati > Pseudomonadota > Gammaproteobacteria > Lysobacterales > Lysobacteraceae > Xanthomonas > Xanthomonas bonasiae. The sequence continues at coordinate 57,891 of NZ_JACSQX010000004.1, forward strand.
AGCTGCGCCAGCACGCCCTCGAAGGAGGCGCCGGTGCGGTCCATCTTGTTGACGAAGGCGAGCAGCGGCACGCCGTGCCGGCGCGCCTGGCGCCACACGGTTTCCGATTGCGGCTGCACGCCGTCGACCGCGGAGAACACCGCGACCGCGCCGTCGAGCACGCGCAGCGAGCGTTCCACCTCGATCGCGAAATCGATGTGCCCGGGAGTGTCGATCAGGGTGAGCCGATGCGCCGGCTGCCCGCGCGGCGCCCACTGCGCCTGCACCGCGGCCGCGCCGATGGTGATGCCGCGGGCGCGTTCGATGTCGGAGAAGTCGGTGGTGGCGGCGCCGTCGTGGACTTCGCCGACGCGATGGATCGCGCCGGTGACCCACAACAGGCGTTCGGTGAGGGTGGTCTTGCCGGCGTCGATGTGGGCGATGATGCCGAGGTTGCGCCAGCGGGAAAGGGTTTGGGTGTTCATAGAATGGATTCCAGTGCCAACACGGGGAGGCCGCATGCCCCGGTTGGCGCGTGGGCATGCGGCTAGGTTTCGGGTTCGGCGGCGTGGTGCATGGCACGTTCTCCTTCGCGTCGGTTCGGTGAAGTGGAAAGCTGAAAAAAGGCAATAAAAAAGCACCCATCGGGTGCTTGTCTGCGGCGGATCGGCGGCGGCGGAGCGCTACGGCTCGGCTCGTTCCATCCCGTCAGGCAGGCGCACCCGGCCCGCGCTGGCGCGCAGGGCCTTGGTCGGCAGTATCAGTAGCGGTGCGTGCGGCATGGGATGGCGGACGATACGGTGAATGAGGGCGCAAGTCTGGACCTGCGCCGTAGCCGGGTCAATGCGCTGGGCGCATCGCCGCTGGAACAGTCCGGCGCGGCGCATGCAACGGCGCGGCACACCGGCGCACGCGATCTGGGCGTGCCTCAGGCCGCCCAGATCTCGCCGAACACCCGATCGAAGTTCAACCCCAGCACTTTCTCGGTCACCCGCGCGCCGTAACCATGGCGCAGCAGGCCGTCGGCGACGCGTTCGAGCTTGCGCACGCTGTTGACGTCGGGCAGGTACGGGGTGCGGTTCTCGCCGGGCGCACCGACGCCGTCGCGGCGGCGTTGCTGCATCTGCTCGTCCAGCTCGCGCATGTCCTGTTCGGTGACCGGAAAGAACAGCGAATCGGTGCCGATGCCGACGTGGTCCTCGCCGCACACGTCCAGCGCATGCCGCATGTGCCGCAGATAATCGGCCAGCTGCGGCTGGCGGCTGTCCTCGGTCAGGAACGGCAGCATGTAGATGCCCATCACCCCGCCCTTGTCGGCGAGCGCGCGCATGTCGCGGTCGAGCTTGTTGCGCGGATGCGCGAACACCGCGCTGCAGCCGGCATGGGTGAACACCGGCGGACGCTGCGACAGCGCGATACCGTCGCGGGTGGTCTGCGCGTTGGCATGGCTCAGGTCCAGCGCCACGCCGAGCCGGTTCATGCGCGCGATCGCCTCGCGCCCGAGCGCGGTGACGCCGCCGGCATCGCCGTCCAGGCAGCCGGTGCCGAACGGCGAGGCGCGGTTGTAGGACAGCTGCATCACGCGCACGCCGAGCTGGCGGAACAGATCGATGCGCTCGGGCTTGTCCTCCAGCATGGCCGCCGATTCGAAGGAGAAGATCAGCGCGATCCGGCCCTCGCGCTTGGCCCGCTGCAGGTCGTCGTGCTGCAGCACTTTCAGGAAGTGCTGCGGATAGGTTTCGACCAGCGCCTGCGCCGCGGCGATGTCCTTCACCGCCGCTTCGAAGTCGCCGTCGGCATCGCCCAGCGTGGTCTTCAGCGCGGTCACGCCGGAATCGCGCAACTGGCGTATGCGATCGGCGCTGTCGCCGTCGCCGGCCAACCGGCCGATCGAGGCCAGGGTGTTGGCGTCGAGCACCAGGGCGCGCCGATACAGCGCCTCGGCGTCGGTCGCGTGCGCACCCTGGTCGGCCGCGCCCTTCGCCGTCCCTGCCGCTGCGCCGCTTGCCGTCGCCGTACCCGGCAGCAGCCCCGCAAGCAGCGCGCTGCCGGAAAGGCCCAGCCATTGCCGCCGCGTCCATGCTTCGCTCATCGTCCTCTCCCCCACCGTATCAAGTGATGCCCCGCCCGTGGCCGTTGACGGCCGGGCGTGCCGCCCCGCATAGCACTGTATCCGGCGCGCGGCGGTCAGTGCCGAAAGTACCGTCGGCGGTTCGCTGCGACACCCGCGACGCCGCCCGGCCGCGCCGGCCGGCAGGCGGCGCAGGCGCCGGGCATGCGTGGCTTTCTCCGCGCCGCGCTCCTATCATCCGCCGACATATCAAGGATGCGTGCCAATGACCACACCGCAGATGTCCGTCTATTTCTTTCTGCAGGCGGCGGCAATCCTCCTGATCTGCCGGCTGGTCGGCCTGTTGGCCAAGCGCGTGGGCCAGCCGCAGGTGGTGGGCGAAATGATCGCCGGCGTGGCGCTGGGGCCGTCATTGTTCGGCTGGCTGCTGCCGGACGTGCAGCAGGCGCTGTTCCCCAAGCAGACCCTGGACATGCTGTACGTGTTCGCCCAGTTCGGCGTGGGCCTGTACATGTTCCTGGTCGGCACCGACTTCCGCGGCGACCATTTCCGCGCGCGCTACCGCAGCGCGATGAGCGTGTCGCTGGCCGGCATCGCGGTGCCGTTCGTGCTCGCGTTCCTGCTGGTGCCGTGGCTGCTGCACACCCCGGGCCTGTTCTCGGCCAAGGCCAAGACCCTGGAAGCCTCGCTGTTCCTGGGTGCGGCCATCGCCATCACCGCCTTCCCGATGCTGGCGCGGATCATCCACGAGCGCGGCCTCACCGGTAGTTCGCTGGGCACCCTGGCGCTCACCGCCGGCGCGGTGGACGATGCCGCGGCCTGGTGCATCCTGGCCATCGTGCTGGCCAGTTTCGGCGGCAGCTGGAACAGCGCCTACCTGGCGATCGGCGGCGGCGTGGGCTACGCGCTGTTCATGCTGCTGGTCGGCCGCCATTGGCTGCGGCGCCTGGCCGATCACGTGCGTCCCGACCAGCCGCTCAGCGCCAGCGTGCTGGCGGTGGTGCTGATGCTGTTCTGCCTCAGCGCCTGGGCGATGGACGCGATCGGCATCCATGCGGTGTTCGGCGGCTTCCTGCTCGGCGCCTGCCTGCCCAAGGGTGCGCTGACCGAGAAGCTGCGCGAACAGCTGCAGCCGTTCGTGGTGGTGTTCCTGCTGCCGATGTTCTTCACCTTCTCCGGGCTCAAGACCCAGCTCAGCGTGCTCCTGGACCCGCAGATCCTGCTCGCCGCCGGCGCGATCCTGCTGGCTTCGTTCCTGGGCAAGGGCATCGCCTGCTGGGCCGCGGCGCGCGTCAGCGGCGAGAACAACCGCGACGCCATGGCGATCGGCGCGCTGATGAACGCACGCGGGCTGATGGAGCTGATCATCATCAACATCGGCTTGCAGGCCGGGGTCATCGAACAGGGCCTGTTCTCGATCCTGGTGCTGATGGCGATCGTGTCCACGCTGATGGCCACACCGCTGTTCAACTGGGTGATGCGCCGCGCCGCCGCGCGCGAGGCGGCGCCGGCGGTGGCCGGCGGCAGGCTGTAGCGCGCCGCCTGTCGTGCCGGTCTAGGCCGTGGGTACGCGCCACGACTGCGGCAGGCACGCCACGATGTGCTCCTGAAAAGCGCGCACCTTCGCGGTGAAATCGCGGCGGTCGGCCACGCACAGGTAGAGCCGCATCGGTTCGGGCGCGGCGTTGACCGCGCCGGTGGCGTCGTACTCGAACAAGGCGCGCAACGCGCCACTTTGCAGGTAAGGCTGTGCCACGAACGCAGCCAACCGGGTGATGCCGCCGCCGGCCACGGCCATGCCGGCGAGCGCGTCGATGTCGTCGCCGACCAATGCCGGCGTCACTTCCGCGTCGAAGCGCAGCCCGTCGCGAACGAAGCCCCAGCGCAGGTAGCGGCCGTCCACCGGCCAGCGCAGCAGCAGGCAGGCGTGGTCCTTCAGGTGCTCCGGCGTCGTTGGCGTGCCGGCACGCGCCAGGTAGTCGGGCGCCGCACAGAACACGAACGGCACCGCGGCGATGCAGCGCGCGACCAGACCGTCCTGCAGCTGCGGCTCGATGCGGATGCTGACGTCCACGCCCTCCTGCGCATGGTCGACCCGGTGATCGGCGCTCAGCAGTTCGATCGACAGGCGCGGATGCCGCGCCGCCAGTGCCGGCAGCAGCGGCGCCAGCACGTGCCGGCCGAATGCGGCGGTGCTGGCCACGCGCAGCCGCCCTTCCGGTTCTGCCTGCGGATCGGCGACCGATTGCCGCGCACGCTCCAGATCCAGCTCGACCTGCCGCACCTGCTGCAGATACAGCGCGCCGCGCTCGGTCAGCGCCAGGCTGCGCGTGCTGCGATTGAGCAGGCGCACCCCCAGGTGCGCCTCCAGCCGCGCGATGTTCTGGCTCACCGCTGCGGCGCTCACGCCCAGCGCCTTGGCGCCAGCGGCGATGCTGCCGGCCTCGGCGGTGTGGATGAAACTGCGGATGGACAGAAGAAGGTTCACTGACGACAGCTATACGCGATGCATTCGTAAGTTGCAGTTTACAAAGTCGCAAGCCGCCCTCGCCTACTGGCGCCACGGAGCGCTTGCTAACGTGCCGCCTCCCGAGCTGCCAGGCTCGCAACGACCATCGAGGCATCGCCCATGCAGGATTTCGACATCGCCGCGCCACGCCGCCTGAAGCTGGGCGTGCGCGCCACGCCGTTCGTGTTCGCCTTCTACATGGCCACGATCATGGCCATGCTGATGTGCCTAGTGATTACCGCGGCCAATGCCGGGCTCGGCGAGGACTATCTGCCGCGGGTGCTCGGGGCGTACCGGCTGGCGATGCCGACCGCGTTCTGCTGCATTCTGGTGGTGCGGCCGCTGGTGATGCGGCTGGTGGCGGCGACGGTGCATGCGCCGCGTTGAGCGGTTTTCGCGTGCCGTCTCCGCAGCAAGCGTGTCATGCAGCGCAACGGTGGCGATCGGTCTTACGGTGACATCCTGTCGCGGCTGAAGCCGCTCCTACAGCGGCGTGGCGTGCACGGATGCAAGAAAAGCGCCGGCTTACAGCGGCGTCAGCCGCCATAAGCCGTAGGGATTGGCGAACAGGTCGCCGGGCTGGAACTGGGTGCTGGGTTCGGCATCGATCCGATAGCGCGGCGCATCCTCCGCGACGGCGAAGGTGTGGCCCTCGCGTATCGGCGGCGCTTCGGTGAACAGATACCAGCTGAAGGTGTGCAGCAGCGCCACCGGATCGGGCGCGGCCTGCGCATCGACGATCGCGTCCTTCATGCCGAAGTGATGCATGCCGCAGGAATGGACCTGCTCGCCGGTAATGTTCAACACGTAGGCACGATGGGCGCTGCAATGCGTCAGGTCCGCGCACAGCTGGCGCCATGCCCCCGGGCCGTGCGCGACGCCGCTGCTCTCGACCTTCACTCCCAGGCCGCCTGCATCCAGCAGCGCCGCGGCGGCCAGCATCATCGCCTCGGCGCGCACCCTGGAACCGCCAGCGCCGATCAGGTACACGACCGAGGCATGCGCGTGGATGCGCGCCATCTCGTCGGAATCGAGCCAATGCGGCCCGGCGGCAGCGAACGCGGCCGCCATGCGCGGGTCGCGCGGCTCGTATTCCAGTTCGAACGCGTCGCCGCTTTCCATGTGCAGCAGGACCCGTCCGGCAAACAGATAACCGCCGCTGTCGCGGACGATACGCGCCAGCAGCTCCGAGCGATCCTGCCACGGACCGGGAATGCACAACACGATTTTCGGGGTTTCGATCAAGATGGCGGCTCCTTGCCGTCAGGTGCCGGGCGCGCCCGACTGGAATGGCCGCCGCCGCAAAACCGGTGCGGCAGCGCTGGCAGGAGAAAAGCCGTGTTCAGGTGAGCGGCGTCATCACGCCCTTGCGGTAGGCCGGACGCTGTTGCAGGCGCGCATACCAGTCCTGCAGATGCGGCAGCGCAGGCCGTTCGATCGGCATCTCGAACCAGGCGTAGGCGAAGCTGCCCAGCGGGATGTCGCCCATCGCGAACTGCGCACCCGACAGCCAGGGCCGCTGCGCCAGCGCCGCATCGGCAATGCCCAGCAATTCGCCGGAACGCGCCAGCGCGGCAGCGATCCTGGCCTCGTCGCGCGCTTCTGGCGCGGTGCGCAGCGTGCCCCAGAACAGATCGCGGAATACCCCGGCGAAGCTCGAGGTGGTCCAGTCCATCCATTTGTCGCCGAGCGCGCGCTCGGCCGGGTCTTCGGGGTACAGCACGCCCGGCGCGTAGCGCGCGGCCAGGTAGCGCACGATGGCGTTGGATTCCCACAGCGCCAGGCCGTGGTCCTCGATCGCCGGCACCAGGCCGTTGGGATTCATCGCCCGGTAGTGCGGATCGTCGGTCCTGCCGAACGCGCCGCCGGCCTCGATCGATTCGTACGCCACACCGATTTCCTCGGCGCACCACAGCACCTTGCGCACGTTGCTCGAATTGTGTCGTCCCCAGATCTTCAGCATGGCAGCGCTCCTGTTGCGAGTGCCAATTCTATGCTCACACGCGTAGCGCAGGCCGATGCATGCGCTTGCGCCCGCTGCGACGCCAGCGCAACGGTGCAGATCCGGCCGCACCGACCGGCGCGGCGCGCAACAGCAGCGCCGCTTGCCACCGGCATCCCCAGGCGCGACTGCGACCACGCCTGCCGCTGCGCACGCCGCAGGCGCGCTCAGTCAAACTGCAACACGAAGCCGCCGCGCGCCGGCAATGCCACCTCGAGGTTTTGCGTCGGCCCCACGTCGATGCGGCGGCTGGCCAACCCCAGCGGGCCGTCGCCATCGACGATCAGGCGTGCGCCGCGACCGGCCACACCCAGCTCCGACAAGTTCAGGCGCAACGTGCGCGGCTGCGCATCGGCATTGATGCCTGCCACGTACCAACGCGTGCCGCCGCGCCGCGCGAACACCGCGAAGCGCCCGGGATAGCCGTCCACATAGCGGCTGTCGTCCCACACCGAGGGCAGCTCGCGCAACAGCGCGCGCACCTCCGGCGCTGCCTTCTCAAGATTCTCGGGCGTCTCGGCGTAATGCTGGATGCCGGAGACGAACAGCACCGTCTCGGCCAGTTCGAAGCCCGGCGTGGTGCGGCGCTGCACCTTGTCGTTGAGCTTGACCAGGGCCAGCGGGGTGAAGTCCATCGGGTCGAACACGTTGCGCGCGAACGGCAGCATCGCCGCATGCGCCGGCACCTGGTCGGCGTTGACCTGCTCGAAGGTGGCGAATTCCAGCCCGCGCACCGCCTCCATCGTCATCAGGTCCGGCCAGGTGCGCTGCCAGCCGCGCGGCAAGGTGGCGCCATGGAAGTTGAGCATCAGCCCGTACGGCGCGGCGTCCTGCATGATGTCCAGGTAGTAGCCGATCATCGACTGCCCGTCGCCGCCGAAGAAGTCGATCTTCACCCCGGCCACGCCCATCGTCTTGAGCCGTTCGAACTCGCGGATGCGGCTGGCGTGGGTCAGCATGCGGTCGCGCGGGGTCTGCGGCGCATCGTTCCAGCTGCCGGCCGAGTTGTACCAGAGCAGGATGGCCACGTGCTTGCCGCGGGCGTAGTCGATCAGCTCGCGCATCCTGTCTTCGCCGATCTGCGTGTCCCACAAGGCGTCGATCAGGGTGTAGCGCCAGCCCATGCGCGCGGCGAAATCGATGTAGCGCTTCTGCACCTCGAAAGTGGTGGCGCCGTCGCCGAGCAGCGGCCAGCTCCACGATGCCTTGCCCGGCTGCGGCGGCGCGACCGGCGCGACCGCGGGCGGGTCGGCCAGGTCGGTGCCGAGGGTGGACTCGGCGATGGTCTTCAGGCTGCCGATGGCGACGATGCGCCAGGGCGAGCGCCACGGCAGCGCGAAGCTCGGGTTGGCGGCGCCACCGGGGAGCACTTCGCGCGGATCGGGCATGCCGATCGCATACTCGCCGGGCACGTCGGCGACATCGCGCAGGCGGCTGCCGGCATGGCCGCGACCGAGCGCGCCCTCGCTGAGCAAGACCCAGTCCGCGCCATGGCGGAACAGCGCCGGATACACCCAGCCGGCCGCGAGCGGCGACGGCGTGCCCACCGCGATGTCCTGCAGGTAGTACTCCTCGTACGCGGGGTTGGTCCTGCCGAACCCGGTCTTGGCCGCCGACATCGGCTGCAGCCACGCACGGGTCTGGGCCGCGAAGCGGAACGTGCTGGCGTCCTCGCGCAGCTGGCGGATCGTCGCATCGCGCTGCGGGAAGTCGTAGCGGAACGCGACGCCGTCGTCGGACACCTGGAATTCGATCTGCAGGCGTTCGCCGTTGGCGCCGCGCCAGGAGAACACGCGCCGGTTGGCGCGGTAGTCGTTGATCCGTCGCTTGCCGGTGAGCAGTTCGTAGCGATCGCGCACGGCGGCGACCGGCGACACCTCGATCAGCTGCAGGCCCTTGGAAAAATCGGCATCGTCGCGCACCAGACCGAGCCGCGAGGGCAGCAGCACCTCCCGTCCCTGGCGCAGCACGCGGTAGTGTGCGGTGCCGGCCGAGTCCAGGGTCAGCTGCGCGCGCAGCGTGGCGTCCGGGCTGAGTACCTCGCCGACCATGCGCTCGGCGGCCAGCGCCGGCAGCGCGCACAACAGCAGCGCGCACGCTGCCGCGATCGTGGCCCAGCCCCTGCGCCAGCGGCTCAGAATTGCGGATTCTTTTCCCATACAGCCCTCACTCGGCAATAGACCGCATAACGCTGGTGGACTCGGCGTTGCTCACCTTCCCCAACATGTCGCTAGCGCGTATCGACCGTGCGCTGCACCTGTCCAAGCAGCACGGACGCGACGCGATTACCGTGTTCAGCGGCGGGGCCGAACCCGCCGGCGCCCGCGGGACGGCGCACGCGCCGGCTCACTTCTGCAACGCTGATGCATCCACCTGCGGCCATTGCTGCGCGTCCCAGCGCAACGGCAGCACGTGCAGCTTGGGCCGGCCGTTGTCCTTGCTGTCGTAGGCATGGAACACCAGGTAGTCCTTGCCATCGAAGGTGTACGCGCTGTTATGGCCGGGACCGGCCCAGCGTGCGCTGCCTTGCAGCACCAGGCTGCCGCCGCCCTGATCCAGACGCTTGCCGTCCTTGTCCAGGTACGGGCCGGTCACCTCGCGGGCGCGGCCGACCATGATCTTGTAGTCGCTCTTGACGCCGCGGCAGCAGTGGTCCCAGGACAGGAACAGGTAGTACCAGCCGTTCTTCTTGAACACGAACGGCGCCTCCAGTGCGGCCGGCTCCGGCTCGGCGTCGTCCACCAGCAGCGAGCGTTCGCGCTTGGCCAGGGTCTGCCATTGTTGCGGCTCGGCCAGGTGCAGGCGGTCGGGCGCGAGCCGGACCAGCTTCAGTCCGCCCCAGAACGAGCCGAAGCTGAGCCAAGGCGTGCCCTGCGCGTCTTCGACCAGGTTCGGATCGATGGCGTTCCACAGGTCGCGCTGCGGCAGCGAACGGATCAGGATGCCGTGGTCCTTCCAGGCGAAGGCGGGATCCTTGGGATCGAGCGTGGTGTTGGTGGCCACGCCGATCGCCGAGGTGTTCTTGCCGCCGCTGGAAACGGAGTAATACAGCGTGTAGACGCCGTCGTGGAAGGAGATGTCCGGCGCCCAGATATGCCCGTTGAAGTCCTTGACCACGCTGGCGGTCCAGGCCGGACTGTGCGCGAACACCGGCGGCTCGGCCTTCCAGGTCTTCATGTTGCGCGAGCTGTAGACGCTGATGCCCGGGCCGGTAATGAACAGGTACCAGGTCTTGCCCTGGCGGATCATCACCGGATCGTGCGCGAGCACATCGGCGTGGTAGCCCTTGCGCGGCGCGGCCACCGGCGGTTGGTCGAGCATCGAGGCACCGGCGGCCGACGGCGGCGTCTGCGCGGCCGCAGTGGCGCACAACGCGACGCCCAGCAGCAGGCCGGCGAGCCGTGGCAGGCGCCGGCTCATGCGCCATCCTCGCCGACGATCGCCTCGCGTTGCGGGCGGCCGAACACCGGCATGCCATCCGCGTCCCACTGCAACGGCTGCACGCAGGCGTGGCGGTCGGGATTCCATAGCGGGTCGCCTTCGATGTCGCGGTAGTTGCGCGCGTGGTAGACCAGCAGGTCCTGGCGGCCGTCTGCGGAGACGGTGAAGCTGTTGTGGCCGGGGCCATACACCTGTCGCTCCACATCGGTCGCGAACACCGGCTGCGGCGACTTGTGCCAGGACGCCGGGTCGAGCAGGTCGTCGTTCTCGTCGGCCCACAGCAGGCCCATGCAGTAGCGCGCGTCGGTGGCGCTGGCCGAGTAGCTGACGAACACCTTGCCATGCCGCAGCAGCACCGCCGGGCCTTCGTTGACCAGGAAGCCCTGCACTTCCCATTCCAGTTCCGGCCGGCTCAGCAGCACCGGCACGCCGGCCAGTTGCGTGGGCGTGGCCATCGGCGCGATGTACAGGTTGGAGTTGCCGGCGATCTGCGGCGCCTTCTGCGCCCACACGTAGTAGCGCTGGCCGCGGTGGGCGAAGGTGGTGGCGTCCAGGCAGAACGCATCGATGCCGCTGTGCACCTGGCCGAGGAATTCCCAGTCGCCGCCGAGCGGATCGTCGGCGCCGCAGCGCAGCGCGTACATGCGGTGCTGGAACAGGCCGTCGCGGATCTCGCGCGACGGCGCCGCGGCGAAGTACACGTACCAGACGCCGTCGATATGGTGCAACTCCGGCGCCCAGATCAGCGCGCTGGCCGGGCCGCTCGGCGGCGCGTGCCACACCGCGACCGGCGCGGCGTCGGCCAGGCCGTCCAACGTGCGCGCGCGGCGCAGTTCGATGCGGTCGTATTCGGGCACCGAGGCAGTGAAGTAGTAGTGGCCGTCGTGGTGGCGCAGCACGAACGGATCGGCGCGTTGCGGTACCAGGGGGTTGCTGATGTGCATGGTGTGCGTCCGTGGGTCGTCAGGTAGGCGTGGCCGGCGGGGCGGCCGCCACGCCTTGCAGCGACAGCGGCAACGTGCCCTGGGTGAGCCGGCGGTAGTAGTCGTCGGTGATGCGGTAGCCGAACATCAGCGCCCCCATCAGCGCATGGAACAGGCCCGGAATCACCGACAGCATCAGCGCGATGCCGGTCAGGGTGAAGGTGCTCTGCGGGCGGTCGGGCACATACTGGTAGTAGGTCAGCAGCCAGCCGACCAGCGCGCCGGCCACGCCCATGCCGGCCTTCTGGCAAAACGAGATGCCGCCGAACGCCAACCCGGCCACGCGCTTTCCGGTCTTGGCCTCGCCGTAGTCCACCGCTTCGGCGATGGCCGACCAGAACACCGGCGCGTGCAGGTCCACCACGAACGAGATCAGGAAATACAGCACGAACGCGAGCAGCGTATCGCCGGGCTTGACCAGCACGAACATCAGCACGCTCAGCAGCGCCACCAGCAGCTGGCTGTAGCGGAACAGCTTGATCTTGCAGAACGCCTTGGTGATCCAGGTGGAGGCGACCATCGCCAGGATCGCGGCCGCCACGCCGGTGGACAGGAACGCCGACAGCAACCGCGCGTCGCCGCCCAGGTAGTACTTGGCGTAGTAGGCGGCGACCGAGCCGCGCACCACGTAGCCGACGGTGCCGGTCACGCACACCGCGCACAGGATCAGCCATTGGTCGTTGCGCAGCAGCAGGCGCAGTTGCTCCAGGAACGGCTTGCGCTCCACTTCGTGCTGCACGCGTTCGGTGGTGGTGAAGAAGCAGAACAGGAACAGCAGCGTGGCCATCGCCCCCATCAGTCCCATCGCCCATTGGTAGCCGCGCGCCAGGTTGCCGTCGCCCCAGGCCACCGCCAACTGCGGCACCACGATGGTGACCAGGAACGCGGCGACCTTGGCGAAGAACAGCCGGTAGCCATTGGCCGACAGGCGCTCCTTGGGATCGGCGGTGAGCACGCCGATGATGGAGATGTAGGGAATGGTGACGCCGGTGAAGATCAGCATCACCAGCAGATAGGTGGCGTAGGCGTAGGCCAGCTTCAGGTTGTAGGCCAGGTCCGGGGTGCTGAAGGTCAGGAACACCGCCAGCCCGAACGGCACCGACAGGAACAGGAAGTACGGCCGGTAGCGGCCCCAGCGCGTATTGATGCGGTCGGTGACGATGCCCATCAGCGGGTCGGTGACCGCATCGACCATGCGCACGGCGATGAACAACAGCGCCAGGTCCTGCGGTTTGAGGCCGTAGATATCGGTATAGAAGAAGGTGATGATCAGCATCATCGACGACATCACCACGTTCACGGCCATGTCGCCGGCGCCGAAGCCGACCTTCTCGATCACGCTCAATTTGTGTTGCATGCGCCCCTCCTGCGAAGCTCGCGCGATGATTCGTAGAGCCCGGCCGTGCCCTCCACGCGCCGGGATGCAAGCACGCTCAGCCGGACTGCGCCACGTCGCCTCCCGGTGGCGGCGACGCGCCGCAGCAGGACACGCCACGCGCGCGTGGCGGGGTCAGAATTGCGGGTTCTTTTCCCACACCGGCCTCGCTCGGCAATAGACCGCATAGCGTTCGTGGGCGATACGGTAGAACGGCACCAGGGTGATCGGGCCTTCGATGCCGTCGGCCTCGAACACCTGCTCCTGGCCGTCGCGCCGGCGCGCCCACAGTGTGTCCGGCGCGAAGTAGACCGCCGGCAACTGGCGGCCGACGATCTTGTTCAACGACGGCCGCTGGTCGGACACGTGCAGCTGCGCCGGATCGATGCCGTCGCTGCCCAGTTGCGCGGCCAGCACCAGCGGGCCGTACATCATCGCCTGCAGGCTGGGTTCGTCGGGCAGCGGCGCGGCGTGCAGCGCCATCGGCAGGTCCAGTTCGATGCGGTCGCCGTCGGCGAAGCGGCGCTGCAACTCCAGATAGCTGCCCGGGGTCGCCTTGACCGCCTGCGCCTTGCCGTTGATGCGCAGGCGCACGCCCTGCGTGGCCCAGTACGGGATGCGCAGGCGCAGCGTCATCTGCTGCGCGCGCTTGCACTGGAACTCGAGCGCGGTGCCTTCCTGCTGCGGGAAGCGCGTGCGCTGGACCACGCGCATGCCGCGCTCTGGCCAGTCCAGCTGCGAGGCGATGAACAGGTTGACGGTAAGGCCGGCATCGTCGCGGAAGTAGATGCTGTCGTTGCTCTTGGCGAACTCCTCCACGCCGGTGCCGGTGCAGCACCAGAACGAAGCGAACGGGGTGTTGTAGAGCTTCCAGTACCCGGCATCCATCGGCACGAAATACATCATCATGCCGGCCTCGTCCTGGGTGCCCAGGCGCGCGTTGAACAGCACGCGCTCGTAGTAATCCATCAGCGCCGCGTCCGGCTGCCAGGTGTACAGGTGCCGGGTCAGCTTGAGCATGTTGTAGCTGCAGCAGCACTCGTGGCTGTGCCCGCTCAGGCGCCCGGCGAAGTGGTCCGGCTTGCCGAACATCTCGAAGTCGCTGGTGCCGCCGGTGCAATAGGCATGGTGGCCGCTGACGGTGCGCCAGAAGAATTCGGCGATCTGGCGCTGGCGCGGCTCGCCGCCGATCTCGTAGGCGCGCGCGGCGGCGACGATCTTCGGGATCTGGGTGTTGGCATGCAACCCGGCCAGCGCGTCGCGGCCCTGCGCCAGCGGCTCTAGCAGCGATGCCTGCTCGTAGCGCGCGGCCCAGCGCCGGTACTTGTCGTCGCCGCTGAGCAGGTACAGCTCCAGCAGCGACTCGTGCACGCCGCCGAACTCCACGCCGAGGATGCGCTGCCACTGCGCGTCGTCGAAGCCGTCCATCCACGCGCCCAGCCAGTCGGCGAAGCGCTGCGCGGTGCGCAGCGCCTGTGCGTTGCCGGCATGGCGGGCCATGTCCAGGTGCCCGGCGAGGATCTTGTGCGCGGTGTAGATCGGCACCCACACCTCCTCGCGGCGGCCGAGCCGGTCGTAGAACGAGGACGGGTATGCGCCGAGGTAGCCGTCCGCGCGCTGGCAGCGCGCCAGCTCGGCGACCAGCGCATCCGCCTTGTCCTTCAGCGCCGCGTCGCCGGTCGCCGCGTACAGCAGCGCGCAGGCCGACAGATAGTGGCCACCGGAGAAATGCCCGCGGATTTCGCAGTGCGGCGATTCCCAGCCGCCCAGCGGCTCGGCGTGCGAGTCCAGTCCCGCGGCAAGCCGGAAATTGTGCAGCAGGCGATCGTTGGGAATCGACATCAGGTAACGGCGGTCGCGCTCGCGCGCCTGCAGGAACGGGCCGTCGAGCAGTTGCACCTGGCCCATCGCGAACGGCTGCTCGCGCAATTGCACCGCTGGCTGCCGTTTCGCGGCGGCCGGCGCAGCCGATGGCGTCACGGCCAGCGCCTCGCCCTGCGCCAGCACACCCAGCGCGGCCAGCGAGGCGCCGCCGTAGTGCAGGAAATCGCGCCGTGTGCAGGCCAGGCCCGCCTCTTCATGCTCCGTCATGCGTCCGCTCCCGAATCCGGCGTGCGCCGGGTCAACAAGCGCTGCAGCAGGCAGAACACCAGCAGCAGCGCGCCGATCACGATGCGTGTCCACCACGAGCTGAGCGTGCCGTCGAACACGATCAGGGTCTGGATCACGCCCAGGATCAGCACGCCGAACAGCGTGCCGATCACGTAGCCGCTGCCGCCGGCCAGCAAGGTGCCGCCGATCACCACCGCGGCGATCGCATCCAGTTCCAGGCCCAACGCATGCAGGCTGTAACCGGACAGCATGTAGAAGGTGCACACCACGCCGGCCAGCGCCGAACAGAACCCGCTGAAGGCGTAGACCTTGACCTGGGTGGCGGCCACCGGCAGGCCCATCAACCGCGCCGAGGCCTCGCTGCCGCCCAGTGCGTACACGCCGCGGCCGAAACGCGTGCTGTGCGCCAGCCACATGCCCAGCGCCACCGTGGCCAGCGCGATCAGCGCGCCGATCGACAGCGACGCGCCGGCGCCGATCGGCACGCGGAACTGGGCGATGGCCACGTACAGCGCATCGTCGATCGGGATCGAATCGACGCTGATCAGGTAGCTGGCGCCGCGCGCCAGGAACATGCCGGCCAGGGTCACCACGAACGGCTGCAGCCGATAGCGCTGGATCAGCATGCCCATGAACGCGCCGAACAGCGCACCGAGCAGCAGCACCAGCGGGATCGCCGCCAGCGGCGACCAGCCGTGGTGCTGCACCAGCGACGCCGACAGCACCGTGGTGAAGGCGATCACCGCGCCCACCGACAGGTCGATGCCGCCGCTCAGGATCACGAACGTCATGCCGACCGCGGCGATGCACAGGAAGGCGTTGTCGATCAGCAGATTGGCGAACACCTGCGGCGACAGGAAGCCGTCGTAGAGCGCGCCGCCGGCGCCGGCCATGGCCACGAACAGGGCCACGGTGATCGCCAGCGGCAGGCGCGCGCCGTGCAGCAGCGTGCCGGCACGGCGCAGGCCGCGCGCGGTCTGGACCGGTACGCCGGCCGCGCTCATCGCCCCGCTCCCGGCTCGGGACGCCGCACCCAGCCGCGCACGCTGGCGCGGAACTGCGGCGATTGCAGCAGCATCACCGCGAACACCAGCAGCGCCTTGATCAACATGTTGACCTGCGCCGGCACGCCGATCGCGTAGATCGTCGCGGTCAGGGTCTGGATGATCAGCGCGCCGATCAGGCTGCCGGCCAGGCTGAAGCGGCCGCCGTCGAGCAGCGTGCCGCCCAGCGTCACCGCCAGGATCGCGTCCAGTTCCATCAGCTGGCCGGCATTGTTGGCGTCGGCGCTCTTGACGTTGGAACTGATCAGCAGCCCGGCCAGGCCGGCGCTGAATGCGCAGAACACGTACAGCAGCACCGCGATCAGCCGCGCCTTGACCCCGGCCACCCGCGCCGCACGCGGGTTGTGCCCGATCGCGCGCACGAACAGACCCAGCGCGGTGCGCCCGAGCAGCAGCTGCAACACCACGAACACCGCGGCGACCACGAACAGCGCGAACGGCAGGCCGAGCAGGAAGCCGTTGCCGAGGTAGAAGTACGGCGGGTAGTAGATGGTCAGGATCTGGCCGTCGCCGATCAGCTGCGCCACGCCGCGTCCGGCCACCATCAGGATCAGCGTGGCGATGATCGGCTGCATGCCGACCTTGACCACCAGCAGGCCGTTCCACAGCCCGCACGCGGCGGCGACCAACAACGGCGCCACAATCACCGCCCACAGCGGAAAGCGGCTGTGCTCGCCGCCGCCGATCATCCATGCCGCCACCGTCGCGGCGATCGCCACCACCGCGCCGACCGAGATGTCCAGGCCGCGCACCGCGATCACCAGGGTCATGCCCAGCGCGACCAACGCCAGCGGCGCGGCGCGGTTGCCGATGTCCACCAGGTTGCCGTACAGGTGCCCGTCGCGCCATTGCAGCGCCAGGAAACCGGGATTCCACAGGCCGTTGCCGAGCAGCAGCAGCGCCAGCGTCGCCAGCGGCCAGAACAGCGGGTGGGCGGCGATGCGCGCCGGCAGCCGCGGCGCGCTGGGCGATCGGGTGGCCGCCGCGCTCATGCCGCCGCGCTCCCGGCGATCAGGTCGAACACCGCGCGCTCGCCGCAGCCGCCGGGCAGTTCGCCGACCAGGCGCCGTTCGCGCAGCACGGCGATGCGGTCGGCGATGCGCTCGATCTCGGCGACCTCGGCGGAAATGAACAACACCGCCATGCCCTCGCGGGCCAGCGCCAGGATGCGGGTCATGATGTCCTGCTTGGCGGCGATGTCGATGCCGCGGGTGGGTTCGTCGAGGATCAGCAGCCGCGGCCGCGTCGCCAGCCAGCGCGCCAGCACCACTTTCTGCTGGTTGCCGCCGGACAGCAGGCCGACCGGGGTCTCCACGCTGGCGGTCTTGATGCCCAGCGCGTCCACGTAGCCCTGCGCGATGCGCACCTGCTCGGCCAGCGGCAGGAACCGGCGCAGGCCCATGCGCGCCTGCAGCGCCAGCACGATGTTCTCGCGCACCGACAGCTCGGCGACGATGCCGTCGGTCTTGCGCTCTTCCGGGCACAGCGCCAGGCCGTGGCGGATGGCGTCGGGCGGGCCGCGCAGCGCCACGTCATGGCCGTCGATGGAGACGCGGCCGCAATCGGCGCGGTCCAGGCCGAACAGCAGCCGCGCCAGTTCGGTGCGGCCGGCGCCGAGCAGGCCGGCCAGGCCCAGCACCTGGCCGCGGCGCAGCTGCAGGTCGATCGGGTGCAGCTGGCCGCGCCGGCCCAGGCCCTGCGCCTGCAGCAATACCGGCGCGGCTTCGGGCGGCGCGGCGTCCACCGCCGCGGCGGCCGCGGCGGCCACGTCCAGTTCGCGCCCGACCATCGCCGCGATCAGCCGCGGCGCCGGCAGGTCCGCGGCCAGGTATTCGCCGACCAGGCGGCCGTTGCGCAGCACGCTGATGCGGTCGGACACCGCGTACACCTGGTCGAGGAAATGGGTCACGAACAGGATCGCCATGCCCTGCTCGCGCAGGCCGCGCATCACCCGGAACAGTTCGGCGACCTCACCTTCGTCGAGGCTGGAAGTGGGTTCGTCGAGGATCAGCACCCGCGCCGACACGCTCAGCGCGCGTGCGATCGCCACCATCTGCTGCACCGCCACCGGATAGGCGGACAGCGCGCGGCGCACGTCGATGTCCACGCCCAGCCGCTGCAGGCACTCGCGCGCCTCGCCCTCGACCCGGCGCCAGTCGATGCGCCGCGGCCAGCCCTTCAACGGATAGCGGCCGGCGAAGATGTTCTCGGCCACCGACAGGTTCGGGCACAGGTTCACTTCCTGGTACACGGTGCTGATGCCCAGCTGCTGCGCCTGCAGCGGCGAGTTCGGCGCAATCGCGTCGCCGCCCAGCGCCATGCGCCCGGCATCGGCGGCGACCGCGCCGGTCAGCAGTTTGATCAGGGTCGATTTGCCGGCGCCGTTCTGGCCCATCAGCGCGTGGATCTCGCCGCGGCGCAGGCACAGCGCCA
Organism: Xanthomonas bonasiae; assembly: GCF_014836395.1. NCBI lineage: Bacteria > Pseudomonadati > Pseudomonadota > Gammaproteobacteria > Lysobacterales > Lysobacteraceae > Xanthomonas > Xanthomonas bonasiae. The sequence continues at coordinate 75,860 of NZ_JACSQX010000004.1, forward strand.
CGTCGTCCAGCGCGGCGACGCCGGCGTAGGCCTTGCTCAGTCCCTGCGCGTGCAGCACCACCGGCGTCATCGGCAGGCTCCGTCAGTACTTGCGCTTGGGCAGCTCGGCGGCGGCCTGCTCCTGGGTGTAGACCGATTCCTCGACCACGATGCGCTTGGGCAACGCCTTGCCGGCCTTGACGTCGCGGATCGCCTGCACCAGTTGCGGGCCGAGCAGCGGATTGCATTCCACGGTGACGTTGAGCTTGCCGGCCTGCATCGCCTCGAACGCGCCCTTCACCCCGTCGATGGAGATCACCAGGATGTCCTTGCCCGGCTTCAGCCCGGCTTCCTCGATCGCCTGGATCGCGCCGATCGCCATGTCGTCGTTGTGCGCGTACAGCACGTCGATGTTGCGCCCTTCCGACTTCAGGAACGCCTCCATCACTTCCTTGCCCTTGGCGCGGGTGAAGTCGCCGCTCTGCGAGCGCACCACCTGGAAGCGCGGGTTGGCCGCGATGATCTCCTTGAAGCCCTTCATGCGGTCGATCGCCGGCGCCGAGCCCACCGTGCCCTGCAGCTCGACGATGCGCACCGGCTTGTCGCCATCCTTCAACGGCGATTTCTCAAGCAGCCAGCGCCCGGCCTTGCGTCCTTCCTCGACGAAATCCGAACCGATCAGCGTGGTGTACAGGCTGTCGTCGGACACCTTGACCGCGCGGTCGGTCAGCACCACCGGGATGTTCGCCGCCTTGGCCTCGCGCAGCACGGTCTCCCAGCCGGATTCGACCACCGGCGAGAACGCGATCACGTCCACGCGCTGGGCGATGAACGAGCGCAGCGCCTTGATCTGGTTCTCCTGCTTCTGCTGCGCGTCGGAGAATTTCAGCTTCATCCCCGCCTGCTCGATCGCCTGCTTCACCGAGGCGGTATTGGCGGTGCGCCACTCGCTCTCGGCGCCAACCTGGCTGAAGCCCACGGTGATCTGGCCAGGCTTGCCGGCCGCGTCCTTGCCGCCGCCGGAACACGCGCTCAACGCCGCGCCCAGCAGTACCGCCATCCCCAGCACCGCCGCACGCACACCTGACTTCTGCATAACCCCTCCTCGTTCGTTGCACGCTGGCGGTCACGCGGCGTTCGGGCCGCGGCGGCCGCCCACCCTCCCAGGCAGGCGCGCGAATGGATCGATCAGTTCATCCCGCGAATGTATAGGCCGTCTTGACCGTCGTATAGAACTCCACCGCATAGCGGCCCTGCTCACGCGGGCCATAGCTGGAGGCCTTGCGCCCGCCGAACGGCACGTGCGGATCGACCCCGGCGGTCGGCAGGTTGACCATCACCATGCCGGCCTGCGCATGCCGCTTGAAATGCGTAGCGTGCTGCAGCGAGCGCGTGGCGATGCCGGCGCACAGGCCGAATTCGGTGTCGTTGGCCAGCGCCAGCGCGTGTTCGTAGTCGTCGGCCGGCATCACCGCCGCGACCGGGCCGAACACTTCCTCGCGCGCGATGCGGTGCTGCGGCTGCGCGGCGATCAGCGCCGGGCGCATGTAGTGGCCCTGGTGCTCGCATTCCAGTGCGTCGCCGCCGTATACCAGCTCGGCGCCTTCTTCCTGGGCGATGCGCACGTAGTCGCGGTCCTGCGCGAACTGGCTGGCGCTGGCGACCGGGCCGATGTCGATGCCCGGGGTCAGCGCATGGCCGATCTTCAGTGTGGCCAGGCGCTTGCTCACGCGCGCGACGAAGTCGTCGTAGACCGCGCGCTCCACGATCAGGCGGCTGGACGCGGTGCAGCGCTGACCGGTGGAGAAGTAGGCGCCGTTGACCGCGATCTCCACCGCCAGGTCCAGGTCCGCATCGGCCAGCACCACCAGCGGATTCTTGCCGCCCATTTCCAACTGGATCTTCAAGCCGCGCGCGGCCGCCTGCTTGAGCAGGTGGTTGCCGGTGGGCACCGAGCCGGTGAAGCTCAGCGCATCGATGCCACGGTCCTCGACCAGCGCCTGGCCGACGGTGAGGCCGCTGCCGATCACCAGGTTGAACGCGCCGCTGGGCAGGCCGGCGCGGCTGAGGATCTCGGCCAGCGCCCAGGCGCAGCCGGGCACGATCTCGGCCGGCTTGAACACCACGGTGTTGCCGTAGGCCAGCGCCGGGGCGATCTTCCACGCCGGGATCGCCAGCGGAAAATTCCACGGCGCGATGATGCCGACCGTGCCGACCGGCTCGCGGGTGATCTCCACGTCCACGCCGGGGCGGGTGGAGGCGAGCTTTTCGCCGGGAATGCGCAGCGCCTCGCCGGCGAAGAATTTGAAGATCTGCCCGGCGCGCGCGGCCTCGCCGATGCTCTCCGGCAGAGTCTTGCCCTCCTCGGAAGCCAGCAGCGTGCCCAGTTCCTGCTTGCGCGCCAGGATTTCGCTGCCGACGAAGTCGAGTGCGTCGGCGCGCTGCTGCGGCGTGCTCGCCGCCCACTTGGCCTGCGCCGCGTTGGCCGCGGCGATCGCGCCGCGCACCGCGTCGGCGTCGACGCTGCCGACTTCGCCGACCGGCGCGGACAGATCGGACGGATTCTCGTCCGCCGCGATGTCGCTGCCGGCCACCCACTGGCCGTCGATATAGCTCTGGAAACGTTGGCTCATGCCATTCTCCTGTTCGGTTACAGCGCGCGCACGCCGCCCAGTTCGAACCCGGCCGACACCCGCTGCAGCGGATTGACCAGGGCCGCGCCCAGCTCCGGCAGTTCGATCTCGAAGCGGTCGCCCGGCTCGGCGTGCACGCCGTCGGCGAAGCTCAGCGTGGCGGTGCCGAAGAAGTGCAGGTGCACGTCGCCGGGCACGCGATGCGCGGCGTACTTGAAATGGTGGTATTCCAGATTGGCCAGCGAGTGGCACATGTTGGCCTCGCCGGTGACGAAGGGCTTCTCCCAGATCACCGCATCGCCGCGGCGGATGCGGCTGCTGCCGCGCAGGTCGCGCGGCAGTTCGCCGCTGCGCAGCTCCGGCCCGACTGCGCAGGCGCGCAGCTTGGAATGGGCCAGGTACAGATAGTTCTGGCGCTCGGTGACGTGGTCGGAGAACTCGTTGCCCAGCGCGAAGCCGAGCCGGTAAGGCACGCCGTCGGCGCCGATCACGTACAGCCCGACCAGCTCCGGCTCCTCGCCGCCGTCCAGCGCGAAATCCGGCGACGGCAGCGGTGCGCCCGGCGCGACCAGGATGCTGCCGTCGCCCTTGTAGAACCATTCCGGCTGCGCGCCGGGCTGGCCGTCGCGCGGGATGCCGCCTTCCACGCCGAGCTGGAAGATCTTCATCGAATCGGTGAGCGTGCCCTGGTCGGCCTGCTGCTGCAGGTTCTGGTGCATCGCGTCGCGGGTGGCGGCGCTGCCCAGGTGGGTCAGGCCGGTGCCGGTGACGCGGCAGTGCGCCGGGTCCGGATGGGTCAGCGGCGACAGCACGCGGTGGTTCGCCAGCAGTTCGGCGTAGTCGAGCACGATGTCGCCGAGTTGATGCGTGGCGTAGTCGTCCAGGCCGAGGCCGGCGGCGAGCGCGGCGTTGGCCAGCGCATAGGTCGAGCCGACTTCGCGCAGCAGGCGCACCTGGGTGCCGTCCGCCGCCACCGCGCCCACGCTGGGGATGCCGGACTCGTCGAGCAGTTGGATCAATCGCATGAATCGGTCGCCTGTCGGAATACGAAAGAGCCGCGCGGCAGCACAGACCGCCGGTGCCGCGGATGCGGTTCTATTCTGGCCGGATGACCTATATGCAACAAATATCGTTTTTGGCTTAATGTATACGAACATTCATATGCATAGGGCCGCCATGCCTGCCGCCACGCCCTGGTTCGTCCGCGCCCGCCTGAAGACCCGGCAATTGATGCTGCTGCTGGCGATCGAGGAGGAAGGCAACATCCATCGCGCCGCCGAGACCTTGAACATGTCGCAGCCGGCCGCGTCCAAGCTGCTCAAGGACCTGGAGGACATGATGGAGGTGCCGCTGTTCGAGCGGCTGCCGCGCGGCATGCGCCCGACCTGGTACGGCGAGGCGATGATCCGCCACGCGCGCATCGCCCTGTCCAGCCTGGGCGAGGCCGGCGCCGAGATCGAGGCGTTGAAGGCCGGCTATTTCGGCAGCGTCAGCGTCGGCGCCATCGCCGGGCCGGCGATGACCCTGCTGCCGGCGGCGCTGGCCCAGGTCACCGAACAGCATCCGCTGCTGCGCGTGGCGCTGCGCGTGGACGGCAGCGACGTGCTGCTGGAGCAACTGGCGCAGAACAAGCTCGACATCGTGGTGGCGCGGCTGTTCGCGCGCCACGACAAGCGCAACCTACACTACCAGGCGCTGGCCGAGGAAGAGGTGTGCGCGATCGCCCGCCCCGGCCACCCGATCCTGGCGATGCCGCAGCCGGCGCTGCGCGAACTGGCCGACGCCGGCTGGATCGTGCCGCCGGACGGCAGCGTGCTGCGCCACCGCTTCGAGCTGATGTTCCAGAACGCCGGGCTGGAGCCGCCGAAGCGGGTGGTGGAGACCTCGGCGCTGGTGGTGCTGCCGCAGCTGCTGCGCCTGGGCGACTACCTGGCGGTGGTGCCGGTGGACGTGGCCCGGCATTTCGCCGACCACGGCAGCGTGGCGATCGTGCCGGTGGAGCTGTCGTGCCGGATGGACGCGTTCGGCATCATCACCCGCACCGACTGGCTGCTGTCGCCGGGCGCGCGGATCATGCTGCAGGCCCTGCAGGCCGCGGCCGGGCCGGTGTATGGCTACGTCGCGCCGGCCGAAGAAGCGCCGGCGCCGGCGGATGCGCAAACCGAAGGATGAGGTCGGGGCTGAAGCCCCTCCTACAGTGCACCCAGCCGGTCAACCGCACGCCCCTTGCAGGAGCGGCTTCAGCCGCGACCGAACGCAGCGGTAAACATTCCGTCTGCGCACACCGTCGGGGCTGAAGCCCCTCCCACAGTGCACCCAGCCGACCAACCGCAAGCCCCTGTAGGAGCGGCTTCAGCCGCGACCGAACGCAGCGGTAGACATTCCGTCCGCGGACACCGTCGGGGCTGAAGCCCCTCCCACAGTGCACCCAGCCGACCAACCGCAACCCCCTGTAGGAGCGGCTTCAGCCGCGACCGAACGTAGCGGTAGACATTCCGTCTGCGCACACCGTCGGGGCTGAAGCCCCGCCCACAGTGCACGCAGCCGACCAACCGCAACCCCCTGTAGGAGCGGCTTCAGCCGCGACCGAACGCAGCCGCAGCCCATGCGCGCCGCCAAACCATCGGAGCCGAAGCCCTCCCACCCTGCAACCCGCCAGGCAGTCGCGACCATCCTGTGGGAGCGACTTCAGTCGCGACGAGCGGAGCCTGGAAGCGCGACCGTTTCAACGATCGGTCGGAGCCCAAGCCCCTCCGACATGTCAGCGATGCACCCGCTCGCTCAGGTCCACCCACCATCCACCACGAACTCCTGCGCGGTGATCGCGCGCGACTCGTCCGAAGCCAGGAACAGCGCCATGCGCGCGATGTCCTCCGGCATCACCTTGTCCGGCAGGCACTGGTTGCGCGCCAGTTCGCGCTCGCCGGCCTCGTCCAGCCACAGCGTGACCTGGCGTTCGGTCATCACCCAGCCCGGGGTCAGCACGTTGACCCGGATCCGCGCCGCGCCCAGCTCGCGCGCCAGGCCGCGGGTCAGACCGTTCACCGACGACTTGGCGGTGGCGTAGACCGGATAGCCACCGGTCTTGGTCTGCCAGCCGGTGGAACCGAGATTGACGATCGAACCGCCACCGAGCCGCTTCATGCCCGGCACCGCCGCCTGGATCGCGAAGAACGCGGCGCGCTGGTTGATCGCCACGCAGCGCTCCCAGTACTCCGGGGTCACCGCGTCCAGCGCGTGCCGGTCGTCGCTGCCGACGTTGTTGAGCAGCACGTGGAAATCGCCCAACTCGGCGGCGGCCTCGCCCAGCGCCGCCTGCAGCGCGGCCACGTCGGTGACGTCGCAACGGCGCCACCACGGCTTGGCCAGGCCGGCCGCGGCCAGCCGCTCGGCCAGCGCCGCGCTGGCCTCGGCGGCCACGTCGACGAAGGCGACCTGCGCCCCCTGCCCGGCAAAGGCCTCGACCAACGCCGCGCCGATGCCCGACCCGCCGCCGGTGATGAAGACGCGGCGCCCGTGCAGGCTGCCGTAGGTTGCGTTGCCGGTGCCGGGAGACGCCGCGCTTGCCGTGTTGTCCATGCCGTTTCGCTCTAGGTGGATAGGATTTTGATATACGAAAAGAAATATCTGAATGCAGATATTTGTTATTTTTCATGTATCAATATGCCCGCTAGCATCGCCGACGTAAAGCACCCGGGCGACGCCGCGCAGGCACCGATCCGGGCCGATCAGGTCTCGAGGATTCCGCCAGCATGGGCTCACCCACCAAACCGGTCCGCCGCAGCCAGGCGTGGTTCGGTCGCGAAGGCAAGCAGGGTTTCTACTACCGCAGCTGGCTCAAGAGCGCGGGCCACCCGCACGACATGTTCGACGGGCGCCCGGTGATCGGCATCTGCAACACCTGGTCGGAGCTGACCCCGTGCAACGGCCACCTGCGCGAGCTGGCCGAGCACGTCAAACGCGGCGTCTACGAGGCCGGCGGCTTCCCGCTGGAATTCCCGGTGATGTCGCTGGGCGAGACGCAGATGCTGCCCACCGCGATGCTGTTCCGCAATCTGGCCAGCATGGACGTGGAGGAATCGATCCGCGCCAATCCGCTCGACGGCGTGGTGCTGCTGATGGGCTGCGACAAGACCACCCCGTCGCTGCTGATGGGCGCGGCCAGCGTGGACCTGCCGACCATCGGCCTGTCCGGCGGCCCGTCGCTGTCCGGCAATTGGCGCGGGCAGCCGCTGGGTTCGGGCACCGGGGTGATCCAGATGTCGGAGATGGTCCGCGCCGGTACCCTGAGCCAGGACGAGTTCGTCGAGGCCGAGGCCTGCATGCAGCGCTCCAAGGGCAGCTGCATGACCATGGGCACCGCCTCGACGATGGCCAGCATGGTCGAAGCGCTGGGCATCTCGCTGCCGGAAAACGCGGCGATCCCGGCGGTGGATTCGCGCCGCGCGCGGCTGGCGCGGCTCAGCGGCCGGCGCATCGTGCAGATGGTCGAGGAAGACCTGCGCATGTCGCAGGTGCTGACCCGGTCCGCGTTCGCGAACGCGATCAAGGTCAACGCGGCGATCGGCGGCTCCACCAATGCGGTGATCCACCTGCTCGCCATCGCCGGGCGCCTGGGCGTGCCGCTGAGCCTGGACGACTGGGATCAGTTGGGGTCGCGGCTGCCGTGCCTGGTCAACCTGAAACCGTCCGGCCAGTACCTGATGGAAGATTTCTACTACGCCGGCGGCTTGCCGGCGGTGATGCGCGAACTCGGCGCCGAGCTGGACCTGGACGCGCGCACCGTCAATGGCCGCACCCTCGGCGAGAACGTGGCCGACGCGCCGTGCTGGAACCGCGAGGTGATCCATGCGCTGGACACGCCGTTCCGCGAACAGGCCGGCATCGCCGTGCTGCGCGGCAACCTGGCCCCGGACGGCGCGGTGATCAAGCCCTCGGCCGCCTCGCCGCACCTGCTGCGGCACCGCGGCCGCGCGGTGGTGTTCGAAAGCATCGAGGACATGAAGGCGCGCATCGACGACGAAGCGCTGGACATCGATGCCGACTGCATCATGGTGCTGAAGAACTGCGGCCCGCGCGGCTACCCCGGCATGGCCGAGGTCGGCAACATGCCGCTGCCGCCGAAACTGCTGCGCGCCGGCGTCACCGACATGGTGCGCATCTCCGATGCGCGCATGAGCGGCACCGCCTACGGCACCGTGGTCCTGCACGCCTCGCCCGAAGCCGCCACCGGCGGCACCCTGGCGCTGGTGCGCGACGGCGACATCATCGAACTGGACGTGCCCGGGCGCTCGCTGCACCTGGAGGTCAGCGACGAGGAACTGCTGCGCCGGCGCAGCGAATGGACGCCGCTGCCGACGCCGCTGCGCGGCTGGAGCAAGCTGTACGTCGAGCACGTGCAGCAGGCGCACCTGGGCGCGGACCTGGATTTCCTGGTCGGCGGCAGCGGCGCCGACGTGGCGCGCGATTCGCACTAGCGCCGCGCTGTTGTAGGAGCGGCTTCAGCCGCGACAGGCCTTACCGATAGCGCCTGTCGCGGCTGAAGC
>NZ_JACSQX010000004.1:84027-277268 GCF_014836395.1 Xanthomonas bonasiae
CCCCCCCCGCTCCTACAAAAATCGATATCCGGCACAGCCCTGGCCACATGCCATCAGGCTTCTCCGCGAAAGCCCTGTCCAAGGATCGGACACGCAGCCCGTCACCGAAACGTCATCTGCGGCCTCTAGCCTGCGCCGCATCCAAGGGGCAAGGCAGGTCGGTGGCGGCACATCCCAAGCGCGCGTGGGCGCGCATGTTCGCGGAACATGGTCCGGTGCTGCGCGGCTTCTTCGTGCGCCGCGGCGCCAACGAGGATGCCGAGGACATGGTGCAGGAAACCTATCTGCGCCTGCTGCGCGCGCACCAGCACCAGGGCGAGGCGATCGCCAATCCCGAGGCCTACCTGTACACGGTGGCGCTGAACCTGGCGCGCGAACAGGCCGCGCGGCGCAAGCAGGCGCCGCTGCGCATCGACGAGATGGAGCAGTTTTCGCAATTGCTGGCCGCAGGGGACGACGTGGAAGACACGGCACAGCGACAGCAGCGGCAACAGCGCCTGCAGGCCCTGCTGGCCGGCTTGCCCGAACGCACCCGCGCGGTGCTGGTGATGCAGTACCGCGACGGCCTCAGCTACAAGCAGATCGCCGAACGCATGGGCGTGTCCGCGCACATGGTCAAGAAGCACGTGGTGCGCGGGCTGTCGGCGTGCCGGCGGGCGCTGGCCGAGAGCGGAGAAAGCTGGTGAACGAGGCCGCCTTCCCGCCGCGCAGCGCCACTGCCGAGGCCGCGCACTGGCATGCCCTGCAACGCATGCAGGCGCTGGACGCGACCCAGCAGGCGCAGCTCATGGACTGGCTGACCGCATCGCCGCTGCACCTGCGCGAATACATGGCGGTGCTGCGCGTGGCCGGCGAACTGGGCGAGGCCATGCGCGGCATGGACCTGGACGTGGACGCGCTGCTCGACGCCGACCGTCGCGCCGACACCGACGCAGCGCCGCGCAACGTGATCGCGCTGCCGCTGCCGCAACGGCCGCCGCGCCCTGCCGCGCAGATGCCCCGCGCCGCAGGCCGGCGTGCGCGCCTGCGCGGCTGGGGCATGGGCCTGGCCGCGGCGCTGTGCGGCGTGGCGGTGCTGGCCGCCTGGGCCTGGCCGCGCACCACGACCTACAGCACCGCGCACGGCGAACAGCGCAGCGTGCAGCTGGCCGATCGCAGCACCGTGCACCTCAACGCGCAAAGCGCGCTGCGCGCGACGATGACCCCGTGGAGCCGGCGCCTGCAGCTGCTGCATGGCCAGGCCAGCTTCGTGGTCGCGCCGGATCGGCGCCCGCTGCAGGTGCTGGCCGGCACGCTGCGGGTCGAGGACATCGGCACCACCTTCGATATCGCCCTGTACCGGCAACAGGCACGCATCGACGTGGCCGAGGGCCGCGTGCACGTATGGCGCGCCGATCGCCCGCGGCAGCCGATGCTGGCCGATCTCGGCGCCGGGCAGAGCGCGCGCATCGACGCTGCCAGCGGCCGGGTCGAACTGGCCAGCGAGGACGTCGCCGCGATGCATGCCTGGTGGCAACGCCGCATCGTGTTCCGCGACGAACCGCTGGCCAACGTCGCCGAGGATTTCAACCGGCTCAACCGCACCCGCCTGCTGATCGACGACACCGGCGCCGGTGCGATGCGCCTGACCGGCAACCTGCGCGGCGACGACATCGCCTCGCTGCGCGCGTTCCTCGCCGACCAACCGACGTTGCGCGTCACCGCCAGCGCCGATGCGATCCGCGTCGGCAGCCACGCCGCGCCGCGGCCGGTCGCACGCTGACCGCATCGTCGGTCGCCGCACGCGGCGACCGCCGTCCGCGCGTCTGGCCAGATCGCTGCGCAACCGCAAGCGCCGCGGCACCAGGCGCGCAGACGCGCCACCCACCACCGCCCAGCGCGCACCCGGTCATGGCGCGAGCGTTCGTTCGTTCGCACGCGCGCGCGCGCGCGACCAGCGGAGAAAACGATCGATCGCCCTCGCCCCCACGCACGTGTCACAGAAAATTCATCGAAAAGCGGTGCCCGATCGTCGCTGTCGATCCTCGTAGTCCAGGCACAACGCAGCATTCCGCCCTCGCGGCGGCGCTGCTCCCCACCTTCCGCTCCCACTGGACAACGACGATGCGCCGCACCCTGTTCCTTTCCATCGCCCTCGCCCTGCATGCCGGCACTGCCGGCGCCCAGACCACGTCCGTCGCGGTCGATGCGATTCCCGCACAGCCGTTGGCGCGCGCGCTCAACACCCTGTCGCGGCAGAGCGGACTGCAGTTCGTCTATGCCGCGGGCGTGGCCGGCAATCCGCAGACCCGCGGCACCAGCGCCGGCGCCACGCCGGAACAGGCCCTGCGGCAATTGCTCGACGGCACCGGCCTGCGCTACCGCTATCTCAACCCGACCACGGTGACGATCGAAGCCGCAGGCGCAGAGGCCGACGCGGCGCAGGCGGCACCGCCAGCGGCATCCGCCGCAATGCCGGCCGCCGCGCCCACGGCGGACGCGCCGGTGAAGGAACTGGACCGCATCCAGGTGCTGGGCAGCTACGCCGGCAGCCTCAGCGCCGCGCTGCGCGAGAAGCGCTACGCCGACAGCGTGGTCGACGTGATCGCCGCCGAGGACATCGGCAAGCTGCCGGCGCAGAACGTGGCCGAAGCGCTGCAGCGCGTGCCCGGCGTGTCGATCGTGCGCGACCGCGGCGAAGGCGTGTACGTGCGCGTGCGCGGCCTGGGCCCGAACTTCCAGGTCACCACGCTCAACGGCCAGACCATGGCGGTCAACGAGAACGTGCGCACCTCCGGCCAGACCGGCCGCCAGTTCCGCTACGACACGCTGCCGGCCGAACTGGTGTCCGGCCTGGAGGTGATCAAGAGCCCCACCGCCGACCTGGACGAAGGTGCGATCGGCGGCATCGTCAACGTGCGCACGTTCCGTCCGCTGGAACTGGGCAAGACCCTGACCAACCTGTCGCTGGAATCGAGCCAGGCGCAGCGCACCCACGCCAACGATCCGCGCGTGTCCGGCCTGTTCAACTGGGTCAACGCCGACGGCAGCTTCGGCATGCTGATCTCCGGCGCCTACGCGCAGCGCAGCCTGCGCCAGGACCGGGTCAACGAAGTGAGCTGGGACTACTACCCCAACGGCGTGCCGGGCGCGCCCGGCGCCTATTACGCGCCGACCGGCCTGCGTCCGACGCTGGAACTGGAGCAGCGCGAGCGCACCGGCGTAGCCGCCTCGCTGCAATGGAAGCCGAGCGCGGCGTGGGAGACCAACCTGGACCTGCTCTACGCCAAGCAGACCGTGCACTACGACGAGTACAGCATGGGCGTGGGCTTCGACAGCCTGGCGAAGATGAGCAACATTCGCGTCGAGCACGGCGGCATCACCGGTTTCGACTACCGCAACGGCCAGGTGCAGATCTCGCGCGAGACCTCCGGCATCACCGACGACAACCGCAGCGCGCGCCTGTCCAGCGCCTGGAGCGGCGATCGCTGGACGCTGGGCGCGGTGGCGTTCCACTCGCAGGCGCACAGCTACGATTCGGACCCGATCCGGCGCACCCGCCTGCGCAGCGGCACCAATCTGTCGATGCGCGTGGAGATGCCGCAGGCCGACGGCGACAACGTGCCCGACTGGAGCTTCACCAACGGCTTCGATCCGAACAACCCGTCCACCGTGGCCGGACGGCGCCTGGAATGGCGCGAGATCGACGCGCGCGACAAGGAGGACGCGCTGCAGTTCGACGCCAAGCGCGCGCTCGACGGCGACTTCTTCCGCGACCTCAAGGTCGGCGCAAAATACCGCCAGCGCTCGCGCAGCTACGACCGCGCCGATCTGCTGCTCAACAGCATCGCCGGCGTGCGTTTCCCGGCCGGCAACTTCACCGCGCTGCCGGTGGACGACATGCTCGCCGACGCCAACGGCACCCTGCCGCGACAATGGCTGGCGCCGATCGAATCCACCTTCTGGGGCAACTGGCCGACCGCCGCGGACCTGGCCAACACGCCCAACAGCGCCGACCTGCAGAACTCCTACGAGGTGAAGGAAAAGATCGGCTCGGCCTACGCCATGGCCGATTTCGGCAGCGAACTGGCCGGCCGCGCCCTGCGCGGCAATCTCGGCGTGCGCCTGGTGCGCACCGAACAGACCACCGATGGCCACGCAGACGTCAACGGCACCGCGCAGCCGGTGCATTTCGAGCGCAGCTACAACAACGTGCTGCCCTCGTTCAACGCCGCCTGGGACGTGCGCGAGGACATGGTGTTGCGCGGCTCCGCGGCCAAGGTCATCACCCGCCCCGACCTCACCGACCTGTCGTCCAAGCTCACCTTCAACTCCAGCGGCGAGATCCTCACCGCCAGCGGCGGCAATCCCGGGCTCAAGCCGTTCGAGGCGTGGCAGTACGACCTGACCTTCGAGTGGTACATCGACGGCACCTCGGCGCTGACCGGCGGCGTGTTCTACAAGGACATCTCCAGCTTCATCCAGACCCAGATGTCGAACCTGGTCTACCAGGGCCAGACCTATCTGCTGTCGTCCAAGACCAACGGCAGCGAGGCCAAGGTCAAGGGCGCCGAAGTGGCCTACCAGCAGGTGTTCGCCGGCCTGCCGGCGCCACTGGACGGGCTGGGCATGCAGCTCAACTACACCTGGACCGACAGCGAGGCGACTTACCGCGACGGCACCCGCACCTTCACCGACAGCCTGGAAGGCGTGGCCAGGAACACTTACAACGCGGTGCTGTTCTACGAGAAGGGACCGCTGATGGCGCGGGTCAGCTACGGCTGGAGCGACGACATCCTCAACGCGGTCGGCACCGCCAACGTCGCCACGCTCAACAGCGACAAGTTCGGCAGCCTGGACGCGAACGTGGCCTACAAGGTCAACGACAGCCTGTCGGTGTTCGTCAACGCGATCAACCTCACCGGCGAAGTGCAGCGCCAGTACGTCGGCGACCACCTGTTCGGCGGCTACACCGACTACGGCCGCACCTGGTCGGTCGGCCTGCGCGCACGATTCTGAGCCGAGCCCGCGCGGTCGCCGCCGTCGTGCGGCGCCGCGCGCGAGGGCGGCCGCGCCCGCTGCGGCGCTGTCCGCCGACCCGTCTTCCCGGCCGGTGCCTCGGCCAGCGGCATGGCGCGCCTTGCCGTACCGCCTCTTCCGGAAACATGCGATGCCATCGATCCCTCGCCTAGCCGTCGCCGCGCTGCTCGCGCTCGCCCTGCTGCCGTTCGCCGCCGCGCACGCCGCCGTCGCGGCACCGCAGGACACCCTGGAAAAAGTCCTGATCCTCAAGCGCCACGGCGTGCGCTCGGCGATGTCCAGTCCGGAGCAGCTGGGCCGCTACTCGGCGCGCCCATGGCCGCACTTCGGCGTGCCTGCCGGGCACCTGACCGAGAACGGCGCGCGCCTGGAAGCGCTGTTCGGCGCCTACTACCGCGCGCGCTATGCGCCGCAGGGCCTGTTCGCCGGCGACGCCTGCGCCAGCGCCTACTACTGGGCCAATCGCACCCAGCGCACCATCGCCTCGGCGCAGGCGTTGGCGAGCACGCTGACGCCGGGTTGCGCGAACGAGGTGCACGGCGTCGCCGACGGCGCCTCCGATCCGCTGTTCGACGGCGCGCCGGCCCTGCGCACGCCCGCCGCCGCCGCGCTGATGCGCGCGGCCATCGCCGGCCGCATCGGCGGCGACGCCGCCGCCTGGAACGCGGCGCAGCGCGATGCGATCGACACGCTGCAGCAGCTGCTGTTGCAGTGCGCGCAGCGGCCGTGCCCGGCCGACGCGGACGCCGGCAAGCAGCGCCTGGACGCGGTGGCCGCGCGGATGGGCGACAGCGAAGACGGCATTCCCGGCGTCGAAGGCCCGGCGGCGGCGGCTTCCGGCATCAGCGAAAGCCTGCTGATGGGCTGGGCCGACGGCCAGGACTTCGCCGCACTGGGTTGGCAAGGCCTGGACGAAGCCAGCCTGCTGCGCGCGTTCGCCCCGCACCAGGCCGAGTTCGCGCTGCGCCTGCGCGCGCCCACGGTGGCGCGCATGGCCAGTTCGCCGCTGGCCGCGCGCGTGCTGGCCACGCTGCAGCAAGGCAGCGACAGCCCCGCGCATGCCGCGCCGATCGGCGGCGCTGCGCGGCTGGTTGTCGTCTCCGGACACGACGGCACGCTGACCCTGCTGGCCGGCATGCTCGATCTGCACTGGCAGTTGCCCGGCTACCAGCCGGACCAGACCGTGCCCGGCGGCGCGCTGGTGTTCGAGCGCTGGCGCCGCGCCGATGGGCAACGCGTGATACGCCTGCGCTACACCGCGCAGAGCCTGGCCCAGCTGCGCGAACAGCGCGCGCTGACGCTGCAGGCGCCGCCGCCATCCGCGCCGGTGTTCATTCCCGGCTGCAGCAGCGCCACCCCGGACTACGACTGTGCGCTGCCGACGCTGGCGGCGCTGATCGGCACCGCGATCGCCCCCCACTTCATGAGCGAATGACGCCATGCCTCCGGCCGCCGGCCGGCGCCATGGCTGCCGCATCGGCGCATCCCGCGCCGCTTCCCTGGCCATCGTGCCAGCCGCTGTTCCCCACCACCGCAAGAGGCGATTCATGATCCAGCATCTACGCACCCTCGTGAGCTTCGGCATCGGAGTGAGCCTGGCCTGTGCCGGCGCGGCGCACGCGCAATCGGACACCGGCGTGCTCGACGTCCTCAGCTACAACGTGGCCGGTCTGCTCGAAGGCATTTCCAGCAGCAACCCTTCCGCCAATACCGCGCAGCTGGCACCGAAACTGGCGCCGTACGGCCTGGTCCACGTGCAGGAGGACTTCAACTACCACGCCACCCTGTATGCCGGCGACGCGCATCCCTACCGCACCGCCACCAGCGGCGGCGCCGCCATCGGCGACGGCCTCAACACGCTGAGCAACTATCCCTTCAGCGACTTCACCCGGGTCAAGTGGAACCAGTGCAACGGCACCGACTGCCTGACCCCGAAGGGCTTCAGCTACATGCGCGTGCGCCTGGCCGACGGCGTGCTGCTGGACGTGTACAACGCCCACCCCAACGCCGGCACCGAAGCCGGCGACCTGTCCGCGCGCCGCGCCAACATCGGCCAGCTCTCGCAGTTCATCCAGACCTGGTCGGCCGGCAACGCAGTGCTGGTGATGATGGATTCCAATACCCGCTATACCCGCGCCGACGACAACATCCGCACGCTGATCGCGGCCAACGGGCTGACCGATCCGTGGGTGGAACTGGTCAAGGGCAGCGCGCCGGCCGCCGGCGCCGAGCCGCTGCTGTGCGGCACGCCGCCGACCAATGCCTGCGAAGTGGTCGACAAGATCCTGTACCGCGATGCGCCGCAGCTGACCCTGGTCGCCAACCGCTACCAGCTCGACCCCGGCACGTTCTACGACAGCGCCGGCAAGCCGCTGTCCGACCACTACCCGCTGTACGCGCAGTTCGGCTGGGCGGTGGGCACCGACGTGCGCACCAGCGACCAGGTCGGCGGCCCGCACGGCATCCCGTTCAACGATCTGGCCGACAGCGCCAGCGGGCGTCCGCTCAGCGGGGTCACCCTGCGTGGCGGCGAGCGCCTGGACAACGTCGGCGCGATCCTGGACACCGGCAAGCTGCTCGCGCACGGCGGCACCGGCGGACAGGCGACCACCCTGTCGCTGGGCGCCAACGAGACGCTGACCTCGGCCACCGTCAGCGTCGGCAAGTACAACGACACGACCCGCGTGTTCTCGCTGAGCCTGCGCACCAGCACCGGCCGCAGCGTGCAGGCGGGCAAGCCGACCAGCGAGACCTATACGCTGACCGCGCCCAGCGGCTGGCACATCGCCGGCTTCACCGGCCGCGCAGGCGACGCGATCGACAAGCTCGGCGTGGTGTACCGGAAGGACTGACGGGTCGCGGCGGGTCGCTCGCGCTCGCGCACCAACGAGAACGGCGCGCGCAACACCGCGCGCCGGTTCGGTTACGCGGATTGTCTCTGCGCTGCACCTGCGGCCGGCATGCCGGCGAACGCCGATGCGTCGCTGCGCGTGCAGCGTCACAGCGCTGCGCCCCGGATCGGGGTACCGCGGTTTCCAGCGCCGATGCCGGCATCACCGCAGGCGGCGCATGCGCGCCAATGCATCGGCAGCGGCCGGATCGCGAGACCCGGCCGCTGCGGGATCGAACCGCAGATCAGGCCTGCTTCGGATCCGGACCGTAGGCGTTGGCGCCCCTGACCCCTTCCATGCACATGAAGACGAGGATCACCACGCCGCCCAGCCAGGGGATCAGGCCCAGCAGCACGTACCAGCCGGACTTGCCCTGGTCGTGGAAACGGCGCACCTGCACCGCGATCGACGGTACCAGCACCGCGAGCGAATACAGGCCCAGCAGCACGACCGCCACAAGCGACAGCGCGCCGGTGCCGTTCTGACCGCCGACGCCGCCGCCGATTCCCATCAACACCATCAGCACGGTGATCACGACGATGTTCAACAGCGTGAACATCCAGTACTCCTTGCGCCGCGAACGCCCGGAAAAATCCGCGTAGCGCTTGAGCGGCATCAACATCCATTCCATTGTGTTTCCCTTTTTTTCGAACCGCTGCGTCACTGCAGCGGGCGGCATGGTGGCATAAACCCCGCCGCAGGGAAACGCTTGCAGCTACTCGCTCGCCGCCTCCAGCGCCTGCGCCAGGCGCTCCACCGCGATCACCTCCATGCCCTTGACCACGCCGGTCTTGGGCGCATTGGCCTTGGGCACGATGGCGCGCTTGAAGCCGTGCGTGGCCGCTTCGCGCAGCCGGTCCTCGCCGTTGGGCACCGGGCGGATCTCGCCGGACAGGCCGACCTCGCCGAAGGCGATGGTCTTCTCCGCCAACGGCTTGTCGCGCAGCGAGGACAATACCGCCAGCAGCACCGGCAGGTCGGCCGCGGTCTCCTGCACGCGGATGCCGCCGACCACGTTGACGAACACATCCTGGTCGCCGACCAGGATGCCGCCGTGCCGATGCAGCACCGCCAGCAGCATCGCCAGGCGGTTCTGCTCCAGGCCCACCGCCACCCGCCGCGGATTGGACAGCGGCGAGGCATCGACCAGCGCCTGCACTTCCACCATCAGCGGCCGCGTGCCTTCGCGCGTCACCATCACGCAGCTGCCGGGCTGGTTGGCGCTGCTGCCGGACAGGAAGATCGCCGACGGGTTGGAGACTTCCTTCAGGCCCTTCTCGCCCATGGCGAACACGCCCAGCTCGTTGACCGCGCCGAAGCGGTTCTTGAACGCGCGCAGCAGGCGGAAGCGGCTGCCGCTCTCGCCCTCGAAATACAGCACCGCATCGACCATGTGCTCGAGCACGCGCGGCCCGGCGATGCCGCCTTCCTTGGTCACATGGCCGACCAGGAACACCGCCGTGCCGGTCTCCTTGGCGTAGCGCACCAGCCGCGCCGCGCTCTCGCGCACCTGGCTAACCGAACCGGGCGCGGCGGTCAGCGACTCGGTCCACAGGGTCTGCACCGAGTCGGCCACGATCAGCCTGGGCCGCGCCGCGCTGGCGTGCTGCAGGATCTGTTCGATGCCGGTCTCGGCCAGCGCGTTGAGGCCGTCCAGCGGCAGATCCAGGCGCACCGCGCGGCCGGCGACCTGGGCCAGCGATTCCTCGCCGGTGACGTACAGCACCGGCAGCGTGCCGGCCATCTTGGCCAGCGCCTGCAGCAGCAGCGTCGACTTGCCGATGCCCGGGTCGCCGCCGATCAGCACCACCGCGCCTTCGACCAGGCCGCCGCCGAGCACCCGGTCGAACTCGCCGATGCCGGTGGACACGCGCGCCTGGTCGCGATGCTCCACGTCCTTGAGCGCGGTGATCTTCGGCGCCTCGGTCTTGCCGGCCCAGCCGCTGCGCCGCGCCGCGGCCGGCGCCTTCGCCGTCGCCGCGCTTTCCAGCACGATCTCGCTCAGCGAATTCCACGCTCCGCACTCGGTGCACTGGCCCTGCCACTTGGTGTATTCGGCGCCGCAGTCGCCGCACACATAGGCCGTTTTCGCTTTTGCCATCTCGTTCTTGTCCGCTGCCAGGAGGCACCAGCATAGGCGCTGGCGGTCTCAGGTTGCGCGACAGAAGGTCGTCGCGACGTGGGTGCCTCAGGCACCAGTGTCCTCGGGCTTGAGGCCCATCGAGTATTCCTCGATCTCCTTGCCATCGACCCAACCGGTGGCGCAGTCGCCAGCGTAGTGGCCATCCGGCTTGAGTGCGCAGGCGATGCCGGTTGTCGGGCGTTTCCATTCGGTCGGCGAGTCGGCGCCCTTGCACATCGCGTTGCCCCGACAGAGCTTCACGGTACGGGTTGGAATCGCCATGACCAGGGCACGAACCAAAACCCCTTGCCTGCGTTGGGCCGCCCGCAGGCAGAGCAGCTGGTTTACTCCGACATGTGCGACGGGCTTGCCTGCGGCTGGTTTGAAACTGTCCTTGAGTGTGACGCCGTTTTCCGCTGCAACAGCGCCGAACGACAGGTTCGAGGTGCAGTCATCGCCGGCGTCGATCGCCATGCCGTCAATGGTGCAGGCAGGGTTACCGTGCGTGTCGCTGGTGCAGGCCACGGCAGCGCCAGGTGACGACGCCTGCAACATAACCTGCAAGGCGTGCGCATCGCCTGGCGCGGCTGACGCCGCCGAGGCTGTTAGCAGAACAACCAGGCTCAGCGCCCATCCAGAAGAATGGATGCTCTGTCTCCTACCGAGAAAGCTCCTTACGCTGCCTTTGACGGAGCCGGCGATGGCCTTGCGACTGGAATTGACGAGCATCGTTGTCACGGGCTTCTCCTAAGCGACCTTTTGCACAATGCATACATCCGGGCAATCGACTGCACCTGTGGTGCCGGCATGACCTGGACCCTGGCGATCAGCGATCAACCGAAATCATCGACTGGGGCGCTCATCGGGATTCGAGACCGCCCTTTGCCGCTGCGCGCTTTCATGTGAGCTCGCTCTCCACATCTTGCAACGTCGGCGTCGTGGAATGCACGCAGCGCTCAACGCGCCTTGTACAGCTCGCTCAACCGGTCCGGCTTGCCGGCGATGCGTTCCAGGTGCGGATACTGCAGGCCACCGTGGTAGGCGATGCGCAGCGTGTCGTAGCGGTTGCCGCGCTTGACCAGCAGCTCGATCGGCGCGGTGCCGCCCTTGGCCGCGGTGATCGCCTCCTTGATCGTGTCGGCGCTGAACTCGCGGCCGTTGACCGCGACCACGCTGTTGCCGGCGATGATGCCGGCATCGAACGCCGGACCGTCCCACAGCACGTCCTGCACGTTGCCCTTCTCGTCCAGGCTCAGGCCCAGCGAATAGGTCAGGCCGACGCCCTTCTTGGTCGCTTCGTAGGTCTTGATCGCCTCGTTCGGCTGGTCGGTATAGACCAGCTTCCAGCCGCTGGCTTCGATGCCGCCGACCAGCGAGCCGTGGCCATCGAGGCGGCTGCGCAGGAACGTCGCCCAGTCGTACTTGGCCACGCCGTCGAGCGTGGCGACGATGTCCTCGAAGGTGTACGGATTCACGTCCCAGGCGCCGTCGTGCATGCCGAAGAAGGCCTTGGCGAAGTCGTCGATCGAGCGCTTGTTGCCGCTGAGCTCGCGCAGCTTGGCGTCGGTCTCCAGCCACAGCATCTGCCCGCCGGAATAGTAGTCCTCGCTCATCTGGTAGCTGCGGTAGGCGCGCGGCCGGCGCATCGACATGGTCGGATCGTTGGTGGTGTCCTGCAGCGCGCGCCAGGCCAGGCCGGGGCGGCCGCGCTGGTAGGTGGCGGCGACGTCGGCGAGCATGTCGCGCGCCTGGCTCTGCGTCCACAGGCCGGAACGCGCGGACAGCACTTCGCCCCAGAACTGGGTCTGGCCTTCGTACAGCCACAGCAGGCTGTCGCCCATCGGCGCGTTGAAGTTCGGCGTGGCCAGGTCGGCGCCGCGGCGGTACTTGCCGTTCCAGGAATGGTTGAACTCGTGCGCAAGCAGGTCGCGCCGGTCCCAGCTCTTGTCCCACTCGGTGAAGTAGTTGAGCGGGCCGCTGTTCTCGCTGGAGCGGTGATGCTCCAGGCCGATGCCGCCGAGCTTCTCGGTCAGGGCCAGCAGGAATTCGTAGTGGTCGAAATGGCGCGCGCCGTACAGCTTGTCCATCTGCTGCACCAGCGCCGCGTGCGCCTTGATCTGCTCGGGCCTGGCCTCCAGCGACTTGGCCTCGTCGGCGAACACGTTCAGGTACACCGGCGCCTTGCCGCCGGCATCCAGCGCGATGCGCTTGTAGTACTTGCCGGCGAACATCGGCGAATCCACCAGGTCGTCGAAGTCGATCGGCTTGAACGTCACCGTGTCGCCGACCCGCGTGGCGGTCTCCAGCGCGGTGGCGTAGCTCCAGCCCGGCGGCAGGGTCACGCTGGCCTGGGCCTTGATGTTGCGCGCGTAGTAGCCGGCCGGGTACAGCGCGGTGGTGTTCCACTGCAGGTTGAGCAGTTCCGGGGTCATCATCACCCGGCCCTGGCCGTCGCCCTGCGAGGACAGGAACTGGAACTCGGCGACGATCTCGCTGGCGCCCTGCGGCACCTCGACCTTGAACGCGTACACGTCGAACTGGTCGCGCTTCCACGGCAACACCTGGCCGTTGGCCTTGATCACCAGCCCGGCCAGCTTGTCGATCGGCCCGGTCGGCGAATGGTTGCCGGGGATCCACTGCGGATACAGCAGGGTCATCGGACCCGGCACGGCCGGCATCGTGGTGCGCACGCGGAAGATGCGGTGCGCCAGGTCGGTGGCATCGACATCGATCTTCAGCGTGCCGGCGAACGGCACGTCCTGCGGCGGCGCAGTCTGCGCCGAGGCCTGGAACGCGACAGTGGCGGCCAGCAGCAGCGGCGCCATCCAGGCGGTGGACTTGGTCATGGGGTCTCCAGTAGGGATGCGGCGGACGAGCAACCCCTGATCCTATGCCGGCGGCGGCGTGGCGCTCTATGCCATTGGTCATGCATCGGTGCCATTGGCGCCCTCGATACCGACGCGTTCACGCCCCGCCGTGCCGGCCATCCATCGCTGCCGCCAGCGCCTGGCGATCGTTCGGCGAGAGGAGCGCGCGCTACGGCATTGGCGCGCGGATCACGCCGGCAGCTTGCCGACGGCGCTGCCTGTCAGGCGCACGACCGTGCAGTCTCTGCCGCAAGCCGCGCGATGGCGCTTCAAGGCCGCTTCAAGCGCGATTGAACTTCCCGAGCAGCGCCACCAGTTGCGCCAGCTCGGCATCGTCCCAGTGCGCCAGGCGCGCCAGGAACATCTCGGCCTTGACCGCATCGGCGGCCTGCAGGCGCCGGTCGCCCGCATCGGTCAGGCGGTATACCGTTCCGCGGCCGTCGTCCGGATCGGCCATCGCCTCCACCAACCGGTGTTCGCTCAGCGACTTCGCCAGCCGGCTGACCGCGCTCTTGTCCATGCCGAGCAGCTCGGCCAGGCGCCCGGCCTTGCTGGGACCATGCCGCGCGAGCGCGGCGGCAAGCTGATACGCGGCGGGCTGCAGAGCGGGATGGAAACGCGCGGCCGACGCGGCCATGACCGCGCGCGATGCCGCCAGCAAGGCGCTCAGTTCGCCACCCAACTCCCCGACCAGTGCCGCGTGACGTCTGCCCATGTGTTCTCCGCATGCCTCAAAAGTGCGCATGGACAGTGCGCGGCTTTCGTGATTTAGTTGATATATATCAACCAAACCGATGCCACGCCATGCCCACCCTTCCCACGATCCTCATCACCGGCGCGACCGATGGCATCGGCCAGCTGGCGGCCCTGGCGCTGGCACGCCGCGGGGCACGCCTGGTGCTCACCGCACGCAGCCAGGTCAAGGCGGACAGGACCCGCGCCGCGATCCTGGCCGTCGCTCCAGCCACGCCGGTCGATGTGCATTATGTGGATTTTTCGGATCTCTCGGCGGTCGCGGCGACCGGCAAGGCGATCGCCAGGCAGCATCCGCGCATCGACGTGCTGATCAACAACGCAGGACTGCATGCCTTCCGGCAGCGCGTCAGCACGGACGGCTATGCGGAAATGATCGCGGTCAACTACTTCGCCCCGTGGCTGCTGACCCATGTCCTGCAGGAATCCCTGCTGCATTCCGCGCCGTCGCGCATCGTCACGGTCGGCTCGGAGGCCTCCCGCCATAGCGGCGCCCTCGCCATCGAACGCGACCTGCTCGACACCGCCCCCTTCGGCGTACGCGGATCCTCGCGGATCTATGGCCGCAGCAAGCTGCTGGACATCATGTTTTCCCTGGAATTGGCGCGTCGGCTTCGCGGCAGCGGAGTGACGGTGAACTGCCTGTGCCCCGGTTTCAACGTCACCGGCCTCGGCCGGGAATTGGGCTTCGCACGGCCGCTGGCCAGGCTGCTGCGATGGTTCGACATCGGCAACCCCCGACACGGCGCCGACGGCATCGTGCGGCTTGCGGTCGATCCGGTTTTCGGCCGCCAGACCGGCGCTTACGTGTCGGCGAAGCATGCCCGCGCGCTGACCCCGTGGGGACCGGGAAACAGCGACGCGGCGAGGCGGCAGTTGTGGGATGCGACCGCCAATCTGCTTGCCCGGTTCGTCGCATCCGCCCCCGCGCACTGAAGGCGCCACGCGATCGCCAACGAAGACACGCCTGTGCCGCAACGAAGAAGGCCGCCCGGAGGCGGCCTTCCTGCGTTCACGCGGATGACGACATGCGCATGCCGTTGCGCGTGCCCGGCCTCAATGCATCATGTTGACGTTGAGGTTGTGCATGACCCACAGCGAGCCGACCACCACGATGCCGATGATCAGCAGCGAGAACAGGCCCACGTGCACGTTGGAGCGCTGCTCGGCGGAGCGGTCCATGTGCAGGAAGTAGATCAGGTGCACCAGCATCTGCACCGCGGCCAGCACCGCGATGACGATGACAGTCACGCCCTTCGGGAAGGCGCCGCTCATGACCATGCCGAACGGGATCACGGTGAGCACCACCGCCATCACGAAGCCGATCAGGTAGGACTTCAGGCCGCTGCCGTGCGACTGCTCGGCGTGTGCGTCGGAAGGATGGTGGTTGGCCATTACAGCGCTCCCAGCAGGTAGACGATGGTGAACACGCCGATCCAGATCACGTCCAGGAAGTGCCAGAACAGGCTCAGGCACGCCAGGCGGGTGGTGTTGCGCGGGGTCAGGCCGTTCTTGGCGATCTGGATCACCAGCACCGCCATCCACAGCAGGCCCGAGGCCACGTGCAGGCCGTGGGTGCCGACCAGGGTGAAGAACGCGGACAGGAACGCGCTGCGGCCGGGGCCGGCCCCTTCGTGGATCAGGTGGTGGAACTCGTAGATTTCCATGCCCAAAAAGCCCAGGCCCAGCGCCGCGGTGACCGCCAGCCAGCCGTACAGGCCGCCCAGGCTGCGCTTGTGCGCGGAGATCATCGCCAGGCCGAAGCTCAGGCTGCTGAACAGCAGCAGGAAGGTTTCCACCAGCACGAACTTCAGGTCGAACAGTTCCTTGGCGGTGGGGCCGTCCACCGTCGCGCCGGCCAGCACCGCGTAGGTCGCGAACAGGCCGGCGAAGATGAGGCAGTCGCTCATCAGGTAGACCCAGAACCCGAACACGGTGTTGCCGCCGCTGTCGTGGTGGGCGTGGTCGTCGTGGCCGTCGGCGTGGACGGCGTGGTTGTCGAGCGTCGTGGAGGACATGGTTCAGACCGCCTTTGCGGCATGTGCCGCCTGTTGCTGCTCCAGCAGGGCGAAACGCGCGTTCTCGATGCGTTCCACTTCCTCTGCCGGCACCCAGTAGTCGACGTCGTCGTCGAACGTGCGCGCGATGAAGCTGCCGATCATGCCGACCAGGCCGATGATCGCCATCCACCAGATGTGCCAGATCAAGCCGAAGCCCAGCACCACGCTGAAGGCGCCGATCCAGACCCCGGCCGCGGTGTTGCGCGGCATGTGGATCGGTTCGTACTTGGCCGGACGCGTCCAGCCCTTGCCCTTGAGCTTGTCTTCCCAGAACTGGTCGCGGTCGTCGATGTGCGGCAGCACGGCGAAGTTGTAGAACGGCGGCGGCGAGGACGTGGCCCACTCCAGCGTACGCCCGTCCCACGGGTCGCCGGTCAGGTCCAGGTTGTCCTTGCGCTTCCAGACGCTGTAGCCGATCTGCACCAGGTTCAGGAAGATGCCGATGCCGATGATCGCCGCGCCGGCCGCGGCCACCATCAGCCACGGCGCCCACTCCGGGTGGTTGTAGCTGTTCATGCGCCGGGTCATGCCCATGAAGCCGAGCACGTACAGCGGCATGAAGGCGATGAAGAAGCCGATGATCCAGCACCAGAACGAGGCCTTGCCCAGCGTCTCGTTGAGCTTGAAGCCGAACGCCTTCGGGAACCAGTAGGTCAGGCCGGCCAGGTAGCCGAACACCACGCCGCCGATGATCACGTTATGGAAGTGCGCGATCAGGAACAGGCTGTTGTGCAGCACGAAGTCCACCGCCGGGATCGCCAGCATCACCCCGGTCATGCCGCCGATGGTGAAGGTGATGATGAAGCCGATCGTCCACAGCACCGGCGCGGTCATGCGCACCCGGCCGCGGAACATGGTGAACAGCCAGTTGAAGATCTTCACCCCGGTGGGGATGGAGATGATCATCGTGGTGATGCCGAAGAACGCGTTGACGTTGGCGCCCGAGCCCATCGTGAAGAAGTGGTGCAGCCACACGATGAACGACAGCACGCCGATCGCCGAGGTCGCATACACCATCGAGGTGTAGCCGAACAGGCGCTTGCGGCTGAAGGTGGCGATCAGCTCGGAGAAGATGCCGAACGCCGGCAGGATCAGGATATAGACTTCCGGGTGGCCCCAGATCCAGATCAGGTTGACGTACATCATGGCGTTGCCGCCACCGTCGTTGGTGAAGAAGTGGGTGCCCAGGTAACGGTCGGCACCCAGCAGCGCCAGCGCCACGGTCAGGATCGGGAACGCGGCGATGATCAGGATGTTGGTGATCAGCGCGGTCCAGGTGAAGATCGGCATGCGCATCAGGGTCATGCCCGGCGTGCGCATGCGCATGATGGTCACGAAGAAGTTGATGCCGGTCAGCAATGTGCCTAGACCCGATATCTGCAAGGCCCAGATGTAGTAATCGACGCCGACCCCCGGACTGTATTCCAGCCCCGACAGCGGCGGATACGCCAGCCAGCCGGTCTGAGCGAATTCGCCCACGCCCAGCGAGATGTTGACCAGCGCCGCGCCGGCCACGAACAGCCAGAAGCTCAGCGAGTTCAGGAACGGGAACGCCACGTCGCGCGCGCCGATCTGCAGCGGCACGATCAGGTTCAGCAGGCCGGTCATGAACGGCATGGCCATGAAGAAGATCATGATCACGCCGTGCGCGGTGAAGATCTGGTCGTAGTGGTGCGGCGGGAAGATGCCCTCGTTGCCGCCGTGCGCGATCGCCTGCTGGGTGCGCATCATCGCCGCGTCGGCGAAGCCGCGCAGCAGCATGACCAGCGCCACCAGGATGTACATGACGCCGATGCGCTTGTGGTCGACCGAGGTGAACCACTCCTTCCAGAGATAGCCCCACAGCTTGTACTTGGTGACCGCCGCGACCACCAGCAGGCCGAGCAGGCCGGCGCCGCCGAGCGCCGCCATGATGATCGGCTCGTGGTACGGAACCGCCTCGAGCGTGAGTTTGCCTAGCATCACTTGTCTCCAGAAGTGCACATGGCGACCGGCTCAGCAGCCGATGCCGGATGGGCGTCGTGGCCTTCCATCTTGTGGCCCTTGCCCATCATGTATTTGTCGAGCAACGACTTGAACATGCCGTCCTGCACCGACGAGTAGTAGGTCACCGGGTACTGCGCCTTGTCGTTGCGGTTGGCCGCCAGGATCTGGAACTCGGCCTGGTCCAGCGCCTTCGGCGCGGCCTTGACCTTGGCCACCCAGGCGTCGAACCCGGCCTGGTCGGTGGCGTGCGCGGTGAAGCCCATCTTCGAGAAGCCGTGGCCGCTGTAGTTCGCCGACAGGCCGAAGTAGTCGCCCGGCTCGTTGGCGATCAGGTGCAGCTTGGTCTCCATGCCGGCCATCGCGTAGATCTGCGTGCCCAGGTGCGGGATGAAGAACGAGTTCATCACCGTGTCGGAGGTGATCTTGAAGTTCAGCGGCGTATCCACCGGGAACGCGATCTCGTTGACCGTGGCGATGCCCTGCTCCGGATAGATGAACATCCACTTCCAGTCCAGCGCCACCGCCTCGATGACGATCGGCTTGACCTTGGAGTCCAGCGGCTTGTACGGATCCAGCTCGTGCGAGGAGCGCCAGGTCAGCACCGCCAGCACCAGGATGATCATGCACGGGATCGACCACACCACCACCTCGATCGCGGTGGAGTGCGACCAGTTCGGCTCGTAGCGGGCCTTGGTGTTGGACGCGCGATAGCGCCAGGCGAAGGCCAGGGTCATCACGATGACCGGGACCACCACCAGGAGCATCAGCACCACCGAGGTGATCAGCAACGTCTTTTCGTCGTGGCCGATCTGCCCCTTGGGGTTGAGAATGGCCGCGTCGCACCCGGCCAGCAGCAGCGCGGGCAGGAGCAACAGACCGGAGCGCAGCGAGCGCCGGAGTTGTTTCAACGGAATCATCGAACGATCCAATTGCGTAGGGGATGCGGACCGCGCAACGGCGAACGGGGAGCGGCCCGGACGGGCGTTTCCGCGTTTCCTGCGGCATCCTGGCCGGCATGCGCGATCGACCACGCATTTTATGCTGCCGTGCGGCATCTCCGAAAGCCATTGACAAGGCCGAGCGTGCGCACAGGCGTGTTTTTGCGTGCGACACATTGCCGCACCTGCATGCGACGGATCGCCGCATGCGGTCCGCGACGCGCAGCCGGCGACGTCGATCTCGTTACAATTTGAGATGAAATCGGGCGCGACCGGCACCCGCGTCGGCACGGCATTCGTTCTTTCAACGAGGAATGACCGTAGCGACCGGCCATGGCGTGAGCGCCGCACGCCCCGGCCGCCCCTGCTCCAGCGCTACGGCCGCGCCGCCGCCTTCTTCTGCTTGATCTGCTCGATGTAGTTGTAGATGGTGAAGCGGCTGACCCCCAGCGCCGTGGCCACCTGTTCCACGCTGTTGCGGATCAGGAACAGGCCGCGATGCATCATCGCCTCCACCGCGTACATCTTCTCTTCCTTGTTCATCAGCGCCGGCGGCTTCATGAAGCGCTTGACCGCGTCGTCGATGATCTCCTGCATCATCGCCTCCAGCCCGACCTCGCCGGCGGGCGCCTCGCTGCGCGGCGGCTTCGCCTTCCGGTGCAGCATCTGCTCCAGCCAGCCATGGGCCATCTCGAACACGGTCATGTCGGCGTTGAGGCACAGCGCGGCCACCGGCTGGCCGGCGCCGTCGCGGAACAGCAGCGTGGCCGAGCGCAGGTGGCGGCCGGCGGCATTGGTGGTCTGGTACTCGTCGACGATCGCCCAGCTGATCGTGCCGGTGCCGGCCACGTCGCGGTAGAGCTCGCTGAAGCCGGCGTCCTCGCGCGGGCCGCTGAGGATCGGATCGCCGAGATTGCGCCCGGACACATGGCCATTGGCGATCGCCAGCACCGAGGCCCCGGGCGCGGACAGGTCGTGCAGCACCACTTCGATGTTCTCGCCGATCACCCCGCCGAGCAGCGCCACCACCGGCTTGAGCAGTTCGAACAGGTCGCGCACCTGCACGCCCGCGCCCAGCCCTTGCGCAGGCGCGGGCGCATGCGCCGCCTTGCCGCGCTTGCGCTTGGCGGCGGGTGCCGCGCCCTTGTGCGGCGCCCCGCCCTGTTTCGCTATTGCCATCGAATCGTCCCGTCCTGAGCAGTGCCCGGCGAATGCGCACTGGCCATCTTGCCGGCTACGCCCGCGGGCGTCGAGACGGCAACGCAACGGCGCAGGTCCGCACAGGAACGATGTGACGCGCTCTTGACATACAAATTATTTTTGTATATCAACAAACTGTTGAAGCAACATTCAGCCCGCGGCGCCACCGGTTCCGCGGGCCGGTCAACCACCGCCGCGCCCTCGCATCGGGTGCGGCGCCACGCTCCAGGGGACAACCAAGCAGACCATGTCGACGTCCATGCCGTCCGTCAGATCGTGCTGTCGCGCCAACGCCTGGCTGCGTCCGTTCGCAGTTGCGTCGGCGCTGTGGCTGGCCGGCGTCGCCAACGCAGCGGCGGCGGTCCCGGCGCATGCCGACGTGCAGGTACGCTCGGCCGGCAGCGTCGCCGTCGAGGGCCATGGCACGTTGCGCTACGCGGCCGAGGCCGGGCTGCTGCCGATCTACGACGATCCGACCGGGCGGCTGCTGGCGTCGGTGTTCTTCGTCGGCTACAGCGCCCCGGCCAGTGCTGGCGCGGTGCGGCCGCTCACCTTCCTGTGGAACGGCGGCCCCGGCTCCAATTCGGCACAGCTGCACATGGGCGTCGGCCCGCGCCGCCTGGACACCGCCGATCGCCTGCCGGACTGGACGCCGGCGCAGAGCGAGCGGCCGCTGGTCGAAAACGCCGACAGCTGGCTGGGCGCGAGCGATCTGGTGTTCGTCGATCCGCTGGGCACCGGCTACAGCCGCGCGGTCGAAGCCAAGGACCTGCCGACGCTGTACACCTCGCATGGCGATGCCGAAACGATCGCCGAAGCGATCCGGGTCTATCTCACCCGCCACGACGCCTGGGACCGCCCGCTGTACCTGGCCGGCGAAAGCTATGGCGTGACCCGCGCGATGCTGGTCGCCGCGGCGCTGCAGCGGCGCGGCATGCCGGTGCGCGGCGTGGTGCTGGTGTCCTACAACTTCGACCTGGGCACGCCGCCGGCGGCGTACCCGGAAGACGCGTTGAACGTGCCGCAGTTCACCGCCGCCGCGCACTACCATCATCGCCTCGACGCCACGCTGCAGGCGCTCGACGAAACCACCGCGGTGGCGCAGGCGCAGGCGTGGACGCAGCAGGACTACCTGCCGTTCCTGGCCGCCCCGGCGGCGCAGACGCCGGAGGCGCGGCGCCGGATCCTGGCCGCACTGGCGCGCTTCAGCGGCCTGCGCGCGCAGGACATCGACGCCAAACAGCTGACTATCTCCACCGCCGATTTCGCCGACCGCCTGCTCGCCGACCAGGGCCGTGAGCTGGGCCGCTACGACCTGCGCATGACCGCGCCGCGCCGCGCCAAGGACGCGCCGTGGATGCCGGGGATCGACCCGAGTCTGCTGCCGATGGCCGGCCTGATGAACGGCACCTCGCGCGTGTTCAACCGCTACCTGCGCCAGCAGCTCGGCTTCGAGAGCGACCTGCTGTATCGCGGGCCGTTCGGCAACGCCTTCCATCCGCTGCCGCGCTACGTCGACCCGAAGTCCGGAATGCCCGACGACTGGATGGCGCAACTGTGGGATTTCTCGCAGAAGCTTCCCGAAGGCACCGACGCGCCGCTGCGCAAGGCGATGGACCAGGACCCGCAGCTGCGCGTGCTGAGCCTGCGCGGCCGCTACGACGGCTGGCCCTGCGAAAGCTCGGTGGAGACCACCCGCGCCGCCGGCCCGCGCTACGCCGCGCGGGTGACCAACCTGTGCCTGCAGGGCGGACACATGTGGTACTCCGAACGCGCCAGCCGTGCCCAGGGCCGCCGCGCGTTCGAAGCCTTCCTCGCCGCCTCTCCCTCTCTTCCCAGCACGGACTAGCCCATGCGCTCCGCGACCGCACGCCCCGGCCCTGTGCCGCCGAAGACCCGAGTGCTGCAGCCACTGCTGGCGTTGGCCCTGGCGATGGCCTTGCCTGCCGGCACCGCGCACGCCGCGGAGCCGGGCTTCGTCGATCCAACCACGCTGGGCCCGGTGTCGTTGCCCTCGCCGGTCACCACCCAGCACCACGGCGTGTTCAACGGCCAGCGCATCGCCTACGCCGCGACGGTGGAAACCTATGCCACTACCGACGCCGACGGGCGCCCGGCGGCACGCCTGGTCTCCACCGCCTACGTCGCCACGTCCGCCGCCAGCGCGCGGCCACTGCTCTTCGCCTTCAACGGCGGCCCGATCGCCGCCAGCACGCCGCTGCATTTCGGCCTGCTCGGCCCGCAGCGGCTGGCCGTGCCCGACGACCTGCAGGCCGACGCCGCCGGCTTCAAGCTGGTGGACAATCGCTATTCGCCGCTGGACGCGGCCGACATCGTCATCTTCGATCCGGCCAGCACCGGCTACAGCCGCGTCGCCGAGGGCGTGGCCCCAGCCAGCCAGTTCTCCACCCGCGCCGATGCGCGCCAGCTCGCGCAACTGGTCGCGGCATGGCTGGACCGGCACGGCCGGCGCGGCTCGCCGGTGTATCTGCTGGGCGAAAGCTACGGCACCTTGCGCGCGCCGGAAGCGGCCACGCAACTGCAGGCCGCCGGCATCGCGGTGGACGGCATCGTCCTGCTCGGCCAGGCCGCCAACATCCTCGAATACGCGCAGCGCCGCGACAACATCGTCAGCTACGCGGTGTCGCTGCCGACCCTGGCCGCGCTCGGCTGGTACCACGGCAAGGTCGAACGCAAGGGCCGCAGCCTGGCGCAGTTCGTCGATGAAGCCTCCGCCTACGGCCGCGAGCGCTACCTGAGCACCCTGTTCCTCGGCAACCGCGCCAGCGCGCAGCAGCGCGAGGAAGTGGCGCAGGCGCTGCAGGGCTTCACCGGCTTGTCGGCCGACGCCTGGCTCAAGGCCGATCTGAAACTGTCCAAGGTCGCCTACGCGCGCCAGCTGTTCCCGGGCCGCATCCTGGCGTCCAGCGATGGCCGTTACCTGCTCGATGCGCAGGGCAATTCCGGCAGCGTGCCCGACTACAACGCCGCCGCCGAGCGCTACTACCGGCAGGTGCTGAAGGTCCCCGCGCAGGCGGGCCACTACTCCACCGCGATGCCGACCTCCAGCGACTTCAACGCCTGGGACTGGGACGCGAACAAATCGCCGTTCGGCGACTACCCGTGGGTCGGGCAACTGCGCGAACTGCTGGTGGCCAATCCGACGTGCCGGTTGCTGGTCGGCAACGGCTACTACGACAGCCAGACCACGATCGGCGCAATGGATTATCTCGCCGCGCAGTCGGGGTTTCCGATGCAGCAGGTCCGCACCCGCTACTACGAGGGCGGACACATGATGTACACGGTCGAGCGCACCGCCGCCGGCCTCGCCGACGACATCCGCCAGATGGTCCGCCGCACCTGGTGACATGACATTCCGCAGTCCCCGCAGCACCCGTGGTTCGCGCTCCACCCATCCCGCCCACCGCCCGCCAGACGAGTCCCGCCCATGTCATCCGTAGCCCGCCGCAACCGTCTCTCCCAGTTCATTTCGCGCGCCCTGTGCTGCCCGGCCAGCGCGCTCCTGCTGCTGCCGTCCATCGCGCTCGCCCAACAGGACAACGGCGCCACCGCGGCCAAGCAGCTGGACACCATCACCGTGACCGCGCAGAAGCGCAGCGAGCGGCTGCAGGACGTGCCGATGTCGATCCAGGTGCTCAACACCGAGAAGATGAGCAGCGAAGGCAGCTACAAGCTGGCCGACTACTTCGCGCAGTTGCCCGGCCTGTCCTACATCCAGTCGCCGATGAGCAGCAACATCGTGCTGCGCGGCATCGCCACCGACTCCGGCCTCGGCAGCCGCCCGACCTCGGGCATCGTCATCGACGACGTGCCGTACGGGTCGGCGCTCAGCACCGGCGCCATCCCCGACCTGGACCCGTCCGACCTGCAGCAGATCGAAGTGCTGCGCGGCCCGCAGGGCACGCTGTACGGCGCCAGCAGCATGGGCGGCCTGATCAAGTACGTGATGACCGATCCGGACACCAGCGCGACCTTCGGCCGCGTCGAGGCCGGCGGCTCCACGGCCGCGCACGGCGGTTCCGGCTACAACGCGCGCACCTCGGTGAACCTGCCGTTCTCCGACCGCTTCGCGCTGCGGGTCAGCCTGTTCCAGCGCCAGGACCCGGCCTTCGTGCACAACACCAACAGCGACGACGAGAACGACAGCCAGGTGCGCGGCGGCCGCGTCTCGGCGCTGTGGAACGTCAGCGATACGGTGACCGTGCGTTCCTCGGCGCTGTTCCAGGACACCGAGACCGGCTCCAGCTCGGTGGTCGACACCGATCCCGACCTGCATCCGCTGTACGGCCAGTACAGCCACGACCGCATCAACGGCGGCGACACCTTCAAGGGCCAGGTGCGCTTCTACACCACCAAGGTCAGCTGGGATCTGGGCTGGGCGATGCTGGACAGCATCAGCGGCTACGCCCAGCACCGCAGCCGGGCCTACCAGGACGTGGGCTACACCACCATCGGCCGGCTCGCGCCGGTGTTCGCCGGCATCTTCGGCCTGGACAGCGACAACCCCAGTTCGCTGATCGACAACCGCTACAACACCGACCGCACCACCCAGGAAGTGCGCCTGGTCTCGCAGGGCGAGCATGCGCTGGACTGGCAGGTCGGCGCGTTCTACAGCGACGAGGAAGCCAAGAGCACGCAGAACTTCTACATCGCCGACAAGTCCAGCGGCACCATCTACCGCGACTTCCCGCTGCTGGTCTCGCTGGGCGACAGCACCTACCGCGAGAAGGCGGTGTACGCCGACGGCACCTACCACTTCACCCCGCAGTTCGACATCCAGGTCGGCGCCCGCTACGCGCGCAACAGCCTGCGCGAGAACAGCGACACCGGCGGCCTGCTGCAGGACCCCACCCAGAGCTTCGACAGCAACAAGGACAGCGCCACCACCTACCTGTTCTCGCCGCGCTACCGCTTCAACGACGCGCTGATGACCTACCTGCGCGTGGCCTCCGGCTACCGTGCCGGCGGCAGCAACGGCACCCTGGTGGCCAACGTCCCGTTCTCCTACGACTCCGACAGCCTGTGGAGCTACGAGCTGGGCCTGAAGACCCAGTTGCTGGACCACTCGCTGAGCCTGGACGCGGCGCTGTTCTACATCGACTGGAGCGACCTGCAGATCTCGCAGGTCGAGCCGACCCTGGGCAGCAGCTACACCACCAACGCCGGCAAGGCCACCAGCCAGGGCCTGGAACTGTCGGTCAACTGGGTGCCGTCGGCCGACTGGAAGGTCACCGCCAGCTACGCCTACACCGACGCCACCCTGGCACAGGACATCCCCGGCTACACCGAGGGGTCCTCCGCCTACGGCAAGGACGGCAACCGCCTGCCGTACTCGGCGCGCAACAGCGCCTCGGCCTCGCTCAAGCGCTATTTCCCGCTGGGCGGCAACCTGGAAGGCTTCGCCGGCGCGGACGTGGCCTACATGGGCGATCGCGACATGGAGTTCACCACCTCGGCCAGCATCCCGCGCATCCACCTGCCCAGCTACACCACCGTCGGCCTCAACGCCGGCGTACAGGGCCAGGCCTGGAGCGCCACGCTGTACGTGCGCAACCTCACCGACGAGGTCGGCTACATCAACGCCAACCGCCGCGGCTCGCTGGCCAGTTCGACGCTCGGCGCCACGCTGATCCAGCCGCGCACGGTCGGCCTGACCCTGGCCTGGGACTATTGATGCGCCTCGCCGGCCGCCGCACGGCGGCCGGCCCTTCCTCCTGTTGCGGAATTCCCCGATGAAATGGATCCACGGCCTGGCCCTGCTGCTGTGCACGGCGCTGCCGTTCGCCGCAGTCGCCGACGACGCGGCACCGCTGCCGCGACCGACCCTGCTGTCCAGCCCGCAGCAGGCCCGCCTCGGCGAGCAGCGGCTGCGCTATCGGGTCAGCTTCGACCAACTCGATTTCGCCGCCGCCGACGGCGCCCGCGCCGCCTCGATCAGCGCCATCGGCTATCTGGCCGAGCGCACCGATGCCGGTACGCGGCCGGTGCTGTTCGCCTTCAACGGCGGGCCTGGCGCATCGTCGGTATTGCAGGTCGAAGGCCTCGGCCCGCGGCTGCGCGTGCGCAACGGCAAACGGCAGACGCTGATCGCCAATCCGCACAGCATTCTCGATGCCGCCGACCTGGTGTTCATCGACCCGCCCGGCACCGGCTTCAGCCAGGCCCCGGCCGATGCCGCCGCACGCGCGCGCTACTGGTCCGACCACGGCGACGCCAAGGCCGTGGAGGCGATGATCCGCCACTGGCTGAAGACGCACGGGCGCGAACACGCGCCGCTGTACATCGCCGGCGAAAGCTACGGCGGCTACCGGCTCGCCCTGCTCGCCGCGGACATCGCCGACCTGCGTCCGGCCGGCGTGCTGCTGGTCTCGCCGCTGCTCGACGCCACCAGCGGCGACGACAGCCCCGGCAACGACCTGCGCGCGATGTTCGACCTGCCCTCGCTGATCGTCGCCGCCGCCGCCCACGGCAAGGGCGAACTGGCCGGGCAACCGGTCGCAAGCGTCTATGCGCAGGCACGTACGTTCGCGCTCGGCGACTACGCACAGGCCCTGTTGCAGGGCAGCGCCTTGCCCGCCGACGCACGCAGCCGCATCGCCGCGCGCCTGGCCGCGCTGCTGGGCCTGCCGGCGCAAGCGCTGCTGGCGGCCGACCTGCGTCCCGATGTCGAAACCTTCCGGCTCGGCGTGCTCGCCGCCGACGGCCGGCAGATCGGCCGGCTCGACAGCCGCATCGCCGCGCCGCTGCCGGCGCCGCACGCGGCCGACAACGGCCGGCCCTCGGCCGCCAACGATCCGGCGCTCGGCCTGGGCCGCAGCAACCAGATCACCTCCACGGTGATGGCCGACTACCTGCACGGCCTGTTCGGCACTGCGTTGCCGCGCGACTACGTCAGCCTGGACATCGACATCGCCATGGCCTGGCGCTTCGCCGCCGACGATGGCGCCGGCCCGCGCCCGTTCGGCAGCGCGCTGCGCTTCAATCCCACCCCGAACCTGGCGCGCCTCGCGCAGGCCAACCCCGGCTTCCATGTGCTCGCGCTCAACGGCTATTACGACCTGGCCGTGCCCGCGCTCGGCCCCTGGTACGCGCTGCACCACAGCGCCCTGGATCCGGCGCGCATCGATTTCCGCCTGCTGCCCGGCGGCCATGCGGTGTTCGCGGAAGACGCATTGCGCCCGCAGTTGCACAGCCTGCTGAAGGACTTCCTGCAATGACCCGCACGCTGCCGCTGTCCGCCGCCCTCGCCCTCGCCTGCACGTTCGCCGGCCACGCCGCGAGCGCCGCCACCGCGCCGCAATCGCTGGTGCTGATCGCCAACGGCGAGAACGTCGGCTACCTGAAGGCCACGGCCGACGGCGACACCTACGAAGTCGATTACCACGTCGACAACAACGGCCGCGGCCCCAAGCACCACGAGACGATCGTGCTCGGCGAGCACGCGCTGCCGCTGGCCTGGTCGGTCGCCGGCACCTCGCTGATGGGCGGCCAGGTCGCCGAGCGCTACCAATGGCGCGACGGCGTCGCCGAATGGAGCAGCCAGGCCGACAGCGGCCGCCGGCCGCAGCCGCGACCGGCGCTGTACATCACCAACGACAGCAGTCCGTGGGCGATGTGGACCTACGCCAAGGCCTTGCTGGCCGCGCCCGAGCATGCCCTGGACGTGCTGCCCAGCGGCCGCATGCAACTGGAACTGGTCGGCACGCTGGCGCTGCAAGGCCAGGCCGGGGCGCCGCCGCTGCAGGCGCGACTGCTGCGGCTGTCCGGCCTGGACCTGGAACCGCACTACCTCGCCGTCGATGCCGACGACGCCCTGCTGGCCGACATCGACGACGACGCCGTGGCGATCCGCGACGGCTACCAGGCGCAGGTGGCGACCATCGCCGATGCGGTGAAGGCGCAGCAGTTCGCGCATGCGCAGGCATTGCAGCGCCAACTCGCGCATCCGCTGACGCGCGGCCTGTGGCTGCGCAACGTGCATGTGTTCGATCCGGTCAACGGACTGCGCAGCGACGCGGTGAACCTGCATGTCGCCGACGGACACATCGTCTCGATGGACGCGCGCTGGCAGCCGGCGCCCGGCGACAGCGTCTACGACGGCAACGGCGGCACGGTGATCCCGGGCCTGCACGACATGCATTCGCACAGCACCCTGTCCTCCGGACTGTGGTACCTGGCCGCGGGCGTCACCAACACCCGCGACATGGGCAACGACAACACCTTCCTGCTCGACCTGACCGCGCGCATCGAACGCGGCGAGATCGCCGGCCCGCGCATCGTGCGCAATGGCTTCCTGGAAGGCCGCAGCGCGTATTCGGCGCGCAACGGCTTCGTCGTCGATACGCTGGGCGACGCGCTGAAAGACGTCGCCTGGTACAAGGCCCACGGCTACTGGCAGATCAAGCTCTACAACTCGATGAACCCGGCGTGGGTGGCGCCGATCGCCGAACGCGCGCATGCGCTGGGCATGGGCGTCACCGGGCACATCCCGGCCTTCACCAACGCCGACGCGATGATCGCCGCCGGCTACGACGAGATCACCCACATCAACCAGTTGATGCTGGGCTGGGTGCTCTCTCCCGAGGAAGACACGCGCACGCCGCTGCGGCTGACCGCGATGAAGCGCGTGGCCGCGCTCGACCTCGACGCGCCGAACGTGCGCCATACGCTGGAATTGATGCGCCAGCGCGACATCGCCCTGGACACCACCGACGTGATCCTGGAGCGGCTGATGCTCAGCCGCGCCGGCAGCGTGCTGCCCGCCGATGCGCCGTACCTGTCGCACATGCCGATCGCCTACCAGCGCTACCGCCAACGCACCTTCGTGCCCGACCTCGACGCGCAGACCGATGCGCACTACCGGCAGGCGCTGGACAAGACCCTGCAACTGATCGGCCGCCTGCACCGCCAGGGCACCGTGCTGCTGCCCGGCACCGACGACACCACCGGTTTCACCGTGCACCGCGAACTGGAGCTGTACGTGGCCGCCGGGCTGACCCCGCAGCAGGCGCTGCGCGCCGGCACCTGGCAGAGCGAGCAGCATTTCGGCCGCACCGACCGGCTCGGCAGCGTGCATCCGGGCAAGCAGGCCGACTTCGTGCTGCTGCCCGGCGATCCGACCACCGACATCGCCGCGATCCGCCAGCCCGCGCTGGTGGTGAAGGACCAGTCCCTGTACCTGCCCGCCGAGATCTACCGCGCCCTGGGCGTGGCCCCGTTCGCGCCGGCCCCAAAGAAACTTCAATGAGCCCGATCCCCCATCCCATGCAGACCCCGCACGTCCCTCCCTCCGACACCGTGAGCGCGCGCCTGCGTGCGCTCGGCATGACCCTGCCGCCGCCGCTGCGCGTGCCCGACGGGGTGATCCTGCCGTTCGCGCCGGTGCACGTGATCGGCACCCGCGTGCTGATCTCCGGCCACGGCCCGCAACACGCCGACGGCAGCATGGCCGGCGGCGTCGGCCGCGTCGGCGACGAGTTGGACGAAGCCCAGGGCTATGCCGCCGCGCGCGCCACCGCCCTGTCGATGCTGGCCAGCCTGGAACGCAGCCTGGGCAGCCTGGAGCGGATCAAGCGCTGGGTGCGCGTGTTCGGCATGGTCCGCTGCGCGCCTGGCTTCCAGCGCCTGCCGAACGTGATCAACGGCTGCTCGGATTTGCTGCTGGCGCTGTGGGGGCCGGAACTGGGCCAACATGCACGCAGCGCGGTCGGCATGGCCGAGCTTCCGTTCGGCATCCCGGTCGAGATCGAAGCCGAAGCCGAACTGCATTGAACTGACCCTCGCCTGCCGGAACGCCACCATGGACACGCGCTCGCCCCGTTTCGATCCCACCCGCCGGCACTTGCTGGCGGCCGCCGGCGCGCTGCCGCTGTCCGCCGCGCTGTCCGGCCTCGCCGGCAATGTCGCCGCGGCCACAACAGCCACTGCGTCCACGCCCGCACGCGGCCTGCAAGGCCTCAACCAGGCCTTCGAGATCGCCGGCTGCTATCTCAACGGCGCCTACATGCATCCGGTCAGCCGTGCCGCCGCGCAGGCGCAGCGCGGCTTCCTCGATGCGCGGCTGATGAACGCCGGAGCCGACAAGGTCGACATGGGCGGCGACCGCGAGCGCGCGATGGCCGCGCTGGGCAGGCTGCTGCATGCGGACCGCGACGAACTGGCGTGGATTCCCAGCACCATGTTCGGCGAGAACCTGGTGTTGAACGGGCTGGGCATCCCCCACAGCCGCCAGCGCGTGGTCACCGACGCCTACCATTTCAACGGCTCGCTGTTCATGTACATGGAACTGGCCAAGCGCGGCCTCGACGTGCAGGTGGTGCGCCCGCACGACAACCGCATCCGCCTGGAGGATCTGGACAAGGCGATCACCCCGGGCACGCGCCTGGTCGCGCTGACCCTGGTGTCCAGCGTCAACGGCTTCCAGCACGACCTCAAGGCGGTCTGCGACCTCGCCCACAGCCGCGGCGCGCTGGTCTACGCCGACCTGATCCAGGCCGCCGGCAACACCCCGATCGACCTGCACGGCAGCGGCGTGGATTTCGCCGCCAGCTCCACCTACAAATGGCTGATGGGCGACTTCGGCCTGGGCGTGATGTATGCGCGCCGCGCCAGCCAGGACGCGCTGCGGCAGATGGTATGGGGCTACCGCCAGGAAGGCGAAACGGTCTCGCACATCCTGCCGTTCGACCCGCCCGGCGAGCCGCCGCTGGAGACGCAGGCGATCGGCGGCCTGGCCGGCAAGATCGAGGTCGGCACGCTCAACAATTCCGCCGCCGCCGCGCTGGCGACGTCGCTGGAACTGATCGAGCGCATCGGCGTGGACGCGATCCAGAAATGGCGGCAACCGCTGCTGGCGCGCCTGCACGCCGCGATCCCGCGGCTCGGCTTCGACGCGATGACCCCGCCCGATTCCAGCTCCGCGCTGGTGTCCTTCGCCCAGCGCGACGTCGGCAAGCGATTGGCGCCGAAGCTGAAGGCCGCCGGCGTCGAAGTCACCCTCTACCGCAACTATTTCCGAGTGTCGCCGTCGTTCTACAACGGCAGCGACGATGTCGAACGCCTGATCGAGGCCCTGTCATGAAGCGACTCCCATTGCTATTGCTGTGCACGCTGCTGCCATGGACCGCACAGGCCGCGCCTGCAGCGTTGCACCACTACGGCACCGCGCCCGGCGCGCCGTTCTCGGCCGCGGTGCGTGCCGGCGACACGCTCTACGTCTCCGGCCAGATCGGCAGCGCCGCGCCGGGCGGATTGCCCGAGGATTTCAGCGCCCAGGCCAACAACGCGCTGGACAACGTCGCCAGCGCCCTGGCCCTGGCCGGCGCCGGCATGGACGACGTCGCCAAGTGCACGGTGATGCTGACCGACATGGCGCAATGGCCCGCGTTCAACGCCCTGTACGTGCGCCGTTTCAAACCCGGCCACCTGCCTGCACGCAGCGCCATCGGCGCCAACGCCCTGGCGCTGGGCGCCAAGGTGGAAATCGAATGCATCGCCTACCTGCCCCAGGCCACACCATGACCGCACGCACCTTCCGCTGGCTCCCCCTCGTCCTGCTCCTGGCGCCGGCCTGCGCCGCGCTCGCCGCCGAACCGCCGACAGCCCCGGTCCCGCTGGACGTGGTGCTCACGCCCAAGGCCGACGCCGGCCGGATCGGCGCGCTGCAGGTGCACCTGCACCTGCCCGCGCCCAAGGTCGCCGCAGGCGCGCCGCTGCTGCGCATGCCGGTGGAACTGGTGTCCACGCCGACCGCCGCCTACAGCGCCGAACAGATCCAGGTGCGCGACGCGCGCGGCGCCCTGCCGCTGCGCGCCGTCGACGAAGCGCCCGACCCGTCCGGCAAGTACCGCAACTACCTCGCCACCCGCGCCAGCGTCGGCGATGTCGACGTGGACTACGCCACGCCGCCGCGCGCCGTCGATGCCGACACCCGCAACGGCCCGCTGTTCGACCTGCGCGCGCAGGACGGCGGCCTGATGGGCGCCGGCGTCTACTTCATGGCGCTGCCGCCGGGCGAGGCGCCGCGCCGGATCCATCTGCGCTGGGACCTGAGCGCGCTGCCGGCCGGTGCGCGCGGCGTGTGGAGCGTCGGCGAAGGCGAGCAGCGCACCACCGCGCCGACCGACCTGCTGCGCTTCTCCTACTACGCCGTCGGCGCGATGCACCGGGTGCCGGAAAACGACGACGACGTCTTCCATTTCTACTGGATGGACACCCCGCCGTTCGACGCGCAACTGCTGGCCAAGCAGACCGGGCAGCTGTACCGCTACATGGCGCGCTTCTTCGGCGACGACGGCTCGGACTATCGCGCCTTCGCCCGCCGCAATCCGTATCCAGCGGGCGGCGGCACCGGCCTGGCGCACTCTTTCATGTTCGGCTACGGGCCGCAGGGCCAGACCATCGCCGAGGGCCCGCAGGCGCTGCTGGCGCACGAGATGGCCCACACCTGGCCCAAGCTCGACGGCGAAGAGCACGCGCTCACCGCCTGGTACACCGAAGGCACCGCCGAGTTCTACTCGCTGCTGCTGTCGCTGCGCGCCGGCGTGTACGACAAGGACGCCTTCCTGCAGGCGATCAACCACCGCGCCGACGGCTACTACGACAACCCGTTCCGCGCGCTCGACAACAGCGCCGCCGGCGAACGTTTCTGGAAGGACGCGCGCGCCCAGCGCGTGCCGTACGGCCGCGGCTTCATGTACCTGGTGAGCGTCGATGCGCAGTTGCGCCAGCACGGCCGGCAGGCGCATTCGGTGGACGACCTGGTGCTGGAAGTGCTGAAGCGCCAGCGCGCCGGCGAGACCATCGGCGTACCCGAATGGCGCGCGATGGTGGTGCGCGAACTCGGCGCCGGCGCCGGCAGCGAGTTCGACGCGATGGTCGCCGGCAAGCTGATCGTGCCGCCCGCGCCGGCGTACGGCTGCTACCGCGTGGTGCCGGCGCCGCACCAGCCGTTCGAACTCGGTTTCGATCGCATGCGCATGGGCGTGGTCAAGAACCTGCTGCCCGAGTCTGCCGCCGCCCGTGCCGGGGTGCAGGAAAACGACCGCATCGTCGAGTACACCCCGCTGGAACAGGCGATGGCCGACGAGCACACGCACATGCAACTGAAACTGGAGCGCGACGGCAAGCCG
Organism: Xanthomonas bonasiae; assembly: GCF_014836395.1. Lineage (NCBI taxonomy): Bacteria > Pseudomonadati > Pseudomonadota > Gammaproteobacteria > Lysobacterales > Lysobacteraceae > Xanthomonas > Xanthomonas bonasiae. The sequence continues at coordinate 117,015 of NZ_JACSQX010000004.1, forward strand.
GTGCAGATCGACTACCTGCCGCGCAGCGCGCGCATGGACGCCTGGCGCTTCGCCGTCGATCCGGCGCTGGCCGCCCGCTGTTCGCCCTGATCCCCACCTGCCGCGACCCTTGCCGATGAAGATGCCACGCCAACGCTGCCTGTTCCTCGCCCTCGCCGCGGCCGCGTCTCCGGCCCTGGCCGCGACCGATGCGTCGTACGCGATCACCATCCATGCGCAGGCGGACGCCGCCGGCAGCAGGATCGAGGCGCTACTGGTGAACGAAGCCATCCCGCTGCCGGCCACGCCGGCCGGCACCACCGTGCTGGCGATGCCGCACGTGACCAGCAACGTACCCACCATCGCCGCCAGCGTCGGCGAACTGGCCGCGCGCGACGACCGCGGCGCCGTGCAACTGCGCTATCGCGACCAAGGCGAAGGCACGGCCCAGCAGCGCGAGTGGTACGCCGACCGCGCTGTCGCCGGCACCCTGCGCTTTTCCTATCGCGCGGCGATGACCGAAGCGCTGGCCGCACGCGGCGCCGCGCCGCCGATCGAACTGCGCAGCGAGGAAGGCGCCTTCTCCGGCGCCGGCGCCACCTTCCTGTTGCATCCGACCAGCGGCCGGCACGACATCGAGCTGCGCTGGGACCTGTCCGCGCTGGGCGCCGGCGCGCATGCCGTGAGCAGCCTGCAGGACCGCAACGCCAGCGACGTGGACATGGAAGCACTGGACAGCAGCTACTTCATGGCCGGCAAGATCGGCCTGTACCCGCAGGCGCCCGACGCCACCGGCTTCTTCTCCGCCTGGCAGGGCAACACCCCGTTCGACGCGCAAAAACTGCTGGCATGGACCCAACAACTGCGCCAGCACTACCAGGCCTTCTTCGCCGTGCCGGCCACGCCCTACGGCGTGTTCCTGCGCCGCAACCGGGTCAACCCCGGCGGCGGCATGGGCATGTACAACTCCTTCATCGTCACCTACGACGACGACCGCGGCAACGACCCGGAACAGCTGGAACTGACCCTCGCCCACGAGATGTTCCACACCTTCCAGCCGCACATGAGTTCGCAATACGACGGCGAGACGCTTGCCGATGCCTGGTTCAACGAAGGCACGGCGGTGTTCTACCAGGCGCGGTTACCGTTCCGCTACGGCATGATCGACGCCGACGCGTTCCTCAAGGACCTCAACTACACCGCCGCCCGCTACTACACCAACCTCCTCGGCAACGCCCCCAACAGCGAAGTGTCCACGAAGTTCTGGCAGGACACCCGCATCCGCACCCTGCCCTACGACCGCGGCTTCCTGTATTTCGTCACCGTGGACGACGCGATGCGCAAGACCAGCGGCGGCGGCAAATCGCTGGACGACCTGATCCTGGCGATGCTGCACCGCCGACAAGGCGACAAGCCGCTCGGCATCGCCGACTGGGAAGCGCTGCTGCGCGACAACCTCGGCGAAGACGCGGTCCGCCAACTGCACGCCATGCTCGACGGCGCCGCACCGCTACCGGCCAGCGACGCCTTCGGCCCCTGCTTCGAACGCATCTCCCAGCCCATGCGCCGCTACGAACTCGGCTTCGCCCCCGCGGCGCTGACCGAATCCCCGCGCATCGTCCGCGACCTGATCCCCGGCTCGGCCGCTGCCAAGGCGGGCGTGCGCAACGGCGACGAGATCACCCGCCCGGTTGGCCAGGACCAGTTGCAGGGGGAGCAGGATGGCGTCCTCACCCTGCAGCTGCAGCGCGACGGCAAGCCGCTGACGATCGCCTACAAACCGCGCGGGGAGACCGTGGCGACGTGGCAGTGGCGGCGCAAGCAGGGCAGCGCGCAGACCGCCTGCTCGCTGCCCGCCACCGCGCCTGCGCCATAATCGATCGACGCCTGCCCGTGGCGTGCGCCTGACACGGTTTCGCCTCCGGAGTGAGCGGGACAGGCTTCACGCAGGCACTGATCGCGGGTCTGCTAGCCTCGGCCCCGAGCCGCCTGCGGGCGCAGCGTTGAGGCCATCCCGCGCATCGGCGGGGCCCAGCAGGCAAGCGAACGACAGGAGCGCGCGATGGACTTCCTGAAGATCCTCAAGTCCTTCGAAGACTTCGTCTACGAAGCGCTGACCTGGCTGATCCTGCTGCCGCAGACCCTGCTGCGCATCGTGTTCAGCCCGCGCCGCATGGCCACCTACGCCGAGCGCGAACTGGCCTCGGCCGACGACGAACAGCGCTTCGGCGACTCGATCAGCCCGCCCCTGCTGCTGATCCTGTGCATCCTCATCGCCCACCTGGTCGACCTGGAAATCCGGGCGCAGACGCCGGCCGATTCCGGATCCCTGGCGAGCGCGTTGCTGGCCTCCGAGCAGAACCTCCTGCTCTACCGGACCATCGCCTTCGGCGTCTGGTCCCTCGCCGGCGCGGCCTGTTACCTGATCGGCGAACGCATCCCGATCAACCGCCAGACCCTGCGCGGCCCGTTCTACGAACAGTGCTACCTGGTCGCACCGTTCGCCCTGGTGGTATCCATCGGCGGCTCGATGCTCCTGATCGGCACCGACGCCGAATTGCCCGGCGCCTGCATGATCCTGGTGGCAGCGCTATGGTTCTGGTGCGTGCAGATCGTCTGGTTCCGCCACCGGATGCGGATCGCCCTGTGGCGCAGCGCGGTTGCCGCGACCATCACCTTGCTGATCGGTGCGGGAATCAACTTGGGTGTGGGGCATGCGTTGTCGCATGTGCAGACCGGGAAGGAAGCGCCGGCGGCCGAGGCTGATGCCAAGACAAAGGCTGGTTAGCCTACTCCTGCAGCAACTCGACAAAGCCGCTCGGCATCGCCAGCCGGGAAGTGCTGCTGTGCGACAACCTCAGCGAAGACGCGGTCCGCCAACTGCACGCCATGCTCGATGGCAAGGCATCGCTACCGGACAGGGATGCCTTCCCCTGCTTCGAATGCATCTCGGAACCCATGCGCAGGTACGAATTCGGCTTCGCGGCCATTGTGCTGACCGAATCCCCCGCATCGTCCGCGACCTGATACCCGACTCTGCGACCGAAGGTCTTGGAGTCTCCCAAAACCCCAGAGCGGTCCATTTTTGCGGTTCAGGTCACCAATTGAGATGTTCTCTGACGCCACAGTAGGAAAATTCCTAGCCTGGAAAAGTAGGACCAGAATCCACCTTTGGCTAGACTGCCGGTCGTATGACAAAGGGCGGGAAAACCACATGGCAATCCGAAGATCCGCGGTGAGCGCGCTGGCGAGCTTTCTACTAGTCTCTTGCGCCGGCTTGGCTGCTTGCACGTCCAGCCCACCCGCGCAAGCTGCAAAAGCCGATTTCGATGGCGCATGGTCGGTGAAGTGGTGCGATCAATCAAAACCTGACACAGATTGCGGAGGTTTCAACCTTGATCTTGTCCAAGACGGAAGCCGACTGTGCGGTAGCTATGACAGCGCCCGCGCCGGACTGTCCCAGATCGACGAGGGCGGAAGAGTCTCAGGCTCTGCCAATGGCAAGAGCGCAGTTCTAACGGTGGAAAGCGAGCGTAGCGGTGGGAAGTACGTCGCCAAAGCAGTGTTCGATGGTAACCAGATCCATTGGAAGCTGGGAGAAACCATCCGAGAGGCTGACCGGGACATCGACATCATTGCGATTGACGAGAAGCTTGATCGAAGACCCCTTCAGGGCGACCTGGCCTTGAAACACACGCAGACCGCAGCGGACTGCCAAGCTCAGTGGGGCAAAAAGTAGGGAAACATTGAAAGCTTCGTAATAGGAGGTCACATGGACTACCGCGAGCTGACCGAACAGGAATACTACGACCGCCTTCGCATCGTGGTGGCTGGTGCCGAAGGACTCCACGCGCGCTCCCAAAACGTGGGCGACGGCATGGCCACCATCGGCTATGGATATACGTTCAATCGGGGCAACAACGCCGACATCTGGCAAGGCTCAGGCATACAGCTGACGCCTCAGGAAGTCGCGACCCTGGAAGCCATTGACGCTGCGCCGGCTGCTGACCGAACACGCCTTGGACTTACCTTCCCTCGTGAACTTACCGCAGCAGAATCGGAGCAATTACTGCGGACTTCCATGCGCGAATACGAAGGCCCCGCAAATTCTCTGAATATGCCGCTTTCCGAAGAGCGCGTTGCCATGGTCTCACTGACCTACAACCGCGGTGCCGGAGCACTGATGGGCAACGCGGCCACGGGCATCCCGGAACACCCAATCATGGATGCCATTCGGGATGGGAACAGGGCCGAAGCTTGGTTCCAGATGCGATACAACTGCTGGGGCTCTGCCGATGCGCAGTTCGAGGGTGGCCTGCGCAAGCGACGCTTCGCCGAGGCACAGGTCTTCGGTCTCTATGACGATCCGAACAACGTGTCGCCAAATGAGGCGCGCAGCGTTGCTCAGATGTATGGCCTGCATCGGGATGAGATCGACAAGGTGGAACGAGCCCATGGCGTATCGATCGACGGCGATCAAGCCAGGCGGAATCGAATCGCGGAGGCGAACCGAGACTACCCTGCCCTCGTCCGCGAGTATGGAAGTGTCCAAACCATTGCGGATTCACTGGAACAGACCCGTCAGACTCTGTTGAGGCAGGCCCGCGAGGAAAACCCTGCTTTGGCGGATCGTCTCACACCAGAGAACTTCACTGCGGATCAGATCCATCTTGATCCGAATCGAGACTTGCGGGACGCCGCTAGCGTTGATCAAGACCTAGCGGCCATGCGTAACCAACGCAATGCGCCAAGGGCGGCGACGATCAACGCCGTCGGCCGAGAACAGCGCAACTCGACCACAGAGGATGTCGACCCGGACCATGCCGCAACTATCGATTCTCGACGGATGTCGCGCGGGCAGAATCCACAGGAGATTGCCAGCAACGACTTGCTGATGGGACAAGGTGGTAACGACACCCTGCGGGCGCATCGTGGCGACGACATCCTGATCGGTGGGCAGGGCCGCGACCGAATGGAAGGTGGCGAAGGCCACGACACCTACGTGATTGGAGCCGGTGACACCGTAATGGACAGCGACGGCATGGGCGAAGTGCGCTGGGGCGCGCAGAAACTGACGGGCGGCAGGCGATTGGAAACCGATCCCGCCAATACCTACCGCAGCGAAGATGGGCGCTTCATCTACACCCAGGAACACGACAACCTCTCGATCACCGACACGCAGGCCTCCGATCAAGCGCTAGGTGAACGGGCGGTCATCGAGAATTTCCAGAGCGGTCAGCTGGGGATCACCCTGAGCGGACCGGGCGGTGGCGACGCACACCCTCAGGCATCCCCGCAAAAACATAGCGGCGGGCCCGACCCGTCCGGCCCAAGGCCCGAAGATGCCGCGATGGTGGAGCAATTACGCTCATCTGTCGCCGGACTCGATGAAAAGGCCAACAAGCCTTGGAACGAGCTCAGTGACCGAATGGTCGCCAGCGCATACAAGATGGCAGTGGAGGCGGGATTCAAACCCGATGACAAAGTGGCAGTTGCGTTGAACTTGCCTACAGCGACGCAATCGGCAGGCGAAACCATGTTCGTCATGCGTTCCGGCCCTGGCGCCTCTCCCGATCCTTTTGCCAACCGCGCTCAAATGCCAACGAGCGAGGCGCTAGCAGCGTCGCAGGAGCAACAATACCTAGCCGCTAGTCAGACTCGGGATATGCAGGAGCAGACGCGTTTGCAAGAACTCGCGCAAGCACGTGATCGTGGTCAGGATGATCCAAGCAAGAGCGTGTCGAAGATGTCGTGAACGGACTTAGGCAATGCGAAAAATGGGGCACAACTCATCAACAGCCCCAACTCGCTTCCGACTCATCAATTCTTGAATCCCGACTGAAACAATACCCACAAAAAACCCCGACCAAGGCCGGGGTTCTTCGCTGCATCTGGTGCCGGAAATAGGAATCGAACCTACGACCTACGCATTACGAATGCGCCGCTCTACCAACTGAGCTATTCCGGCTGAACCGCCAATTCTAGGGGGGCGCCGGCCGCCGGTCAATTGACCAGGCGCAGGCGCAGTTCCTTGGGCAGGGCGAACACCATCGACTCCGGTTCGCCGGCCAGTTCGCCGACGCCGTCGGCGCCCAGTTCGCGCAGCCGCGCGATGACCCCGTCCACCAACACCTGCGGCGCCGAGGCGCCGGCGGTCAGGCCGATGCAGCGCTTGCCGGCGACCCAGGCCGGGTCGATCTCGTCGGCGCCGTCGATCAGGTAGGACTCCACCCCGTCGCGCCGCGCCAGCTCGCTGAGCCGGTTGGAATTGGAGCTGTTCGGCGAGCCGACCACCAGCACCAGGTCGCACTGCCTGGCCAGGTCGCGCACCGCGTCCTGGCGGTTCTGGGTGGCGTAGCAGATGTCGTCGTTCTTCGGCCCCTGCATCGCCGGGTAGCGCGCGCGCAGCGCGTCGATGATGCCGCGCGTGTCGTCCACCGACAGCGTGGTCTGGGTGGTGTAGGCCAGGTTCTCCGGCTGCTGGATGTCCAGCGTGGCGACCTGCTCGATGTCTTCGACCAGGTAGATGCGCCCGGCGCCGCGTTCGCGGTTCCATTGGCCCATCGTGCCCTCCACCTCGGGGTGGCCGGCGTGACCGATCAGCACCACGTCGCGGCCGGCGCGGCAGTGCCGGGCCACCTCGAAATGGACCTTGGTGACCAGCGGGCAGGTCGCGTCGAACACCTTCAGCCCGCGCCGCTCGGCCTCCTGGCGCACCGCCTGGGACACGCCATGGGCGCTGAAGATGACCGTGTTGCCGTCGGGCACCTCGTCCAGTTCCTCGACGAAGATCGCGCCGCGCTGCTTCAGGTCGTCGACCACGAAGCGGTTGTGCACCACCTCGTGGCGCACGTAGATCGGCGCGCCCAGGGTCTCGATGGCGCGTTTGACGATCTCGATCGCACGGTCGACGCCGGCGCAGAAACCACGGGGATTGGCGAGCAGGACGTCCATGCGCCAATTATCCCGCTTTTCGCTTCGACTTGCCGTCGAACACGCCGAACAGGGCGATGCCCACGGCGCCGGCGACGATCGCCGAGTCGGCGATGTTGAACGAAGGCCAGTAGTGGTCGCCCACGTACCACTGGATGAAATCGACGACATGGCCGTGCATCAGCCGGTCGATCACGTTGCCGATCGCCCCGCCGATGACCAGGGCGTAAGGCATTGCGCTGCGCCAGTCGCCGCGCGGGGTGCGCGCCAGCCACCAGGCCAGCAGGCCGCTGATGCCCACCGCCAGCGCGGTGAAGAACCACAGCTGCCAGCCGCCGGCCTGGCTCAGGAAACTGAACGCGGCGCCGGTGTTGTAGGTCCGGTACCAGTTCCAGAAGCCGTCGATCACCGGCACTGCGGTGAACTCGGGCAGGCTGGACAGCACCCAGGCCTTGCTCCACTGGTCCAGGCCGATCACCAGCGCGGACAGCAGCAGCCAGATCAGGGCGGAGGGGTTGGGTCGTACGGTCATGCGCGGGGTCCGCCTCGGGCGAAGGATGGATGCAACGGAAATCTACGCGGGGACGCCGGCAGCGACGCCGAACGCGTCGCCGCCGCGGTCCCCATCGCGCAGGGGCGGATCAGAACCAGTGGCGCTCCTCGCCCGGTCCTTCGACGTTGCCGACACAGCGGCCGCACAGTTCCGGGTGCGCCGGATCCACGCCCACGTCGGCGCGGTGGTGCCAGCAGCGCACGCACTTCTGCTTGCTGGTGGCCTGGGCGCTGACGAAGATCTCGTCGGTGCTGGCCTCGCGCACCACCACGTCGCCGCTGATGAACAGGAAGCGCAGTTCCTCCTGCAGCGGCTGCAGCTTGGCGGCCGTGGCCGCGTCGGCGGCGACGGTGATCTCCGCCTCCAGCGCCGCGCCGATCACGCCGTTGCCGCGCATCGGCTCCAGCACCTTGGCCACCTGCTCGCGCAGCGCCAGCAGCTGCTCGAAATCGGCCGCGCTCAGCGGCGCATCTTCCGGCAGCGGCGCCAGGCCTTCGTACCAGGTCGCGAACAGCACGTTGCCGACATGCGCGCCGGGCAGGTAGCCCCACAGTTCGTCGGCGGTGAAGCTCATGATCGGCGCGATCCAGCGCACGAACGCTTCGGCGACATGGAACATCGCGCTCTGCGCCGAACGCCGGCCGTGCGAGTCCTCCGGCATCGTGTACAGCCGGTCCTTGGTCACGTCCAGGTACAGCGAACCCAGGTCCACGCTGCAGAAGTTCAGCAGCGCCTGCACGATCGCGGCGAAGTCGTAGCGCGCGTAGGCGGCCTTGATCTGCTCCTGCACTTCGTAGGCGCGATGCACGATCCAGCGGTCCAGCGCCACCAGCTCCGGCAGGGTGCGCAGGTGCGCGGCCGGATTGAAGCCGTGCAGGTTGCCGAGCAGGAAGCGCGCGGTGTTGCGCAGGCGCCGGTAGGCGTCGGAGTTGCGCTTGAGGATCTCCTGCGACAGCGACATCTCGTTGCTGTAGTCGCTGGAGGCGATCCACAGGCGCAGGATGTCCGCGCCCAGCGTCTTCATGATGTCCTGCGGCTCGATGCCGTTGCCCAGCGACTTGGACATCTTGCGGCCGTGCTCGTCCACGGTGAAGCCGTGGGTCAGGCACTGCCGGTACGGCGCCGCCTGGTCCAGCGCCACGCCGGTCAGCAGCGAGGACTGGAACCAGCCGCGATGCTGGTCCGACCCTTCCAGATACAGGTCGGCCGGCTTGGGAATGCCGCGCTCGGCCAGCACCGCCTCGTGGGTCACGCCCGAGTCGAACCACACGTCGAGGATGTCGATGATCTTGTCGTAGTCGGCGGCTTCGTCGCCGAGCAGTTCGGCGGCGTCGAGCGTGTACCACACGTCCACCCCGCTCTCCTCGACGCGGTCGGCGACCTGGCGCATCAGTTCGGTGCTGCGCGGATGCGGCTCGCCGGTCTCGCGGTGCACGAACAGCGCGATCGGCACGCCCCAGGTGCGCTGCCGGGAGATGGTCCAGTCCGGGCGCCCGGCGACCATGCCGGCGATGCGCGCCTGGCCCCAGGACGGATACCAGTGCACGCCCTCGATCGCCTTCAGCGCGTCGGCGCGCAGGTTGGCCTGCTCCATCGAGATGAACCACTGCGGGGTGGCGCGGAACGCGATCGGGGTCTTGTGCCGCCAGCAGTGCGGGTAGCTGTGGACCATGCTCGCGTGCGCCAGCAGCGCGCCGCGCGCGGCCAACACCTCGGCGATGGTGTCGTTGGCCTTCCAGATGTGCAGCCCGGCCAGCGCCACGCCGTCGGCCGGCGGAGTCGACGGCAGGTACACGCCGCGGCCGTCGATCGGGTTGATCTGTGCAGCGGTGTAGCGCTCGATCAGGCCGTACTGCTTGGCCGCCACGTAGTCTTCCTGGCCGTGCCCGGGCGCGGTGTGCACCGCGCCGGTACCGTCCTCGTCGGAGACGTGGTCGCCGAGGATCAGCGGGATGTCGCGCTCGTCGTAGAACGGATGCGCCAGCAGCTGGTGCTCCAGCGCCGCGCCGGCGACGCGGCCGTGCACCACCACCTCGGTGACGCCGTAGCGTTGCAGCGCGCGCTCGGCCAGCGCATCGGCCAGCACCAGCCAGCGGCGACGGCCGTCGTGGGCCGGGCCTTCGACCAGGGCGTAGCTCAGGTCCGGCCCCAGCGACACCGCCAGCGAGGCCGGCAGCGTCCACGGCGTGGTGGTCCAGATCGGCACCGCGACTTCCACATCCTCCGGCAGCGCGACGCCGAACGCGGCCGCCAGCGCCGCGCCGTCGCGCGCGGTGTAGGCCACGTCCACGGTCGGCGACTGCTTGTCGGCGTATTCGATCTCCGCCTCGGCCAGCGCCGAGCCGCAATCGAAGCACCAGTGCACCGGCTTCACCCCACGGGTCAGGTGGCCGTTGTCGACGATCCGGGCCAGCGCGCGCATCTCGTTGGCTTCGAAATGGAAGTCTAGCGTGCGGTACGGGTTGTCCCAGTCGCCGATCACGCCCAGGCGCTTGAAATCGCGGCGCTGGATGTCGATCTGCTCGTTGGCGTACTCGCGGCACTTCTGCCGGAACCGCGCCGCATCCAGCTTGACCCCGACCTTGCCGTACTTCTTCTCGATCGCGATCTCGATCGGCAGGCCGTGGCAGTCCCAGCCCGGGATGTACGGCGCATCGAAGCCGGCCAGATACTTGGACTTGACGATGATGTCCTTGAGGATCTTGTTGACCGCATGGCCGAGGTGGATCGCACCGTTGGCGTACGGCGGGCCGTCGTGCAGCACGAACAGCGGCCGGCCCTGGGCGTTGTCGCGCAGTTGCGCGTACAGCCCCTCGCTCTCCCAGCGGGCCAGCGTGTCCGGCTCGCGCTTGGGCAGATCGCCGCGCATCGGGAAGTCCGTCGCCGGCAGGTTGAGGGTGGCTTTGTAGTCCTGGGTCACGGGGATTTACCGGTTGTCTTCAGTGGAGAGTCCGCGGGCGGAGGCGCGGGCTTGTGCGGGCGGCAGCGCGGGGCGCTGCGCCGACGCGAGCAGGCGCCGGGCCAGCGCGGCGTCGCGGTGCATCTGTTCGGTCAGCGCCGGCAGATCGGAGAACTTCTCTTCGTCGCGCAGCTTGGCGACGAATTCCACGGCGATGTGGCGTCCGTACAGGTCGCCGTGGAAATCGAACAGGTGCGCTTCCAGTAGCGGCTCCACGCCCTGCACCGTCGGCCGCGTGCCGAAGCTGGACACCGACGGCCACGGCTGCTCGGTCACCCCGTGCACCCAGGTCGCGTAGATGCCCGACAGCGCAGGCGTGCGCGGGAAACGCAGGTTCGCGGTGGGATAGCCGAGGGTGCGTCCGAGCTGCTTGCCGCGCACCACGCGGCCGTCGATCGCGTACGGGCGGCCGAGCAGTTCGGCGGCATGGGCGAATTCGCCGGCCACCAGCAGTTCGCGGATCCGGGTGCTGGAAATGCGTTCCTCGCGCAGGTGCACCGGCTCGATCTCGCCGGCGGAAAAGCCCAGGTGCGCGCCCATCTCGCGCAGCAGCGCGATGTCGCCGCCGCGCTTGTGGCCGAAACGGAACGCCGGGCCGATCCACACCTCGCGCGCCTGCAGCCGATCGACCAGGGTGCGCTGCACGAAGTCCTGCGCGCTCATCGACGACAGGCGCAGATCGAAGCGCAGCAGGCCCACGCTGTCCACGCCAAGCTGCTGCAGGCCTTCGACCTTGGCCCGCGGCAGGGTCAGCCGCGGCGGCGGCGCGGCCGGCGCGAAGAACTCGCGCGGCAGCGGCTCGAAGCTCAACGCCACCGCCGGCACGTCCAGCGCGCGGGCACGCGCCAGCGCATGGCGCACCAGCGCGCGGTGGCCCAGATGCAGGCCATCGAAGGCGCCGATGCAGACCACGCTTCCCTGCGGGAACAAAGTCCCGCCCTCGACGTCTCTAAACAGCCTGCTCATTCCTCGGTCCGAAGCGCCGGCGCTGGAATGCGCCGGCCGATGATGCGTAACCGTCGAGTATAGCGGGGAGTGGCAAGACCCGGGACGGCAGGCCCGCCGCCAGTGGAATCGCCGCCAGGCCATCGGACCGAGGCGGGCGCCGCTTTTCTGTAGGAGGGGCTTCAGCCCCGACGCCTTACCGGTAGAGCATCGGGGTTGAAACCCCTCCTACAGAAAGCGCAAATGCCGCACTTGCGAATCCCCAATCCCCAATCCCAATCTCCCGGCCGTCAATGCTCGCGCAGATCCCGCGGCCGGAAGCCCAGCGCCAGCAACGCCAGCAGGTACACCGCCCCGCCGCCGCCGACCAGCGCCAGCAGGCTGCCGATGCGGTGCCACTTGTCCATGGTGGTGAACCCCGGCAGCCAGTGCAGGCCCAGCCCCAGCACCGCGGCCATCGCCGCGCAGGCCACGCCCAGCCGCAGCAGGTAGCCCGCCCAGCCCGGCCGCGGCCGGTACACCTCGGCGCGGCGCAGCCAGCGCCACAGCAGCGACAGGTTGATGTAGCTGGCCACCGCGCTGGCCAAGCCCAGCGCCAGATGCAGGCCCGGCACCGCCGCCAGCGCCGCGCGCACGCCCTGCGCGCGCAGCTCGGCCGGCACCCACAGCTGGTACAGGATCGCCAGGAACAGCAGGTTCAGCACCATGTTCGCGACCAGCGCGACCACCCCGGCGCGCACCGGGGTGCGCGTGTCCTGGCGCGAGTAGAACGCCGGCAGCAGCACCTTCAGCAGCGCGTACGCGGGCAGGCCGAAGCTCAGCCCGAACACCGACATCGCCGCCATGCGCGTGTCGAAGGCGGTGAACTTGCCATACTGGAACAGCGTGGCCACCAGCGGCTGGCTCAGCAGCATCAGCCCCAGCATCGCCGGCACCGAGATAAGCAGCGTGATGCGCAGACCCCAGTCCAGCGCATTGGAGAACCCGGCATGGTCGGTCTTGACGTGGTGCCGCGACAGCGCCGGCAGGATCACCGTGCCCAGCGCCACGCCGAACACGCCCAGCGGCAGCTCCAGGAAGCGGTCGGCCTGCGACAGCCAGCTCTGCGAGCCGGCGAACAGGAACGAGGCGATCACCGTGTCCAGCAGCAGGTTGATCTGCGCGATCGAGGAGCCGAACAGGGTCGGCACCATCAGCTTGAGCACCCGGCGCACGTCCGGATGGCTCCAGCCCCAGCGCGGCAGGGTCAGCAGGTCGATGCCGCGCAGCGCCGGCAGCTGGAAAAGCAGCTGCAGCGCGCCGGCAACCAGCACCCCCCAGCCCACCGCCAGGATCGGCACCTCCAGCTTCGGCGCCAGCCACAGCGCGCCGGCGATCATGCACAGGTTGAGGATCACCGGGGTCAGCGCCGGCAGGCCGAAGCGGTTGAAACTGTTCAAGGCGCCGCCGGCCAGCGCGGTCAGCGACACGAACAGCAGGAACGGGAAGGTCAGCCGCAGCAGGTCCACGATCAAGCCGAACTTGGCCGGATCGTGGCTGGAGCCGGGATTGAACAGCAGCGCCACCTGTGGGGTGAAGATCAGCCCCAGCGCGGTGACCAGCAGCAGGATCCCACCCAGGGTGCCGGACACCCGCGACATCAGCTCGCGCAGGTCGGCATGCGGCCGGGTTTCCTTGACCTCGGTGAACACCGGCACGAAGGCGGTGGCGAACGAGCCTTCCGCGAACAGCCGGCGCAGGAAGTTGGGAATGCGGAACGCGACCCAGAACGCGTCGGTGATCGCGTTGGTGCCGAACGAAATGGTGATAGCCTGATCGCGTACCAGCCCCAGCACGCGCGAGACCATGGTCATGCTGCTGAACGAGAGCAGCCCGCGGGACATGCGCGGCGCGCTCATGCAGCGACCCTCTTGACAATTGGCTTGACGCAGTTGTTTAGAACCTTCATACTTTCCCGCTTGTTTTTATCCATCACATAGCTTTCCAGGAAACCACCACCGTGGCCAATATCAAGTCCGCCAAGAAGCGCGCCAAGCAGACCGTCGTGCGCAACGCGCGCAATACGGCTCAGCGTTCGATGCTGCGCACCGCCGTCAAGAAGGTCATCAAGGCCCTGGACGCCAACGACGCCGCCGGCGCCGAAGCCGCTTTCGCCGTTGCCCAGCCGATCCTCGACCGTTTCAGCTCGCGCGGTCTGATCCACAAGAACAAGGCTGCGCGCCACAAGAGCCGCCTGACCGCCCGCATCAAGGCGATCAAGACCGCCGCCTAACCGGCTGCGGTCGTTGCCGGAAGCGTCAGCGCTTCCGGCACTACGAAAAAGCCCGGCCTCGGCCGGGTTTTTCGTGTGCGTGCGATCCGCTCGCGACAACCGCGCGCCGGGCCGGCCGCCGCGCTCAGAGCGCATCGGCGGCCGGGGCATTGGCGGCCGCTTCCAGCGCATCCTCGCGCTGGCGGTCGAAGAACGCCATCACGTCCTTCATGATCGGCCAGGTGCCGTCGCGGCCCAGCGCCGAGACCAGATACCACGGCTGGGTCCAGCCGAGTTCGGCGACGACCTGCTCGGCCAGCGTGCGCGCCTCGTCCTCGAACAGCAGGTCGGCCTTGTTCAGCACCAGCCAGCGCGGCTTGGCCAGCAGCTCCGGATCGTGCTTTTCCAGCTCGCGCTCGATCGCGCGCACCTGCTCGGTCGGCGAGACGCCATCCACGCCGCCTTCCATCGGCGCCAGATCCACCAGGTGCAGCAGCAGACGCGTGCGCTGCAGATGGCGCAGGAACTGCGCACCCAGGCCGGCGCCATCGGCCGCGCCCTCGATCAGGCCGGGAATGTCGGCGATCACGAAGCTGCGATAGGCCTCGACGCTGACCACGCCCAGGTTCGGATACAGCGTGGTGAACGGATAGTCGGCGACCTTCGGCGTGGCCGCGGACACCGCGCGGATGAAGGTGCTCTTGCCGGCATTGGGGAAGCCGAGCAGGCCGACGTCGGCGAGCAGCTTCAGCTCCAGCTTCAGCACGCGCTCCTCGCCCTCCTCGCCCGGCGTCGCCTTGCGCGGCGCGCGCGTCACCGAGCTCTTGAAATGCATGTTGCCCAGGCCGCCCTTGCCGCCCTGCGCGACCAGCAGCTTGTCGCCGTGCGCGACCAGATCGCCGATGGTCTCGTCGGTATCGACGTTGATCACCACGGTGCCGACCGGCACGGTGATGACCAGGTCTTCGCCGGCCTTGCCGTACATCTGCCGGCCCATGCCGTTCTCGCCGCGCTGCGCACGGAACGCGCGCTGGTGGCGGAAATCGACCAGGGTATTGAGGTTCTCGTCGGCGACCAGCCACACGCTGCCGCCGTTGCCGCCATCGCCGCCGTCCGGCCCGCCCAGCGGGATGAACTTCTCGCGGCGGAAGCCGATGCAGCCGTTGCCGCCATTGCCGGCACTGACCTGGATTTCTGCTTCGTCTACGAGTTTCATGAATTTACAACCGGGAATGGGGAATGGTGAATCGAGAATCGGAAAAGCCAACCGGCGCCGCGGCGTCGATTCTAAGTGGCAGCACCCGATCGGCAAAATCCGACCGGTTGCGTGGCCAGGAAACGGAACGAGCCAACGGGAGGCGCTTTTGCCATTCCCGATTCCCCATTCCCGACTCCCAGCCACAAAACAAAAACCCCGCCGAAGCGGGGCTTTCGTCAGCAAGCCCGCGCCGTGGCGCAGGCCCTGGAGGCGAAACGCTTACGCCTCGGCAGTCGCCGCTTCGGCGACCACGCTCACGGTGCGACGCTTCTTGGCGCCCTTCACCGAGAACTCGACCTTGCCGTCGACCAGCGCGAACAAGGTGTGGTCGCGGCCCAGGCCGACGCCCGAACCCGGGTGGAACTGGGTGCCGCGCTGACGCACGATGATGTTGCCCGCCTCGATCGCCTGGCCGCCGAACATCTTCACGCCCAGGTATTTCGGGTTGGAGTCGCGGCCGTTGCGCGAGGAACCTACGCCTTTTTTGTGTGCCATGACTGCTGCTCCTTACTTCTTGTCGCCACCGGCAATGCCGGTGATCTCGATTTCGGTGTAATGCTGACGATGTCCCTGACGCTTCATGTGGTGCTTGCGGCGGCGGAACTTGATGATGCGCACCTTGTCGGCGCGGCCATGGGCCACGACCTTCGCGGTGACGGTGGCGCCGTTCAGCGCGTCACCGAGCTTGATGCCGTCGCTGTCGCCCAGCATCAGGATGTTGTCGAACTTGATCTCGTTGCCGGCTTCGACTTCGAGCTTTTCCACGCGGAGCGTTTCGCCCTGCGCGACGCGGTATTGCTTACCGCCGGTTACCAGTACTGCGTACATGACCAGACTTCCTCTGTAGTTATTGTGGTCGCCCCTGCCGCGCCTCTTCGGGCAGACAGGAGCGGAATTGTAATGGCTTCAGCGGGTTAGGGTCAAGTCCCCGGTCCGGCGCGGATGCGGCCCCGGCGCCCCGTCGCGATTGGCTGAACCGGCCAGCCGCGGCCCGCCCCGAATCCTGGCAAATCCGGCAATTGCCCCCACCTGACAAGCTGGGTACGCTGATCGATTGCCGTCCCCTCTCCGCCCCCACGCTGGCCCCGGGCTGTCGCCCGGCCGGCACAACACGGACCCCTCATGGCGATGGATTTCATCCGCATCCGCGGCGCGCGGACGCACAACCTCAAGAACCTCGACCTCGACCTGCCGCGCGACAAGCTGATCGTGATCACCGGCCTGTCCGGCTCGGGCAAGTCGTCGCTGGCGTTCGACACCATCTACGCCGAAGGCCAGCGCCGCTACGTGGAGTCGCTGTCGGCGTACGCGCGGCAGTTCCTCAGCGTGATGGAAAAGCCCGACATCGACCACATCGAAGGCCTGTCGCCGGCGATCGCGATCGAGCAGAAGTCGACCTCGCACAACCCGCGCTCCACGGTCGGCACCATCACCGAAATCTACGACTACCTGCGCCTGCTGTACGCGCGCGTGGGCCAGCCGCGCTGCCCCGACCACGGCTATCCGCTGGAGGCGCAGACGGTCAGCCAGATGGTGGACCACATCCTGAGCCTGGACCCGGAGCAGCGCTACATGCTGCTGGCGCCGGTGATCCGCGACCGCAAGGGCGAGCACGCGCAGGTGTTCGAGCAGTTGCGTGCGCAGGGCTTCGTGCGCGTGCGCGTGGACGGCGAGCTGTACGAGATCGACGCGGTGCCGGCGCTGGCGCTGCGCCAGAAGCACACCATCGAGGCGGTGATCGACCGCTTCCGCCCGCGCGAGGACATCAAGCAGCGCCTGGCCGAGAGCTTCGAGACCGCGCTGAAGCTGGCCGACGGCATGGTGTCGGTGCAGTCGCTGGACGACACCGCCGCCGCGCCGCACCTGTTCTCGTCCAAGTACAGCTGCCCGGTCTGCGACTACTCGCTGCCGGAGCTGGAGCCGCGGCTGTTCTCGTTCAACGCGCCGATGGGCGCGTGCCCGAGCTGCGACGGCCTGGGCGTGGCCGAGTTCTTCGACCCCGAACGCGTGGTGGTGCATCCGGAGCTGTCGCTGTCGGCCGGCGCGGTGCGCGGCTGGGACCGGCGCAACGCCTACTATTTCCAGCTGATCGCCTCGCTGGCCAAGCACTACAAGTTCGACGTGGACGCGCCATGGCAGTCGCTGCCGGCGAGCGTGCGCCAGGCGGTGCTGTACGGCAGCGGCGACGAGACCATCACCTTCACCTACTTCACCGATGCCGGCGGCCGCACCCAGCGCAAGCACCGCTTCGAAGGCATCATCCCCAATCTGGAACGCCGCTACCGCGAGACCGAATCGCCGGCGGTGCGCGAGGAACTGGCCAAGTACATCAGCCAGCGGCCGTGCCCGGACTGCAAGGGCGCGCGCCTGAACAAGGCCGCGCGCAACGTGTTCGTCGCCGACCGTCCGCTGCCGGACCTGGTGGTACTGCCGATCGACGACGCGCTGACCTTCTTCCGCCAGCTCGACCTGCCCGGCTGGCGCGGCGAGATCGCCAGCAAGATCGTCAAGGAGATCGCCGAGCGGCTCGGCTTCCTGGTCGATGTGGGCCTGGATTACCTGACCCTGGAACGCAAGGCCGACACCCTGTCCGGCGGCGAGGCGCAACGCATCCGCCTGGCCAGCCAGATCGGCGCCGGCCTGGTCGGGGTGATGTACGTGCTCGACGAGCCGTCGATCGGCCTGCACCAGCGCGACAACGAGCGCCTGCTCGGCACGCTGACGCGGCTGCGCGACCTGGGCAACACGGTGATCGTGGTCGAACACGACGAGGACGCGATCCGCCTGGCCGACTACGTGCTGGACATCGGCCCCGGCGCCGGCGTGCACGGCGGCGAGATCGTCGGCCAGGGCACGGTGGCGGACCTGCTGAAGGCGCCGCGCTCGCTGACCGGCCAGTACCTGTCGGGCAAGCGCCGCATCGAGATTCCGGCCAAGCGGCACAAGGCCAATCCGAAGATGACCCTGCACCTGCGCGGAGCCACCGGCAACAACCTCAAGAACGTGGACCTGGACATCCCGGCCGGGCTGCTGACCTGCGTCACCGGCGTGTCCGGCTCGGGCAAGTCGACGCTGATCAACGACACCTTGTTCACCCTGGCCGCCAACGAGATCAACGGCGCCTCGCATACGGTGGCGCCGTACCGCGAGATCGAACACCTGGACCTGTTCGACAAGGTGGTGGACATCGACCAGTCGCCGATCGGGCGCACCCCGCGCTCCAACCCGGCCACCTACACTGGCCTGTTCACGCCGCTGCGCGAGCTGTTCGCGCAGGTGCCCGAATCGCGTGCGCGCGGCTATTCGCCGGGCCGTTTCAGCTTCAACGTGCGCGGCGGCCGCTGCGAGGCCTGCCAGGGCGACGGTCTGATCAAGGTCGAGATGCATTTCCTGCCCGACGTGTACGTGCCCTGCGACGTGTGCCACGGCAAGCGCTACAACCGCGAGACGCTGGAGATCCTGTACAAGGGCTTCAACATCAACGACGTGCTGCAGATGACCGTGGAGGACGCGCTGCGGCTGTTCGAGCCGGTGCCGACCATCGCGCGCAAGCTGGAGACGCTGGTCGATGTCGGCCTGAGCTACATCAAGCTCGGGCAGAGCGCGACCACCTTGTCCGGCGGCGAGGCGCAGCGGGTGAAGCTGTCCAAGGAGCTGTCGCGCCGCGATACCGGCCGCACCCTGTACATCCTCGACGAGCCGACCACCGGCCTGCACTTCCACGACATCGAAGCGCTGCTGGGCGTGTTGCACAAGCTGCGCGACGAAGGCAACACCGTGGTCGTGATCGAGCACAACCTGGACGTGATCAAGACCGCGGACTGGGTGGTGGACCTGGGCCCGGAAGGCGGCCATCGCGGCGGCACCATCCTCGCCACCGGCACCCCGGAGGACATCGCCGCGCATCCGGATTCCTACACCGGCCAGTTCCTGGCCAAGCTGCTGCCCGCCGGCACCGTGGCCAAGCCGACCAAGCCGGCGGCGATGGCCAACAAGCCCGACGCGCTGCCGCCGCGCAAGAGCAAGGCAGAAAAGGCCGCCGCCAAGAAGGCGGCTAAAAGGACCACGACCAAGAAGGCCGCACGATGAGCGCATCCCCCACCGATTCCTCCCCCTCGCACAAGCCGCTGGCGCGCGTGCCGATCAGCGTGCGCTGGCGCGACATGGACAGCATGGGCCACGTCAACAACGCCAAGTACATCTCCTATCTGGAAGAAGCACGCGTGCGTTGGCTGCTGAACGTGGAAGGCTTCTCGATGCGCAACCGCATCGCCCCGGTGGTGGCGGCGACCAACGTCAACTACCGGCGCCCGATCGTGTGGCCGAACGACATCGTGGTGGAGCTGTTCGTCGAGCGCATGGGCAGCAGCAGCATCACCGTCGGCCACCGCATCGTCGACCAGACCGACGAGCGCGTGCTGCATTCGGACGGCAACGTGGTGGTGGTGTGGATCGACACCGAAACCGGCAAGAGCGCGCCGCTGCCGGACGAGATCCGCGCGGCGTGCAGCTGATTGAGAAGCCGGGATTGGGGATTCGGGATTCGGGATGACCAGCCGTTCGGCTGTGGAAAGCCGGGATTCGGGATTGGCAGACCCGCGCAAGATCGCTTTTGCTAATCCCCAATTCCGAATCCCGAATCCCCGCCCTTGTAGGAGCGGCTTCAGCCGCGACGGGCTTTACCGGTAATGCCTGTCGCGGCTGAAGCCGCTCCTACAGGACTCCATCGTGTTGGCCGGAGGTGCTGTGGGAGCGACTTCAGTCGCGACGCGCCGAACCCAAAGGGTGCAGCGGCAATCGTGGCGATCGCCATCGCCATCGCCATCGCAATCGCCACCGCTCGGCCACCCCGCTACGGCTTGGCCGCACTCACCTTCAGCTCGCCCTGCACTTCGCGCCCGTCCTCCAGCACGAAGGTGATCGGCAGGCTCGCCCCCTCGCGCAGCGGCTGCGCCGGCTGCATCAGCATCAGGTGCAGGCCGCCAGGCTGCAGCACCGCATCGGCGCCGGCGGCCAGCGGCAGGCGCTCGATCTCGCGCATCTTGCTGACCCCATCCACCTGCGTGGTCTGGTGCAGGCTCACGTCGGCGAACGCCGGGCTGCGCGCCGACACCACCGCCAGCGCCTGCTTGCACGGGTTGTGCAGGCGGCCGAAACCGGCGGCCATCGGCATCGCCGCGCTCGGCGGCAGCCTTGCCCAGCCCGCCTGCCACTGCGGCAGACAGCCATCGGCCTTGGCCGCCGCCGGCGCCGCGAAGGCCGCCCCCGGCGCCAACCCGGCCAAACACGCCAGCCCGATGGCCAGCCCCCGTACGCATGCGGATGGTTTGAGCTTCATGGCCCTATGATAGCGGTCCCGCACCGCGCCGCCTTCGGAAGCTTTCGCATGACCTCGCTGATCCAGGTTCTCGACCACGGCCCCATCCGCCAGCTGCGCTTGGCGCGCGCGCCGGTCAACGCGCTCGACACCGCCCTGTGCGCCGACCTGGCCGCGGCGATCGCGCAGGCGCAGGCCGACGCGGTGCACGCGCTGGTGCTGTCCGGCAGCGAGCGCATCTTCTCCGCCGGCATGGACGTGCCGCATCTGCTCGGGCACGGCGACGACCGCGCCAAGCTGCTCGACAGCTGGCAGCAGTTCTTCGGCGCCGCCCGCGCGCTGGCCGACAGCGCGATCCCGGTGGTGGCCGCGTTGACCGGTCACGCGCCGGCCGGCGGCTGCGTGCTGGCGCTGTGCTGCGACTACCGGGTGATGGCGCGCAGTCCCGAGCCGGCGCACCCGGTCAGCATCGGGCTCAACGAGACCCAGGTCGGCCTGGTCGCGCCGGAAGGCATCCAGCGCCTGCTGCGGCGCGTGGTCGGCGCACACCGCGCCGAACGGCTGCTGGTCGCCGGCGAGCTGGTCAGCGCCGAGCGGGCGCTGGAAATCGGCCTGGTCGACGAACTGGTCGACGCGGAACTGGTGGTCGCACGTGCGGTGGCCTGGCTGCAGGAGCTGCTGAAACTGCCGCGGCAGCCGATGCTGCAGACCCGCGCGATCGCCCGCGCCGACCTGCGCGCCGCGCTGGCCGACGAGTACATCCAGCTCGAGCGCTTCGTCGACGGCTGGCAGGCGCCGGACACCCAGGCCGCGCTGCACGCGCTGGTCGCCAGGCTGGGCAAGCGCTGAGCCGCGCCGGCACGCAGGCGGGCGCGGGCGGCCCGGTATAATCGTGGGCATTCCTCGCCCAGGCCCCGCCTCTTGTCCGCCAAGCCGCCCGCTCCCGTCGTGTCCGAACTGATCGAACTGCTGTCGCTGGAACGGCTGGAGGACAACCTGTTCCGCGGCCAGAGCCGCGACATCGGCACCAAGTACGTGTTCGGCGGGCAGGTGCTGGGGCAGGCGCTGTCGGCGGCGCAGGCGACGGTGGACAACGGCCGCCGCGCGCATTCGCTGCACGCCTATTTCCTGCGCGCCGGCGACATCGACCACCCCATCGTCTACGACGTGGACCGCACCCGCGACGGCGGCAGTTTCTCGGTGCGCCGGGTCACCGCGGTCCAGCACGGCAAGGTGATCTTCTTCTGCGCCGCCTCGTTCCAGGAGCGCGAAGACGGCGCCACCCACCAGCTGAAGATGCCGGAAGTGCCGCAGCCGGAAGACATCGAGCCGACCCAGGCCGCGCGTCCGGACGTGCTGGCGACGCTGCCGACCAAGGTGCAGCGCTGGCTCTCGCGCGGCGGCCCGTTCGAGTTCCGCCACGTGTACCCGCGCGACGAACTGAACCCGCCCAAGCGCCCGCCGTTCCAGCAGATGTGGCTGCGCCTGAGCGAGCCGGTCGGCGACGCGCCGGAACTGCACCAGGCGCTGCTGGCCTACGCCTCGGATTTCCACCTGCTCGGCACCGCGACCTTTCCGCACGGCATCAGCTACTACACGCCGAACGTGCAGATGGCCTCGCTCGACCACGCGCTGTGGTTCCACCGCCCGTTCCGCGCCGACGACTGGCTGCTGTACTCGCTGGACAGCCCCAGCGCGCAGGGCTCGCGCGGCCTGGCGCGCGGCCAGTTCTTCACCCGCGACGGGGTGCTGGTCGCCAGCACCGCGCAGGAAGGCCTGATCCGCGTGGTGCCCGAGGCCGGCGCCGCGGCGCAGGTTCCGGCCAAGGACTGAGGCGACGACGATGCGGCAGATCTTCAGCAGTCAACGCGTGGAAACCGCCGAGGGCGTGGCCAAGCTGTTGCGCGAGCAAGGCATCGAGGTGCGGCTGAGCAACGGCCGTTCCTACCGCAGCCGGCGCAGCGGCCAGTTCAGCTACATCGACCCGGTGGCGGCCCAGGTGCAGCCGACGGTGTGGGTGGTGCACGCCGACGACCAGCCGCGCGCGCGCGCCCTGCTGCGCGAGTCCGGCCTGATCGACAGCACCCGCCAGGACCCGGCGCAGACGCTGCCGTACCTGAGCGAATTCCGCTCGCAGGCGGTCCCGGACAGCGGCAAGCGCTGGGCGTGGCGGCTGCGGGTCGCGCTGCTGCTGGCGATCGGCGCGGTGGCGCTGGTGACGGTGCTGCGCCATCGCGGCAACCAGGCCGCCGCGCCCACCCCGGCTGTCGCGCCAGCCGCCGCACCGGCCTCGCAACCGGCGCAGGACAGCGACGAAGTGCGCGTGCGGGTGCAGCCGGCGCAGCGCGGCAACTGAGCCGTCGGCGGCAGAGGCATGCTGTTTCTTGCAGGGTTTGGGGTGGCCGCTGACGGCCGCTCAAGCCGGCCATTTCGCCACCGCGCCTGTGGGGGTTGAAGCCGCTCGCGATAGGCTGGCTGCACTGTAGGAGGGGCTTCAGCCCCGACAGGTCGCCGAAGTTCGCGACTTCGCCAATGGGCATGTCGCGGTTGAAACCGCTCCTACAGGAGCATGGCGATTGGCCGCGTGCGCTGCGGGAGCAACGCATGGACAAATAAAAACGCCCCTGCGCATTGCTGCGCAGGGGCGGCTGTCGATCGGCGCCTTGTTGCTTGTTGCCTGTTGCGGGGCGGAACGGTCAGTTCGCGTCGGATGCGGCCGGCATCGGCTTGGCGCCAGGCTTCTGACCGGGCTTCTGGCCGGGCTTGTGCATCCACATCGACTGCGCCGCGTCGAACTCGGCGCGGCTGAGCATGCCGTCCTTGTTGGTGTCGGCCTTGGCGAACCATTCGTCGCGATGCTGCTTGGCGCGCAGCTCGAAATCGGCGCGATCGACGAAGCCGTCCTTGTTCGCGTCCATCTTGTCGAAGCGCGCGGCGAACTTCGGATCGGCCTTGGCCTCGTCGCGGCTGATGCGGCCGTCCTTGTTGGTATCCAGCTTGGCCCACATCGCGCCATGCTCGCCGCGTCCGCCGCGCTCGCCGTGACGGCCATGGCGCGGGAACTCGTCGGGGGTCAGCTTGCCGTCGTGGTTCTTGTCCAGCGCGTCGAAGTGCTCGGCCAGGCGCGGATTGGCCGCGGCCTCGCTGCGATCGACGACGCCGTCGCCATTCTTGTCCAGCCTGGCGAAGCCGCCGGCATCGGCCGGCGCGGCGGGATCCGACGGCGGCGGGTTGGCGGCGTAGGCACCGCCGGACAGCACGGCGAGCATGGCCAGGGCGAGCAGCGGGTTGCGATACTTCATGGAAAACTCCCTGAGGGAAAGGAAGACACCTGCCGGCGCGGCAAGCGCATGCGGCAGTCACCAGCGCAGCAGGAACGGACCGCCAGGCGGGCCGGCGCAGCGGCGCCTTCACTGCAATCAACGCCCCGCTGCAGGCGCGGTTGACCCAGGCCGGGGCGCATTCATGCGGCGGACAGTCGCGGCCGCTGCGATCGCGAAGCGCTATGCTCGGTGCATGGCCATCCACACCGACGCCAGCGACGACCTGCGCCTGTTCCAGACCGGCCAGCACGCGTGCGGCTATTGGCCCGAGCGGCAGGCGCGCGATCTGGTGCTGGACCCGCACGACCCGCGCCTGGGCGCGCTGTATCCGCTGGCGCTGAGCTGGGGCTTCCGCCGTTCCGGCGACCTGGTCTACCGGCCGCATTGCGACCACTGCCGCGCCTGCGTGGCGGTGCGCATCCCGGTCGCGGAATTCGTGCCCGACCGCAGCCAGCGCCGTTGCCTGGCGCGCAATGCCGACATCGACACGCGCATCGTCGCCGCCGAACGCAACGAGGAACAGTTGGCGCTGTACCAGCGCTACCTGCGCATGCGCCACCCGGGCGGCGGCATGGATGCGCACGGCGCGCACGAGTTCGACCAGTTCCTGATCGGCCGCTGGTCGCACGGGCGCTTCCTGGAGATGCGCCTGAAGACCGCGGACGGACAGCGCGGACCGCTGCTGGGGGTGGCGGTCACCGACATCGCCGAGCAGGCCTTGTCGGCGGTCTACACCTTCTACGATCCCGACGTCGCCGCGCGCGGGCTGGGCACGCTGGCGATCCTGCAACAGATCGCATGGGCCAGGCGCGAAGGCCTGAGCCATCTGTACCTGGGCTACTGGATCCGCGGCCACCAGAAGATGGACTACAAGCGCCGCTTCCGGCCGCTGCAGGCCTACGACGGGCGCAACTGGCGCGCGTTCGACGACTACGCCGGCCGCCTCGGCGATTAGGGCGCCCGCACC
The DNA here is from genome assembly GCF_014836395.1 of Xanthomonas bonasiae. NCBI lineage: Bacteria > Pseudomonadati > Pseudomonadota > Gammaproteobacteria > Lysobacterales > Lysobacteraceae > Xanthomonas > Xanthomonas bonasiae. Next base: position 141,500 of record NZ_JACSQX010000004.1, read on the forward strand.
GCGATTCGGCCTTCCGGCTCACCGACCGATGGGAGCGAGAGAGGCAATGAGCGATCCACGGCGCGACCACGAGAGCTGACGACAAGCGAGACACCCGTCTCGCGCCGCCTGCCGGCGCCGCGACCCGCAGCGTGCATCGCCTGGGCAAGCGCGTTCGGCACGCCGCCACGGCGCCATCGTTCGGACATGCGCCGCGTGCGAAAATGCGCGCATGAAGCCACGTGCCCTGTTGTTTGCCCTGACCCTGCTGTGCGGCGCCTGCTCGCATACCGGCTCCGCCCCGACCGCCGCCACGCCCGCAGCGCCCGCCCCCGCGGCATTGCGCCTGGCCACCTACAACACCTCGCTGAATTCGGACGAGGACGGCGGCCTGATCGCGGCGCTACAGGGCGACAGCGCGCAGGCGCGCAAGATCGCCGCGGTGCTGCAGCAGGTGCGCCCGGACCTGGCGCTGCTCAACGAATTCGACTACGACGACGCGCACCGCGCCGCCGACCTGTTCCAACAGCGCTACCTGGAAGTTGCCCAGCCGCTCGGCGGCGCCGCGCTGCACTACCCGTACCGCTACCTGGCGCCGGTCAACACCGGCGTGCCCAGCGGGCTGGACCTGGACAACGACGGCAGCGTCGGCGGCAACGGCCGCGCGCGCGGCAACGACGCCTGGGGCTACGGCCTGCATCCCGGCCAGTACGGCATGCTGCTGCTGTCCAGGTACCCGATCGACGCCGCGGCGGTGCGCAGCTTCCGCCTGTTCAAATGGAGCGCTATGCCCGGCGCCCTGCGGCCGATCGATCCGGCCACGGGTCGCACGTTCTACAGCGATGCGGTGTGGGCGCAACTGCGGCTGTCGTCGAAATCGCATTGGGACGTGCCGGTACGCACGCCGCTGGGCGTGGTCCACGCGCTGGTCGCGCATCCCACCCCGCCGGTGTTCGACGGCGCCGAGAAGCGCAACGCGGCGCGCAACCACGACGAACTGCGGCTGTGGCGCGAATATCTGGACAACCGCGCCAGCGCGACATGGCTGTGCGACGACGCCGGCCGTTGCGGCGGCCTGGCCGCCGGCGCGCGCTTCGTGATGCTCGGCGATCTCAACAACGACGTCATCGACGGCGAAGGCCGCCACGACGCGATCCGCGCGCTGGTCGAACACCCGCGCGTGCTGCACTACCCGACCCCGCACAGCGCCGGCGGCGAAGAAGCCGCGCGCGCCTATGCCGCGCAGGGCATCGCCCACCGCGGCCCGCCGCAGCAGGTCACCGGCGATTTCGGGCCGAAGGCCGGCGCGATGCGGCTGGACTACGTGCTGCCGTCCAACGGCTTCCGCTATCTGGACAGCGGCGTGTTCTGGCCGGCCTCCAGCGCCCCGGCCGCGGCGATCGCCGACGGCAGCGACCATCACCTGGTGTGGGTGGATGTGACTTTGGAGCCGGGATTGGAGAGTCGGGATTAGGGATTCGTGGCGCTGGCGGTCGGCCGGCGACTGAATTGATCCGGGTCCGCGGGGTCGCCGCGGACCGGCCTTGATCCAGATCAAGGGCAAGACCGCGCAAACGCTATCCAATGCATCCCGCACCCCGTCGGGATGCGTCACCGGATAGCGAGCATGCGAACGCAACAGCTGCAACAGGCGCTGGAGGGACTCAACGGCGCCACCGCCGACATCGAGGCCTCGGCGCTGATTTCCTTGGATGGACTGATGATCGCCTCGGCGATGCCGCAGGGCATGGACGAGGACCGCGTCGGCGCGATGTCCGCCGCGCTGCTGGCGCTGGGCGAGCGCAGCGCGCGCGAGCTGGCGCGCGGGCCGCTGGAGCGGGTGCTGATCCAGGGCGAACTCGGCTACGTGATCATGAGCGCGGCCGGGCGCGAAGCGGTGCTGACCGTGCTCGCCAAGCCCAGCGCCAAGCTCGGCCTGGTGTTCCTGGACATCAAGCGCGCCGCCCAGGCGCTGCAGCAGATTCTCTAGGAGCGCCGCCATGCCGCTGCCGCCGATGGATCCGCCGCACGAGCCGCACCGCAGCGCCGAGCTGCGCTACCACGATGGCAGCCGCCGCCTGGTGTACTGGAGCGAACGCGAAGTGGCCTACCCCGACGGGCGCCTGATCGTGTCGCGCACCGACCTGGACGGGGTCATCACCCACGCCAACGACGCCTTCGTCGAACTCAGCGGCTGGCCGCGGGCGACGCTGATCGGCGCGCCGCACTGCATCCTGCGCCACCCGGACATGCCCAGGCGCGCGTTCCGCGACCTGTGGGACACGGTGCTGGGCGGCGAGAAATGGCACGGCTACGTCAAGAACCTGCGCCGCGACGGCGCCTGCTACTGGGTCTACGCCACCGCGCTGCCGAACGTGCGCAACGGCCAGGTGGTCGGCTTCACCTCGGTGCGGCGCAAGCCCTCGCGGCGGCGCATCGACGCCCTGCAACCGCTATACGCGCAGTGGCTGCAGGACGAGCGCGCGGAGACGCCGGCATGAGCCTCGATTTCCTGGTCGCGCCGGACTTCGCGCCGGAGAACTTCTGCGGCTGGTACCTGCTCAGTACCGTGCTGCAGCGCCGCACCGGCGTCGGCCTGCACCTGCTGATGCCGGCCGATGCCGCGGAACAGAGGCAGTTGCTCGACGACAGCGTGGTCGACCTGGTGTACGCCAGTCCGTTCGATGCCAGCGCCCTGATCCGCACGCGCGGCTATCTGCCGCTCGCACGCCCGCGCGCGCATGCCGACGAAGTGGTGATCGCCGCCGCCGCGGACGCGCCGGCGCGCCGTGTCGAAGACCTGTCCTACGGCTGCCGCATCGCGCTGACCGACAACCACGACGTGCGCCTGATCGCGCTGCGCCTGCTGGAACCGGCCGACCTCGACCCCGAGCGCATCGCCTGGCGTCCGGCCAGCAGCTACGCCGCAGTGGCGCGGCTGCTGCTGGAAGGCGAAGCCGATGCCGGCCTGTTCCTGGCCGACGCCTATCGCCGCCTGTCGCGACTGACCCGCGAGCGGTTGCGGCCGCTGGTGGAGAGCGCGCTGTGCGACATCGGCCACGTGCTGCTGGCGCATCCGCGCATCGCCGCGCAGCTGCCTGCGCTGCAAACGGCGCTGCTGGCGCTGGGCGACGCGACGCACCGCGAGGACCAGGGCGTGCTCGATGCGCTGGGCCTGGAGCGCGGCTTCGAGGCGATGGCGATGGAAGACGCGGAATTCATGATCGACCTGATCGACACCTTGCTGGACTGAGCGCACCGCCATGGCCAACCGCACCACCGCTGCAGACCCGGCCCGCCTGGTGATGCGCACGCATGCGCGCGCCCTGCTGCGCGATCCGCGCGACGCCGCCGCGCACCTGGCGCGCCTGCATGCGGCGCTGCAGCTGCACGACAACGAGCCGGCGCAAGGCGTGCTCGCCGACCTGTTCGTGGCGCTGCCGCGACACGACACCGCGTTGCGCCAGGCGGCATTGCAGATGGCCGCCGCGCATCTGCCGCCGCATGTGGCCGAGGCCTTCCAACGCCACAGCCATGGCCACGCGTTGCTGCCGATCAATGCCCTGGCCACACGCTGGAGCGTGCTGGCGCGCCCCTCGGCCGACGTGCCGGCACGGGTCCGCCGGGCCAGCCCCGACCATTCGCGGCGCATGGTGCGCGAGGTGGTGGAGGCGTTGTGCGAAGGCGCCCCGCTGACCGCGGCGCGCTGCGAGCGCGAGTTCCTCGACTACTGCATCAGTTGCCAGGACAAGCTCGCCTTCATGCTCGCCAGCCGCGAGCTGCGCCGCCATGCGCTCGCCCTGGGCGACCGCTGGGACCGCACCGCACGCTGGCTGCAGCAACGCGACCTGCTCGGCGGCCGCAGCGTCGCCGCCGACCTCCCTCTTTCCATTGCAAGCCCTCGGCCATGAACGACGACCAAGAACCTACCTGGCTGATGCCCACGCCGCACGGCGTGCTGCATGGTTTCGCCAGCGCCGCCCCGGACCGCATGCAGCGCGCCCTGCAACTGCTGCTCAGCGCGCACGGCGCATTGTCGCTGCCGGAATGGCGCATGCGCGTGGACGGCGACGCCCAGCGCCTGCTGCACGAAGCGCGCGAGCGGCAGTGGATCCAGCTGTTGCGGCGCCCGGTGCCCGGCCCGGAGATCCGCCTGGACGATTTCGCCCAGCACGTGATCGCGCCGCTGTCGGCCGAGCGCCGCGCCGTGCTCGCCTCCGACGGCGGTTTCTGCCTGGGCCATGCCGGGCTGAACCAGGACGAGGCCGACACGTTGAGCGTGGCCGCGGCCGATTTCTCCGGCTTCGCCCAGCGGCAGGGCGCACGCGGCTGGAGCGGCGCGCAGCGCTACGTGTCGTTCTACAGCGAGCCGCAGCTGTTGCTGCCGGACTGGTCGTTCGTCCCGTTCTGGGTGGACGGCAGCGGCTACTGGCTGATCCTCGGCGGCGAAGCGCTGCTCAACAACCTGGCGATGGTAGAGCTGGTGTGGAGCATCCGCCTGGCGGCGGCGCGGTTCGCGCCGCCGGGTTGAAGAGCCGGGATTAGGGAATCGGGATTGGGGATTGGGAACGGCGCCACGAGCGCGTCCCTTTTCCGTGCCGTCAAACCTTTTCCCCTGCTGTCAGGCCTTCAGTTCGATGGTCAGGGCGGCGGCGGCGTCGCGGGCGGTCTGGCGCGCTTCGTCGATGCTGGCGCCACGCGCCAGGGTCACGCCGACGCGGCGGTGGCCGTGCACGCTGGGCTTGCCGAACAGGCGCAGCGCGGTGTCCGGGGCCTGCAGCGCGGCGGCGACGTTGCCGAACAGCGGCACGCCTTCGCCGTGCGCCAGCAGCGCGCACGAAGCCGACGGCCCGCTCTGGCGGATGACCGGGATCGGCAGGCCCAGGATCGCGCGCGCATGCAGCGCGAACTCGCTCAGTTCCTGCGAGACCAGGGTGACCAGGCCGGTGTCGTGCGGCCGCGGCGACACTTCGCTGAACCAGACCGCGTCGCCCTTGACGAACAGTTCCACGCCGAACAGGCCCCAGCCGCCGAGGTCGTCGGTGACCGCGCGCGCGATCTCCTGCGCCCGCTGCAGCGCCAGCGCCGACATCGGCTGCGGCTGCCAGCTCTCGCGGTAGTCGCCGTCCTTCTGCCAGTGCCCGATCGGATCGCAGAACGACGTGCCGGCGGCATGGCGCACGGTCAGCAGGGTGATCTCGTAGTCGAAATCGATGAAGCCTTCGACGATGCAGCGGCCGGCGCCCGCGCGGCCGCCGGTCTGCGCGTATTCCCAGGCGGCGTCGATCTCGGCTTCGCTGCGCAGCGTGCTCTGGCCCTTGCCCGAGGACGACATCACCGGCTTGACCACGCACGGCAGGCCGACCGCGGCGATCGCCGCGCGGTACTCCTCCGGCGTATCGACGAAGCGGTACGGCGAGGTCGGCAGGCCCAGCGTCTCGGCGGCCAGGCGGCGGATGCCCTCGCGGTCCATGGTCAACCGCGCCGCGCGCGCGGTCGGGATCACCCGCTGGCCATGCTCGCGTTCCAGCGCCACCAGCGTCTCGGTGTGGATCGCCTCGATCTCCGGCACGATCAGGTGCGGCTGCTCGCGCGCGATCAGCTCGCGCAGCGCCATCGCATCGAGCATGTCCAGCACGTGCGAACGGTGCGCCACCTGCATCGCCGGCGCATCGGCATAGCGATCGGCGGCGATCACCTCCACGCCGAAGCGCTGCAGCTCGATCGCCACTTCCTTGCCCAGTTCGCCCGAGCCCAGCAGCAGCACGCGGGTGGCGGAAGCGGACAGCGGGGTTCCCAGGGTGGTCATGGCGGCGGTGCCTGCGCGAAAGAGGGGCGCCATTCTAACGGCCCGTGCCGTTTCCCTGTCGCAGACGTCCGCAAACGCCCCCCTTGCAATCAGATATCAAAGTGATATCTTTTTCTCACACACTTGGGGACACCGCCATGAAAGAACGCACGCTTCGCTCGCTGCCCGGCATTCCGCTTCTGCTCGGCGTCCTGGCGCTGTCCGCGCTGGCGCTGTGGCTGTTCGTGATGGGCGTCATCAAGGATCCGGTGAGCGGCGGGCCGAGCTCGCTGCCGCTGGTGCTGCTGTCGCTGCTGCTCGGCGCGGCCGCCCTGTTCAGCCTGTGCGGCCTGTACACGGTGCAGCCGAACCAGGCCGCGGTGCTGAGCCTGTTCGGCAAGTACGTGGGCACGGTCAAGGACAACGGCCTGCGCTGGAACAACCCCTTCTATTCGAAGAAGAAGGTCAGCCAGCGCGTGCGCAACTTCGAGAGCGGCCGGCTCAAGGTCAACGAACTGGACGGCAGCCCGATCGAGATCGCCGCGGTGATCGTGTGGCAGGTGATCGACGCGTCCGAGGCCGTGTACAACGTCGACGACTACGAGAGCTTCGTGCATATCCAGTCCGAATCGGCGCTGCGCGCGATGGCCACCAGCTATCCCTACGACCAGCACGAGGACGGCCAGATCTCGCTGCGCAGCCACCCCGCCGAGATCAGCGAACAGCTCAAGCGCCACCTCGACGAACGCCTCACCCAGGCCGGCGTGGACGTGATCGAGGCGCGCATCAGCCACCTCGCCTATGCGCCGGAAATCGCCCAGGCGATGCTGCAGCGGCAGCAGGCCAACGCGGTGATCGCCGCACGCACGCGCATCGTCGCCGGTGCCGTGGGCATGGTCGAAATGGCGCTGGCCGAACTGGAGAAGAACGGCACCGTGCAGCTGGACGAGGAGCGCAAGGCGCACATGGTCAGCAACCTGCTGACCGTGCTGTGCTCGGACCGCGGCGCGCAACCGATCGTCAACGCCGGCTCGCTGTACTGATGCGCGAGTCCTGCCACCTCCGTGCGGCAGCGGCCGCACGGATGCAAACGAGCCGTCCCGCATGAGCGAGAAGAAGGCCTATCCGCTGCGCATCAACGCCGACGTGCTGGCGGCGGTGCAGCGCTGGGCCGACGATGAGCTGCGCAGCCTCAACGCGCAGATCGAATACGTGTTGCGCGACGCGCTGCGCAAGGCCGGCCGGCTGCCCAAGCCCGGCGAGGACCAGGAACCCAAGCCATGACCACGCGCTGGACTTACCTCACTGTCGAAGTGAATCTCAAGCCCACCTTTCTCGGCAAAGTGGACGCCGAACCGATCCAGGCCGAGCTGAACAAGCAAGGCGCCCTGGGCTGGGAACTGGTAAACGTGATCAGCTCGCCGCGGCTGTGGCCGGTGCTGCTGGTGTTCAAGAAGGCGAGCTGACATGCGCCCACGCCGCCACCTCGGTCCCATACTGGCATCACTGCTGTTCCCAGCCGCTGCACTGGCGGCCTCGCCTCAGCAGGCGGCGAACACGCTGCTGGACCGCCTGCAGGCCGGCGACATCGCCGCGGCCGAACGCGATTTCACGCCCGCGATGGCGCAAGCGGTGCCGGCCGAGAAACTGGCCGCGGCCTGGCACATGGTGTCCGCACAGATGGGCGCGTTGCAGCAGCGCGGCACGGCCAGCGAACGCCAGCAGCAAGGGCTCAGCCTGATCGAGCGACGCCTGCAATTCGAACACGGCGCGATGCTGTTGCATGTCTCGGTGAACGCCGAAGGCAAGATCGCCGGCCTGCTGCTGACCCCGGCCGCGCCACCGGCTCCGCCGCCGCCCGCTGCCGATGCCGGCTTCGCCGAACAGGCGTTCGCGGTCGGTCCGCTGCCCGGCACCCTGGCCTTGCCGGCCGGCAAGGGACCGTTCCCGGCCGTGGTGCTGGTGCAGGGCTCCGGCCCGCTCGACCGCGACGAGACCATCGGCCCGAACCGGCCGTTCCTCGATGTCGCGCGTGGCCTGGCCGCGCAAGGCATCGCGGTGCTGCGCTACGACAAGCGCACCTTCGCTATACCGGAAAGCTTCGCCGGGCGCATGCAGGACGGCTTCACCATGGACGACGAAACCACCGACGATGCCGTCGCCGCGGTCGCGGCGCTGGCGCGCACGCCCGGCATCGACCCCAAGCGCATCTTCGTGATGGGCCACAGCCAGGGCGGCATGCTCGCCGCGCGCATCGCGCGCATGTCCGGCAAGACCGCCGGCATCGTCCTGTGGGCGGCACCGGCGCGCTCGCTGCTGGACCTGCTGCTCGACCAGAACCGCTATCTGCTCGGCCTGCAAGGCACGCCGTCCGCCGAGGGCAAGGCACGCGTAGCCGAGATCGAGCGGCGCGTGGCCAAGGTCCGCGGCGACGGTGCGGTGGCGCGGACCGATTCGCCGCAGGACTTGCCGGCCGCGTACTGGCGCGCGTTCGACAAGGTGGATCCGGTGGCCGACGTCCTCGCCTTGCGCCAGCCGGTGCTGTGGCTGCAGGGCGAGCGCGATTTCCAGGTCACCGCGCCGGACTGGCAGCGCTGGCAGCAGGCGCTGGGCGACGATCCGCGCGCGACCCTGCACCGCTATGCGCAGCTCAACCACCTCGGCATCGCCGGCAGCGGCGCCCCGAACCCCGCCGAGTACGCGCAGCCCGGGCATGTCGACGCGCAGCTGATCGCCGATACCGCGCAATGGATCCGCGCACAACCGTGACCGCCATGCACAGCCAATCCCCAGCCGCACCGACCTCCCGCGACTACCGCGTCGCCACGCCCGGGCGCCTGCCGCTGCTGGGCCTGTGGCTGCCGCTGCTGCTCGCCGCCGGGCTGGTCGCCGCCGTGGGCCTGTCCAGTCCGGAGCGCGGCCACCGCCTGCACTGGACCACCCTGGTGCTGCTGCCAGCCACCGGCACGGTGCTGAGCCTGTTCTACCTGCGCCGCGGCATCCGCCTGCAGGAACGGACGCTGCTGGTCCGCTCCAGCCTGTTCGCATCGCGCACCGACATCGCGCAGATCGATCTGGCGCAGGCACGCGTGGTGGACCTGGCCGAGCACGGCGAATTCGCGCCGACCCGCAAGACCATCGCCTACGCGTTGCCCGGCTTCAAATCCGGCTATTTCCGCATGCGCAACGGCCAGCGCGCGTTCTGCCTGGTCACCGATGCCAGCCGCGTGCTGGCGCTACCGTTGCGCGACGGGCGCTGGCTGCTGCTGAGCCCCGAACAGCCGCGGCAGTTGCTGCAGGACCTGCAACGGCTGGCCGCGCACCGCGCTTAGCCCTACCCTGTGCGGATGCGCCCCGCTCCCGCCCTGCTGCTCAATACCGAATGCATCGAACTGCTGCCGGCCAGGTTGCTGCGCGCGCGCAGCAACGTCGATGCGCGCCTGCTCGCGCAGGCGACCTGGCTGTTGCGGCGCAAGTGCGACGGCCGCTACCTGGCGGCTGCCTCCGCGCGCGGCCTGCATGCGCTGCTGCCGCGGCTGATGCACGAACCCGGCATCGATGCGGCGCTGGATCGCCTCGACGCCCTGCCCCTGCGCCGGCAACCCGATGACGCCGGACCGCTGCCGCTGAGCGCCTTGCACGAACGCCTGGACGGCCTCGGCCTGGACGCCGAGGACTACGCGCGCAGCACCGGCCTGCCGCTGCAGGCCGAACCCGCCACCCTGCATGCAGCGGGCCGAGACCGCTACCGGCGCCCGCTGTGGCTGAGCGCCGGCGCCGCGCGCGCCTGGCAGGCGCTGCAGCGCGCCGCCGCCCGCGACGGCGTGGTGCTGGAGGCGATCTCCGGCTACCGCAGCCACGCCTACCAACTGGGCATCTTCGCGCGCAAGTTCGCGCGCGGGCAGAGCCTGCAGCAGATCCTGCAGGTCAATGCCGCACCCGGCTACAGCGAACACCACAGCGGCGACGCGCTGGACATCGGCACGCCCGGCGAGCCGCCGGCCGAGGAGAGCTTCGAGCGCACCGCGGCCTTCGCCTGGCTGCGCGCGCATGCCGCCGACTTCGCCTACCGGATGAGCTATCCGCGCGACAATCCGCACGGCATCGTCTACGAACCCTGGCATTGGCGCTGGCACGCGGGAGCGCCGGCATGAAGGTCGGCATGGAGCAGCGCATGGAGCGCCTGTTGCGCGGAGGCCTGACGTGTTGCGCCCTGGGATTGCTGGCGCTGCCGTTCGGCGCCTCCGCGCAGTGGCACGATCGCCAGGGCAAGCCGGTCGCCGACAGCGCCGAGCGCGCGCACGACAAGGACTTCGCGGCGAGCGTCCACGTCGCCGACGAAGCCGCGTTCGCGCGTTTCGGAAAAGAGTGGACCGAGACCGACAGCCGCCACGGCCCGCAACTGCGCACGGCCACGCGCGTGCGCCGCGGCGAACCGCTGCGGGTGGTCGTGCTGTATTCGGGCTGCGCGCCCAGTCCCAACAACGACGGCGCCTGCGACGCACGCATGCGCCTGCGCATGCTCGGGCCGGACGGCCAGGTCGCGCTGCAGGAACCTCCGCGACCGCTGACCACCGGCGGCAAACCGGCCGCGCCGGGCATGCTGGAACTGGCACCGCTGTCGCTGCAGCTGCGCTTCGAACCGGAGGATCCGCTCGGTACCTATACGCTGCACGCCACGCTCAACGATCCCAGCCAGGATGCCTGGGTGCGCGTGCAGACGCAGGTGGAACTGGTCGCCGATTGACCTACACCCCCCGCCAATTCCATTGAGAACACCTTGCTTATGGACGAGCACATCGACAAACAGCGCCGCGCGGCCACCGCCGCCCTGCTGGGCGCAGGCGCCGCATTGGCCATGCCCGGTTGCCGGCGCGAGACCGCCGCCGCGGCGCAGGTCACCGACATCGCCGGCATCGACCGCACAGCGGTCGCGCGCATCGCGCGGCCACGCACGGTGGCCGAAGTCGCCGCGCTGTTGCGCGACAACACCGGCGCGGTCTCGATCGGCGGCGCGCGCTACAGCATGGGCGGACAGATCGGCGCCGCCGGCTCGCTGCATCTGGACCTGCGCGAACTGATCGGGCTGGTGCATCTGGATCCAGCCGCGCAGCGCATCCGTGTGCGCAGCGGCATGCGCTGGCGCGACGTGCAGGACCTGATCGACCCGCACGATCTGGCGGTCGCGGTGATGCAGAGCTACAGCAATTTCAGCGTCGGCGGCTCGGTCGCGGTCAACTGCCACGGCCGCTACCTGCATGCCGGGCCGATCGCGCATACGGTGCAGGCGCTGCAACTGGTGGATGCGCAGGGCCAAGTGCACGAGCTCGACCGCGAGCACGATGCCGAATTGTTCTCCGCGGCGATCGGCGGCTACGGCGGACTCGGCGTGGTCACCGAAGTGGAAGTGTCGCTGGCCCGCAACGACATGCTGGAGCGGCATGCGCAGCGCGTCGCGCTGGCGGACTATCCGGCATTCTTCGCCGAACGCATCGCCGCCGACCCGCGCGCGGTGATGCACAACGCCGACCTGATGCCGCCGCGCTTCGATCGCCCGCTGGCGGTGACCTGGCTGCGCAGCGACGCCGTGCCCACCGACACGCGCCGGCTGGTGCCGCGCGGGCAGGACTACGCGCGCGAACAGAACCTGATCTGGGCGGCCTCCGAACTGCCGCTGGGCGAGTCCTTGCGCGAGCGCTACCAGACCGAACCGCTGCTGCACACGCCGGCGGTGATGCGCCGCAACTGTCAGGCCAGCCTGGACGCACGCTCGCTGGAACCACGCACGCGGCGCATGTCCACCTACCTGCTGCAGGAATACTTCCTGCCGCTGCCGGCGTTCGCCGCATTCGCGCGCGAGATGGGCGCGATCCTGCGCCGCCACGAGGTCAACGCGCTCAATGTCTCGATCCGCCACTCGCCGGCCGATACGGTGTCGTTGCTGCGCTGGGCGCCGCAGCCGGTGTTCTCCTTCGTGCTGTACTACAAGCAGCGCAGCGGCGCCGCTCCGGACCGGGCGGCGGCGGTGTGGACCCGGCAGTTGATCGACGCGGCGCTGGCGCAAGGCGGGCGCTACTACCTGCCGTACCGGCTGCATGCCACGCCGCACCAGTTCGCCGCGGCCTATCCCGAAGCCGAGGCGTTCGCGCGCATCAAGCGCCGCATCGATCCGCAGCAGCGCTTCCGCAATCGGCTGTGGGACAAGTATTTGCCGGCATGAAGCCGGAGGCGATGGCGCGCGCGGCGCATCTGCGGCGGGCATGCGCTCAAGTTGCCGCGCACGCGACCGATATCGCAGCGACATGTCCAGGAGATCCACGCTGATGGAACAGAACCCGTACTCGGCGCCGGCAGCCGACTTGCAGGCAAGCCCCGCCGCGCCGCCGGGAAAGGCACCGGACGACGTGCTGCGCAGGATCAAGGTCGGCTGGATCGTCGCAGCGCTGCAAGCGGGGATCACGCTGCTCAGCGGACTGCTCGCGCTCAAGAACGGCAACACCGTTATCGGCGCGACCAGCGCGATCGAAGCCATCTTCATCGCGACACTGGCCTACGGCGTCCGGCGCAAGCATCGGGTGGCGGCGAGCGTGCTGCTGGCCTACTACGTCCTCGTCCGGATCGCCTTCCTGCTCGCCGGAAGTCTCAATGGTGCGGCCCTCGGGGTGATCGTGATCCTGGTCTACCTGAGCGCGGCGCGCGGCACCTTCCAGTACCACCGCTGGCTGCAGCAGGAACGGCGTTTCCCGTCCTCGCAACGCCCACGGTTGAGCGACGATCCGTTGTGGCGGACGCCGCCGCGGCCGATTGCGGCGACGCCGGGTCAGGCCAGCCAGGATGCCCCCACGCCGCCGACCGTCTGATCGCCCCACCGCCACCAGTGGATATGGAAGCGACACCAGGCAGCGACACGCCGATCAATCCACCCGACTCCTGCGAACGCGGCGCAGGACGTGCTGCCGAACATCGCCGTGCGGCCAGAGGTCGATGGCCCGCTTCCCTGTAGGAGCGGCTTCAGCCGCGACCGGGTCCTTTCCTGGTAACGCCCTGTCGCGGCTGAAGCCGCTCCTACAGAAAACGTGGGCCGCCCTACTCCTGCGACCGCGGCGTGGGCAGCGTCGCGGCGGCGCTGAAGTCGGCGATCTTCCACAGGTAGAACGCCACATAGCTGCGATACGGGCTCCAGCGCTCGCCGCGGGCCAGCAACTCCGTCGGCGTCGGCGGCCGTTCCAGTCGATCCACCCGCTGCGCGCCCTTGCGCACGCCCAGGTCGTCCACCGGCAACAGGTCGGGACGGCCCAGGCGGAACAGCAGCATCATCTCCACCGTCCAGCGGCCGATGCCGCGGACCGGCAGCAGTGCCTGCACGATCGCCTCGTCGTCCAGGAAGGCAAGCCTGCGTAACGAAGGAATCTCGCCGGCCGCCTCGCGCCGCGCCAGATCGCGCAGCGCCAGCGCCTTGTTGCCGGACACGCCGCAGGCGCGCAGGCCGGGATCGTCGATCCGCGCCAGCGTGTCGGCATGCAGCCGGGTGCTGCCGATGGCCGCTTCGACGCGGCCGACGATGGTCGCCGCGGCCTTGCCGCTGAGTTGCTGGAACAGGATCGCGCGCGCCAGCGCATCGACCGGATCGAATGGCTTGGCCCAGCCCGGTTGCGGCGCGATCGGGCCGATCCGGCGCATCCACGCGCCAAGCTTGCGGTCGCGCCGGCTCAGGGAGTCGAAGGCAGCCTGGGTGTCGAATCCGCGCGCGTAACGGGGCATCTCAACGCCTCAGCGCATCCAGCGCGTACAGCACCCAGCCCAGCATCAGCGTCGTCCCGCCGACCGGGGCCAGCCGGGTCGGCCATTGCGCCAGCGCGTTGCCGGCCAGACTGCCGGAAAACAGCAGCGTGCCGAGCAGCAGCAGCGCCAGTGCGGCGCGTGCGAGCAGGCGCTCGCTGCTGCGGCCCAACGCCGCCAGCGCCAGCCCGTGGCCGAACGCATACAGCGCGGCGGTCTGCAGATGCGATTGCGCCAGCGGCTCGGCAACGCCGTGCGAGGCATAGGCGGACAGGCCGATCGCGGCGGCGGCCAACAGGCCGCCGGCACAGGCCAGCCAGGAGCGTTTGCGCGAACGCCGATCGAGATTCAGCATGACGATGCTCCGTTGCGGCCGGTGTTCCGGCCCCAGAAACGAAACGCGCCGCAAGAAGCGGCGCGTTTCGGGTCACTCATCCATCCAGGCGACGGCTTACTTGATCGCCCAGTAGATGTCGTACGTGCCTTCCGGCGTGAACGACTTGTCCACGCCGCCCTTCCAGGCCTCGTACGGACGGTCGGTCACGTCGTAGCCGCTGGTCGCGGCCCAGGCGCGGACCGCATTGCGCGCCGCATCCAGGCCCGCCATGTGGCCGGTGTAGCTGGCGAACGCGGAACGGTGCGCTTCGGTACGCAGGTAGGTGACCGGCGCGCCCTGCGGGATGGTCAGCTTAAGCGGATCGCCGCTGGCGGCGACCGGGGTCGCATCGACCGGAGCCGCAGGAGCCGCTGCATCGTCCTTCTTCTCTTCCGGCTTGGCCGCCGCGTCCGGCTTCGGCGCGCCACCGGCACGCTTGCGCACCGGCTGGGTCACGTCGAAGGCGTACTTGTCGGAACCGAAATCGGTGGTAACGATGCGCACCGGACCGGCCGCTTCCAGGCCGTTGGCGTCCATCACCCGCTTGATCCACTCCTGGTTGTCCTTGATGGACTTCTTGATGGAGTCGTTGTCGCGGTCGATGTTGCCGGCGTTGACGACCAGCAGATCCTCGGCCGGGACATCGACGACCTTCAGGTCGGTCAACGGGGTTTCCTCGGCGCGGTAGTCGACGTTCGGCACGGTGGCCAGCACGTTGCTCAGCCGCGACAGGCCCAGCTTGATGTCGTCGCCGACATGACGGCTCACATACAGGCCGGCATAGCGACCGAACAGGTCCCAACCGTACTTGACCGTGTAGTCCTGGGTGATCTTGACGTTGCGACCGCTCTTGCCGGTCGGCTCGAGCTTGAACGACGTGGTCTTGTCGCTGCCCTTGCTCTCGTCTTCGATGCCGATGACGACCTGCTTGTTCTTCTCGGTCGAGGTGATGGTCCAGCTGCCCTTGCCGATGTAGCCCTCGTTGGAGGTGTAGTCGAGGCGGGCGCCGACGCCGGCTTCAGGACCGGAAAGCTTCAGTTGGATACGCGGATCGCGTAGCACCAGAGGATTCCAGTCCTTGAAACGACGCAGGCTGTTCACCGTGTCATAGACAATGGTCATGCGTCGATTGGTTTCGACGCTCTCGGACATGTGACGCTCCGAAGGCAGCACCAGGCCGACGATGACGAACAGGCCAGCCACGATCCCCAGTGCGATCAGGAATTCGATAATACGGGTCATTCAGGAGGTCTCCGGGGCCGATCCCACGGCCGGGTTAATGAAGCGAAGCGCCCATCCTAGCAGGCTTCGCGGCTCGTGGTCAGCAGATGGCGACGCGGAATTCGGCATAGTGGCGAAAACCCCGCGAACGCGCCGTGCAAAGCGCCGCCGCGGCGCCGGGCGGGCGACCAGACCATTGTCGCGCCGGCAGTGGCGGACAGGCTTGGGCCGGGGCCGGGTCGCTGCGGGCAGGCCAGACATGGCGCGGCGTTTGCGCTTGGCCGCGGGCGACACCGCCGATCCGGGCGGCCAGACCATTGCATCCCGAGCGTTGTAACGCCGGGCTGTCGGCCCAGACCGCATCCGGACTCGGCGCGCCTGCCGCTGCGTTCGTCGCGACTGAAGTCGCTCCTACAGGGGGCTGGCGCGGCACCGGTGCGCGCGAACGCCCGACGCGCTGCGCCGGGCCGGGCATCCTGTCCCGTCAGACCAACTGCAGCTCGAACGCCGTCAGCACCGCCCGGGTGCGGTCGCGCGCACCCAGCTTGGACAGGGTGAGTGGGCGCCGCTTGCGAGCCACTGGCTCGCGCGCCCGCGAACGCCCGGCGCGCTGCGCCGGGCCGGGCATCCTGTCCCGTCAGACCAACTGCAGTTCGAACGCCTTCAGCACCGCCCGGGTGCGGTCGCGCACGCCCAGCTTGGACAGGATGTTGGACACGTGGTTCTTGATCGTGCCCTCGGCCACGCCCAGCGAGTTGGCGATCTCCTTGTTGGAGAAGCCGCTGGCCATCAGCCGCAGGATCTCGGTCTCGCGGTCGGTCAGCGGGTCGGGCCGGTCCAGGCTGACGAAGTCGTTGCGCATGTGCTCCAGGCCCGACAGCAGGCGCTGGGTCACCGCCGGCTGCACCAGCGAACCGCCGGCGGCCACCGCGCGGATCGCGCCGACCAGCTGTTCCAGCGACACGTCCTTGAGCAGGTAGCCCTTGGCCCCGGCCTTGAGCCCGGCCAGCACCAGCTGATCGTCGTCGAAGGTGGTGAGGATGATGGTCGGCGGCAGCGTGCCGTTGCGCGACAGCATCTGCAGCGCCTCCAGTCCGGACATCGCCGGCATGCGCATGTCCATCAGCACCACGTCCGGCTTCACCTGCGGGATCAGCTCCACCGCCTGGCGGCCGTCGTTGGCCTCGGCGATCACCTCGATCCCGCCGTCCAACGCCAGCAGCGAGCGGATTCCCTGCCGCACCAGGGTTTGGTCGTCGACCAGGCAGACACGGATCATCACAACACTCCTTGTGAAACGGCGGGCGGCAGCAAAGCGGCCGCGCTCGGGACCGAGGCGCGCAGGCGGAAGCCCGTGCCCTGCGGCGCATCGATTTCCAGGCTGCCACCATACTGGCTCAGCCGCTCGCGCATGCCGCGCAGGCCATTGCCGGGCAGCAGCGCCTCGCAGCCGCGGCCATCGTCGTGGGCCCGGATCACCACCTGCGGGCCTTCGCGGCGCACCTGGATCCACAGGTTGTCGGCCTGCGCGTGGCGCACCGTGTTGGTGATGATTTCCTGGGTGCAGCGCAGCAAGACATGCGCACGCTCCGGATCCTCGACGGTCAACGGCTCGTCCACCTGCAGGTGGATCCGCAGCGACGGCACCCGCTCGACCAGCGGCCGCAGCGCCGCGGCCAGGTCGATCGCGCCGCTGTCGCGCAGATGGCTGACTGCCTCGCGCACGTCGGTCAGCAGCAGCTTGGCCAGGGTATGCGCCTGGTGCACATGTTCCTGCGCGCGGCCCTCGGTGATGTGGCCGGCCACTTCCAGGTTCAGGCTCAGCGCGGTCAGGTGGTGGCCGAGCAGGTCGTGCAGTTCGCGCGAGATGCGGGTGCGCTCGTTGACCCGGGCGCTTTCGGCCAGCAGCGCGCGGGTGGCGCGCAACTCGGCATTGAGCTGGCGCTGCTCCTCGCGGGCCTGGGCCTGCTGCCGCGCGACCAGGCTGGTGACGAAGATGAACATGGAGAAGCCGCCGTACAGCAACGACTGCATCAGCGCGTCGAACAGCGGAAAGCCGACCAGCAGGTAGTAGACCGGCAGCACCGCCAACTGGCTCAGCACCAGCCACAGCACGCCGATCCGCACCGGCAGCAGCCACGGGATCACCCCCGCCGCCACCATCATCAGGATGCTGCCCAGCCCGCTTCCGGTCAGATAGCTGACCGCCAGCGCGCAGACGGTCAGCAGCAGCAGGATCAGGCGATCGTACCAATGCGCGTGGCCGCCGCTGCCCAGCCCGCGGGTCAGCCAGTAGTAGCTGCCGCCGAAGGCGATGAAGAAGCCGGACATCATCGCCGCCTCCCAGCCGCCCCGCCGGTTCACGCCCTCCTCCGGGATCCAGTAGGTGTAGACCAGCGGCATGGCGATCATGGCCCAGGTGAACAGGCCGGCGAAGCGCAGGACGCGGGTATGGCTGAGGTTTCCCAACATGCACGCATCTTAGGATGAACGGCGCGCAATGCACTCCCACGGAAGTCATGCATGCGCGGCTCGCCGCCCCGGGCCACGCGTGCGATAATCCGGCTGGCGGTCCGCATCTGGCCGCGCGCGCATCAGCAACGGAGTCCCAATGTCGATCGTCATCCGCGACGTGCGCGAGCACGAGCTCGATTCGGTCCTGGCCCTGAACAACAACGCCGGACTGGCGATCCTGCCGCTGGATTCGGCCAAGCTGCATCGCTTCTACGAAACCGCAGAGTACTTCCGCGTCGCCGAGCGCGACGGCAACCTGGCCGGCTTCCTGGTCGGCTTCGGCGGCGACAGCGATCACGACAGCAGCAATTTCGCCTGGTTTCGCGAGCGCTATCCGGCATTCTTCTATATCGACCGCATCGTGGTGGCCAGCCGCCGCCGCGGCGGTGGCGTCGGCCGCGCGTTCTATGCCGACGTGCAGAGCTACGCCGAGCTGCGCTACCCGCAGCTGGCGTGCGAGGTTTTCCTGGACCATGGCGCGGACGCGGCGCTGCTGTTCCACGGCAGCTTCGGTTTCCGCGAAGTGGGCCAGAACACGATGAACGAGGTGGAGGTGCGTGCCAGCATGCTGTTGAAGGATCTGTGCAGTTACGCCTGGGTTCGCGAGACCTACGGCGAGCAGTTGCCCGACCTGCCCTGGGTCGGCCATGCCCGTCGCCTGCAACGGGCCCAGCGCCCGACCGGGACCTGAGCGTGTCGTCGGTGAATCTGGATTTCGAGCAGGCAGGCGAACTGAAGATCGGCCAGGTCGGCATCGCCAACCTGCGCATCCGCACCCTGGACGTGGCGCGCCTGACCCAGGAAATGCGCGAGCGCGTGCAGCGCGCGCCCAAGCTGTTCGGCCGCGCCGCGGTCATCATCGATTTCGGCGGCCTGGCGCAGACGCCCGACACCGCCACAGCGCGCGCGCTGCTGGAAGGCCTGCGCGCCGCCGGCGTGCTGCCGGTGGCGCTGGCCTACGGCACCCGCGAGACCGAGCAGCTGTCCGAGGCGCTGGGCCTGCCGCTGCTGGCCAAGTTCCGCGCCCAGTACGAGCGCATCGACGGCGGCGCCCCCGCCGCCGCGCCCGCTCCGGTCTCGCCGCCGCCCCCGCCGCCGCCCGCCCCTGCGGCGCGCCCGCAGCCGGGCCGCATGCAGAGGACCGCGGTGCGCTCGGGCCAGCAACTGTATGCGGAGAACTGCGACCTGACCGTGGTGGCCACGGTCGGCGCCGGCGCCGAAGTGATCTCCGACGGCAGCATCCATATCTACGGCAGCCTGCGCGGGCGCGCGCTGGCCGGCGCGCAAGGCAATACCGAGGCGCGGATCTTCTGCCGCGACTTCCATGCCGAACTGGTCGCCATCGCCGGCCACTACAAGGTACTGGACGATATTCCCAAGGAACTGCGTGGCAAGGCCGTCCAGGTCTGGCTGGAGCAGGACCAGATCAAGATCGCCGCGCAAGATTGACGCGGCCCTACAACCGAACGTATCAGGAGACATTCCTTTGGCTGAAATTATCGTAGTCACCTCCGGCAAGGGCGGCGTCGGCAAGACCACCACCAGCGCGAGCCTGGCCTGCGGGCTGGCGCGACGCGGCAAGAAGGTCGCCGTGATCGACTTCGACGTGGGCCTGCGCAACCTCGACCTGATCATGGGCTGCGAGCGCCGGGTGGTGTACGACTTCGTCAACGTGGTGCACGGCGAGGCCACGCTCAAGCAGTCGCTGATCAAGGACAAGCGCTTCGACAACCTGTACGTGCTGGCTGCCTCGCAGACCCGCGACAAGGACGCGCTGACCCAGGACGGCGTGGAGAAGGTGCTCAAGGACCTGGTCGCCGAAGGCTTCGAATACATCGTCTGCGATTCGCCGGCCGGCATCGAGAAGGGCGCGTTCCTGGCGATGTACTTCGCCGACCGCGCCGTGGTCGTGGTCAACCCGGAAGTCTCTTCGGTGCGCGACTCCGACCGCATCATCGGCCTGCTCGACTCCAAGACCCGCAAGGCCGAGGAAGGCAAGACCGTGCCGGCGTTCCTGCTGCTGACCCGCTACAGCCCGGGCCGGGTGGAAGGCGGCGAGATGCTCAGCATCACCGACGTGGAGGAAGTGCTGGGACTGAAGGCGATCGGCGTGATCCCCGAATCCGGCGACGTGCTCAACGCCTCCAACAAGGGCGAGCCGGTGATCCTGGACGGCGAGTCCCCGGCCGGCCAGGCGTACGACGACGCCGTGGCCCGGATCATGGGCGAAGAGCGCCCGATGCGCTTCATCTCCGTGGAGAAGAAGGGCTTCTTCACCAAGTTGTTCGGAGGGTGAGCATGGGACTATTCGACTTCCTCAAGGCCAAGAAGAACACCGCCGAGACGGCCAAGAACCGCCTGCAGATCATCATCGCGCAGGAACGCAACCACCGCGGCGGCCCGGATTACCTGCCGCTGCTGCAGCGCGAACTGCTGGAAGTGATCAAGAAGTACGTCAACATCGACGCCGACGCGGTCAAGGTGGACCTGGTCAAGGACGGCGAACACGACGTGCTCGACATCTCGGTGGCATTGCCGGAAGGGCCGACGCCCTGAGGGGTGCAGCGCGCTGCGGTCGCAGACAGCGACCGTGGCGCGCAGCCCGCGCCGCATTGTTCGGTGGTGCGTTCGACGTAACGTCCTGACGAAAACACTGCGGCGCCGGCAATGCGCCACGGTTGCCTGCACAACCCCAGCGGCGCAAACCGAACGCCTGAGCTCGAGCGGCACGGCAGTCGCGCTGTCGGCCGGCCCAACCGCCGCCAATCCGTTGCCGATGGCGTCTCGCGCCGCTCCTCCTTCCCGACCTCCCGATGCAGACCAACGACTCCCGCTCCGCACCCGCTGCCGAGGTCCTGACCGTCGGCGCCATCGGCCTGGACGCGCCGCGCGCGCTGCTGGCCCGGCATGGACTGATGCTGCACCGGGTCGCCGACGGCGCCAAGATTCCCGGCAGCTACTGGGGCGAACCGGAAGCCGGGGTGATCGCCAGCGACGTGTACGTGCGCGACGACACGCCGGTGCACTCGCTGCTGCACGAAGCCTGCCACCTGATCGTGCTGCCGCCGGAACGGCGTGCGCTGGTGCATACAGACGCCACCGACTCGGTCGAGGAAGAGGACGCCACCTGCTATCTGCAGATCGTGCTGGCCGACGCGCTGCCCGGCGTCGGCAGCGCGCGGCTGATGGCCGACATGGATGCCTGGGGCTACACCTACCGGCTGGGCTCCACGCGCGCATGGTTCGAACAGGACGCCGAGGACGCGCGCGCCTGGCTGCTGCAGCGCGGACTGTTGCCGCAACCGGACTGAGGCTTCGCCCATCCTGCCATCGCCGGCCCGGAGCACTCGCAGAAGCGGCTCCAGCCACGACGAGCGAAGCGCGGGCGCCGACCGGCTGCGGACACAGTCGGGACTGAAGTCCCTCCCACAGTGCACCAGGCTAGCCATCCGCACGCTTTTTGCAGGAGCGACTTCAGTCGCGACGAACGAAGCACGGCTGCCCACCGGCCGCGAATACAGTCGCGGCTGAAGCCGCTCCTACAGTGCACCCAGCAGACCAACCGCAAGGCCCCTGTAGGAGCGACTTCAGTCGCGACAAACGAAGTACGGATGCCCACCGGCTACACATGCAGTCGGGACTGAAGTCCCTCCCACAGTGCACCCAGCCAATCTGCCGCGAGCCACTGCAGGAGCGGCTTCAGCCGCGACGAACGAAGCACCGATGCCAACCGGCTACGCATGCAGTCGGCATTGAAGCCCCTCCCAAAATGCACCCAGCCAATCTGCCGCAAGCCACTGTAGGAGCGGCTTCAGCCGCGACGAACGAAGCACCGATGCCAACCGGCTACGCATGCGGCAGGGACTGAAGTCCCTCCCACAGTGCACCAGCCAATCTGCCGCAGGCCACTGTGGGAGCGACTTCAGTCGCGACGAACGAAGCGGGATAGCGCCCAGGCTTCGGATGCCGTCAGGGCACGGATGCCAACCCGGCTGCGGACGCAGTCGCGGCTGAAGCCGCTCCTACAGGTTGCGCTACAGGTTGCGCGGCCAGAGCCGCGATGCCGATGCGGCTTCGGGCAAGAGCGGCAACGCGCTACGCCGCGCCGCCGTCCTTCAATGCCGGACTCAGGTCCAATGTCGCCCGCGTGCCCTGCCCGGCATCCGAATCCAGCTGCAGCGACCAGCCCAGGTGTTCGCACAGCCGCGCGATCAGGTCCAGGCCGATGCCGCTGCCCTCGCGGCCGCCGCCGCGGGCCATGCGCATGTAGATCGCGCTGATCTCTTCCGGCGCCATGCCGTGGCCGGGGTCGTCGATGCGTACCACGCCCGGCGCCGGCATCGCGATCTGGATCACGCCCTGGTCGCTGTTCTCGATGGCGTTGCGCAGCAGGTTGCCGATCGCCGCCTGCACGATCGCCAGCGGCGCCAGCACCTCGCACGGCGGCAACGGCGCCAGCACCAGTTCCAGGCGCTTGTCGGCGCACAGGTGGCGATGGTCCTCGACGATGTCCGGCAGCAACTGGTCCAGCCGCACCAGGTCGCTGCCACGCGCCAGCCGCGCCGGATCCTTGGCCAGTACCAGCAGCAACGAAATCAGCTGGCCGACGCCGCTGGCGGTGCGGCGGATGCGCAGCAGCTGGTTGCGCGCGCTGGGCGGGATGTCGGACTGCTCCAGCGCCAGTTCGGCGGCGCCGCCGATCACCGCCACCGGCGTGCGCAATTCATGGCTGGCGCTGTCGATGAAGGCGCGCTCGCGCTCGACGAACAGGTCGTTGCGCAGCAGGTAGTCGTTCAATGCATCGGCGATCACCACCTGTTCGGCGCTGGCGCGCGGATGCACTTCGATGCGCTGGCCCGGCCGGTCCGGGCGCAGGCTGCCGATGCGTTGCGCCATGTCGGTGAGCGGCTGCACCACCCGGCCCAGGCCCCAGGCCACCAGCGCGCCGAGCAGCAGCACCGCGATCACGTTGGACAGCAGCATCCACAGCGCCAGGTTCTCCTCGTGCTTCTGCAGCTCGGTGATGTCCAGCGACAGCGCCAGGCGGCGACCGCGCACGTCCTGCACCAGCACCACCTTGTCGCGGCCTTCCAGCGGCACGTCGTCGTGCAGGCCCGGCGCCAGCGCCGCCACTGCCGGCGGCAGCGGCTCGCCGCCTTCGTCGCCGTACAGGCTCACGGTGCGGGTGTCGATCCAGCGGTAGTCCGGATCGACCGCGCTGCGCGCCAGGAAATGTTCCAGCTCCGAGCTGAGCAGCGAACGCCAGGTCAGCTGCTCGGCCTGGTCGTTGACGATGTAGCCATGCACGAATACCGCCAGCGACAGCAGCGCCGCATAGCCGACCAGCCACAGGGTGATGCGCTGCCGCAGCCCGGTCCTACGCGGCATGCTCTTGCTCGTGCGGATCCACCACCGCAAGCCGGTAGCCGATGCGCGGCAGGGTGTGGATCAGCTTGGTCGCGAACGGACCATCCACGCTGCGCCGCAGGTCGTAGATGTGCGAGCGCAGCATGTCGCCGTCCGGCGGCTCGTCGCCCCACAGCGCCTGCTCCAGGCGATCGCGGGTGACCGCGGCCGGGCTGGCCTGCATCAGCACTTCCAGCAGCTTGCGGCAGGCCGGATACAGGTGCAGGGTGCGGCCGCCGCGGGTCGCCTCCAGCGTGCCCAGGTCCAGCTGCAGGTCGCCCACGCACAGCAGCTTGCTGCGGCCGCGGCCCTGCGCGCGCACCAGCAGCGCCTCCAG
Organism: Xanthomonas bonasiae; assembly: GCF_014836395.1. NCBI lineage: Bacteria > Pseudomonadati > Pseudomonadota > Gammaproteobacteria > Lysobacterales > Lysobacteraceae > Xanthomonas > Xanthomonas bonasiae. The sequence goes on from NZ_JACSQX010000004.1 coordinate 164,900, forward strand.
CCGCACTTCCAGTTCCGGCAGCGCGAACGGTTTGGTCAGGTAGTCGTCGGCGCCGGCGCGGAAGCCGGCGATCTTGTCCGGCAGTTCGTCGCGCGCGGTAAGCATGATCACCGGCACCTCGGCGTGGTGCTGCTCGCGCATCGCGCGCAGCACCTGCGGGCCGTCCAGGCGCGGCAGCATCCAGTCCAGGATCACCGCGTCGTAGTGCTGGGTGGTGGCCAGGTGCAGGCCGGTGACGCCGTCCGGCGCCGCGTCCAGGGTGTGGCCGCGCACCTCGAAGTAGTCGAACAGGTTCGCGACCAGGTTCCGGTTGTCTTCTATCACCAACAGCCGCATGGCACTCGCTCGCATTCCGGGACGACGGGGGATGGCGCCATGCTAGCGGATGCGCGTCGGAACGCGGTCGGAACGCTGCGTCTTGACCGAATCTCGACGAAACCTGGACGGAACCCGAAAACCGCGACGGCAACCTGGGCTGAAGCGTCGCGCCTGCGGCGCTCCAATCCGACCGGTCTCCGACAAGGAGCGCAACATCATGACACTCGCCACCATTCGCGCGCCCAGCCCGCCTGCACCCATGCACAGCCCCTCCCTGCCCCTGCCTGCCGTTTCCGTGCTGCCCGCGCCGTCGGCGTTCTATCGCCGGCATCTGTGGCTGCCGCTGGCTGCGGCGCTGCTGGCCAGCACCGTACTGATGGGCCTGGGCGGCGACTTCTGGTTCGCCGACCTGCTGTACCGCTGGGAAGGCGGCCACTGGGCACTGAAGAACGCGGCGCTGACCAGCAGCCTGATCCATCACGACGGCAAGCTGCTCAGCACTGTGGCCTGGGTGGCGACCGCCGCCCTGGCGGTCTGGGCCTGGCGCCGCGCCGACGGCCAGCGCTACCGGCTGCCGCTGCTGTACCTGGCGCTGGCGGTGGCGTTAAGCACCGGCGTGGTGTCGCTGCTGAAGTCGCTGACCCACATGGACTGCCCCTGGGACCTGAGCCGCTACGGCGGCCACCTGCCCTACATCGGCCTGTTCGAGGCGCGGCCGGCCGGCATGCCGCATGCGGCCTGCTTCCCGGCCGGGCATTCCAGCGCCGGCTATGCCTGGGTGGCGCTGTACTTCGTCGCGCTGGCGCTGAAGCCGGCCTGGCGCTGGCCGGCGCTGGCGGTCGGGCTTGGCGCCGGGCTGCTGTTCGGGCTCGGCCAGCAGCTGCGCGGTGCGCACTTCCTGTCCCACGATCTGTGGACGCTGTCCCTGAGTTGGGCTGTGGCTCTGGGTCTGTACCGCGCCTTGCTGTGGCAGCCGCAGGTTTCGGCCCGATCCATGCATCTGCCCTTGCCTGTCGTGAAGGAAAGCCACACATGAGCCTTTCGATGCCGCACTCCGGCACCCGCCAGTCCAAGACCGACTGGTGGCGCCACCGCCCCCTGGTGAGCAACGAAACCCTGGCACTGGCCGCCAGCGCGTTCTTCGCCCTGGTCTGCAACGGTATGTTCTGGCGCAGCGCGATGAGCGGCCACCCCGGCGACCTGAAGCTGGGCCTGTCGCTGTTCCTGCTGCTGCTGTCGGTGCACGGGCTGCTGCTGGGCCTGCTGCTGTGGCGCGGCGTGTCCAAGCCGCTGCTGAGCGTGCTGCTGCTCACCACGGCGTTCGCCACGCACTACATGAACAGCTACAGCGTCTACCTGGACGCGGACATGCTGCGCAACGTGCTGGCCACCGATCACAAGGAATCGCGCGAACTGATGACCCCGGCGCTGATCGCGCCGCTGCTGTTCTACGCCGCGCTGCCGATCCTGGCGCTGTGGCGGCTGCGCCTGGTCCGGCGTCCGCCAGGCAGGGCGCTGGCGATCCGCGCCGGCTTCCTGCTGGCGATGCTGGCCTTGGGCGGCGTCGGCGCGATGCTGTCGTTCCAGGACCTGTCGGCGATGATGCGCAACCACCGCGAGATCCGCTACCTGGCCACGCCGATCAACTACCTGGTCGCGTTGCGGCAGAACCTCAAGTCCGACAGCCCCACGCACAAGGCGCCGAAGCTGCCGCTGGAACACGATGCGATCGCCACCCCGCGCGCACCCGGCAGCAAGCCGCGCTTGCTGGTGGTGGTGCTGGGCGAGACCGCGCGCGCGCAGAACTGGGGCCTGAACGGCTACGTCCGCCAGACCACGCCGCAACTGGCGCAGCTGGACGTGATCAACTTCCCCGACATGCATTCGTGCGGCACCAGCACCGAGGTCTCGGTGCCGTGCATGTTCTCCCCGTTCGGCCGCCACGACTACAACGAAGGCAACATCCGCAAGCACCAGTCGCTGCTGCACGTGCTCGAGCACGCCGGCATCGCCACGCTGTGGCGCGACAACCAGTCCGGTTGCAAGGGCGTGTGCGACGGCCTGGCGATCCAGCGCCTGGACGATGCCAAGGACCCGCAGCTGTGCAAGGACGGGCGCTGCGTGGACGAGATCCTGCTGCAGGACCTGGCCACCCAGGTGCGCGCCAAGCCCGGCGACCGGGTGGTCGTACTGCACCAGCTCGGCAGCCACGGCCCCAGCTATTTCGAACGCTATCCGGCCAGCTTCCGCCGCTTCACGCCCACCTGCGAGACCGCCGACCTGGGCAACTGCGAGCGCGAGCTGATCGCCAATGCCTACGACAACTCGCTGCTGTACACCGACCAGCTGCTGGCGCGCACCGTGTCCACGCTGGAGGCGATGCCCGACTACGACACCGCGATGATCTATCTATCTGACCACGGCGAATCGCTGGGCGAGAAGGGCCTGTACCTGCACGGCGTGCCGTATGCGATCGCCCCGCAGGAGCAGACCCACGTGCCGATGGTGATGTGGTTCTCGCCCGGCTTCGCCAGCGACCGCGGCCTGGACCTGGCCTGCGTGCGTGCGCGTTCGCGCCAGTACGCCGACCAGGACAACCTGTTCCCGTCGGTGCTGGGCCTGATGCAGGTCAAGACCGGCGTCTACGAACGTTCGCGCGACCTGTTCGCGCAGTGCGTGGGTGGCGGCAGCGCAATCGCCGCCGGCGCCGGAAGCCGCTAAGCGACGGCGGCGGCGGCGCGGCGCCGGCGCCGCGCCGCCTGCGCCGTCGGCGCGGGCGGCCCTTGCGGCGGGCGGGGCGGACCACTAGCCTCGTCGCATTCGTCACCGAAGGGATCCGCCGTGAACCACCGCCCCCTGCTGCTTGCGCTGTGCATCGGCGCGAGCGTGCTTGCGCTGTCCGCGTGCCGCAAGGAAGCGACCACCGAAACCGACACCGCGCCGGCGCCGACCGCGCCCGGCGAGAGCGCCGACCAGTTCGTCGCCCGCATCAACGAGGAATACCGCGCGCTGCTGCCGGAGCTGACCTCGGCGCAGTGGCTGTCGATCACCTACATCAACGGCGATTCGGAGCGGCTGGTGGCCAAGGCCAACGAACGCTGGCTGACCACGCTCAACGGCTGGATCGCGCAGGCCAAGCGCTACGAGGGAAAGCCGATGTCGGCCGACAGCGCGCGTGCGCTGCAGCTGCTGAAGCTGATGACCGCGATGCCGGCGCCGCGCGACCCGGCCAAGCTGGCCGAACTGGCCCAGCTGGCCTCGAAGATGGAAGGCGCTTACGGCGCGGCGTCCTATTGCACCGGCGAGGGCGATGCGCGCCGTTGCCGGCAACTGGGCGAACTGGAGGACGTGCTGCGCCGCAGCCGCGACTACGACCAGCAGCTCGACGCCTGGCAGGGCTGGCACGGCACCGCGCAGCCGATGCGCCAGGACTACCAGCGCTTCGTCGAACTGGTCAACGAAGGCGCGCGCGAGATGGGCTACGCCGACACCGGCGCGATGTGGCGCAGCGGCTACGACATGCCGCCGGCGCAGATCGCCGCCGAGACCGACCGGCTGTGGAGCCAGGTCAAGCCTCTGTACGAACAATTGCACTGCTACACCCGCGGCAAGCTCGACGCCGAGTACGGCAAGGACAAGGGCGAGGTCGCCGGCGGCCTGCTGCCGGCGCACCTGCTCGGCAACATGTGGCAGCAGGACTGGAGCAACCTGTGGGACCTGCTGCAGCCCTACCCCGGCGCCGGCAGCCTGGACATCACCGACACGCTGGAGAAGCAGTACCAGAGCAACCTCGGCGCGGCGCTGGCGCGGCGCAATGGCGACACTTCGCCGGAGGCGCGGTTCATGGCCCAACGCGACGCGCAGCTGCAGAGCGCCAAGCAGATGACCGAGCGCGCGCAGGATTTCTACACCTCGCTGGCGATGCCCAAGCTGCCCAACAGCTACTGGGCGCGCAGCCAGTTCATCAAGCCGCTGGACCGCAACGTGGTCTGCCACGCCAGCGCCTGGGACATGGACATGGCCGGCGACGTGCGCACCAAGATGTGCATCCAGCCGAACGAGGAAGACTTCACCACCATCTACCACGAGCTCGGCCACATCTATTACGACCTCGCCTACAACCCGCTGCCGCCGCTGTTCCAGGGCGGCGCCAACGACGGCTTCCACGAGGCGATCGGCGACACCATCGTGCTGGCGATGACCCCGCAGTACCTGCATTCGATCGGCCTGGTGGAGGCGCCGCAGCTCAGCCGCGAGGCGCTGATCAACGCGCAGATGCGCATGGCGCTGGCGAAGGTGTCGTTCCTGCCGTTCGGACTGATGATCGACCGCTGGCGCTGGGGCGTGTTCGACGGCTCGATCGCGCCGGAGCACTACAACCAGGCCTGGTGGGACCTGAAGGCCAAGTACCAGGGCGTGGCCCCGCCGTCGGCGCGCGGCGAGGACTTCTTCGACCCAGGCGCCAAGTACCACGTGCCCGGCAATACCCCGTACACCCGCTACTTCCTGTCGCACATCCTGCAGTTCCAGTTCTACAAGGGCCTGTGCGACGCCGCCGGCTACAAGGGCCCGCTGTACGAGTGCACCTTCTACGGCAACAAGGAGGCCGGGCAGAAATTCTGGTCGATGCTGCAGCGTGGCGGCAGCCAGCCATGGCAGGCCACGCTGAAGGAACTGACCGGCAACGACAAGCTCGACGCCGCCCCGCTGCTGGAATACTTCGCGCCGATGCAGGAGTGGCTCAAGCAGCAGAACCAGGGGCAGATGTGCGGGTGGGAGGCGCCGAAGGCAGTACAGGCGGCGGCAACGGCCCCTGCCGCCACGGCGCCGAAACCGCAGTGATCGCCGCGGTGCGGCGACCTGGCCGCCGACTCAATCGTCCGCCAGCCGCGCCCAGCGCTCATGGTCGCGCCAGATTCCGCCGATGCGCAGGTAGCGCGGCGAATAGCCTTCGTGGCGGAAACCAGCGCGTTTGACCAGCGCCAGCGAGCGCGTGTTGTCCGGCTGGATGTTGGCCTCCACGCGATGCAGGCCCAGTTCGGAAAACGCATAGGCCACGCACAGCCGCAGCGCATGCGTCATCAGCCCGCGGCCTTCGCAGCCGGCCATGGCGTGGTAGCCCAGGTAGGCGCTCTGGAAGCAGCCGCCGACGATCTGGCTGAAGGTGAACAGGCCAGCGACTTCGCCGCTGTCGCGCGCGCGCGCCAGCAGCGCGACGTTAGTGCCGTCCAGGGTCTGCGCGTACCACGTGTTGAAGCCGGGCACGTCGGTGAACGGATACGTCCACGGATGATGCAGCGCGGTGCTGGCGCGGTGCGCCTGGATCAGCGCGAGCCCATCGCGGCGCCGCACCCGCGCCAGCGACACGGCGGCGTCCGCGGCCTGGCTGGCGCTCTGGCCCATGTCTTCAGCCCGGCAACGCCGTGCCGGCGCCGCGCTGCATGACCTGCGCGTGGCGCTCCTTGAACTCGTCGAAGCTCAGCCCCTGCGCCTGCGCATCGGCATGCGCGGCGTCCTTCAGCGCATCCGAATACACCAGCCGCACCGGCGTGCCGGCGCGCTCGTGCAGTTCCGCGGCCTGCATGATCAGCGACAGCACCTGCGCGGCGCTCTCGCTCTGCCCGGCGATGCGCCCGTCCATGCCCAGCACCCACTCGCCGTCGCGGCGCACGACGCCGGCCAGCAAGGTGCGCTGCTGGTCGCGCAGCTCGGCATGCGGTTCGATCGCGGTGGCCGCAGCGGCGGCTTCGCTGCGGTGGCGCAGGCGTTCGGCAAGCTTCTTGCGCACGTCGCGGCGCTGCTTGGACTGGATGGACATGCGGTTTCCTCAACGATGACCCGGCGACGATAGCCCAACCGCGGCGCCGGCGTCACACCGGATCGGCCGGCTCCAGCTGCGGCACCTGGCTGCCGGGCCGCGGCAGGCGCTTGCCGCTGCGCCGCTCCCAGCGCCAGAAGCCCCAGCCGATCAGGAAGAACGCGCCCGAGCCCAGCGCCAGGTGCATCGGCCGGCTGCTGAGCAGCGGCGACAGCACCCCGGCCACCACGGTGTTGAGCATCAGCTGGGTGAAGGCCTGCAGCGACGAGGCCAGCCCGCGCTGGCGCGGGTACATGTCCAGCACCGCCAGCGCCAGGATCGGGAAGATCAGCGCCATGCCCAGGCCGGCCACGAAGATCGGCAGTACCGCCCACGGCAGCGCGATCTGCGGCGCGATCGCGGTATAGGCGATGTTGCCGACCATCGACACGCCGCAGCAGATGAAGCCGATGCGCACCTGCCGCATCGGCCCGATGCGCCCGGCCATGCGCCCGGACAGGAACGAGCCCAGGGTCATGCCGCCGATGGTGGGAATGAACAGCCAGGCGAAATCGCGCTCGGTCCGGTGCAGCAGGTCGATGATGAACACCGGCGCCGAGGCGATGTACAGGAACACGCCGGCGAAGTTGAACGCGCCGGCGGCGGCCAGGCGCTGGAAGCGCGCGTTGAACGCGATGGCGATGTAGTCGCGCAGCAGCGTGCGCGGCGCCAGCGGGGTACGCGCCTGCGGCGGATGCGTCTCCGGCATCCAGCGCAGCGTGGCGACCAGCAACAGCAGCGAGAACCCGACCAGGAACCAGAAGATCGTCGGCCAGCCGGCGCCGGTGGCCAGGATCCAGCCGCCGATGATCGGCGCGATCGCCGGGGCGATGCCGAAGATCATCGACACCTGGCTCATCAGCCGCTGCGCGTCGTGGCCCTGGTACAGGTCGCGGATCACCGCGCGGCCGACGATCATGCCGACGCCGGCGGAAACGCCCTGCAGCGCGCGGAACGTCAGCAAGGTGGGCAAGTCGCGCGACAGCGCGCAGCCGGCCGAGGCCAGCACGAACACCACCAGCCCGCCGACGATCACCCGCTTGCGGCCCCAGGCGTCGGACAGCGGCCCGTGCGCCAGGCCCATCAGCGCGTAGGCAAGCAGGTACACGCTGACCGTCTGCTGGATCGCCACCGGATCGGCGCGCAGGCGCTGCGCCAGCTGCGGGAACGCCGGGAAGATGGTGTCGATCGAGAACGGGCCGAACATCGCCAGCCCGGCCAGCAGCAATGCCAGGCGGCGGGTCGAGATCGTCGGGAGCGTCATGCGCAGGATCCTGGAAAGCCGGCCGCACGCAGCCCGGGTGGGCGAACACGCGACGACACCGTCCAAGGGACGGAACGATGGGGAGAGGGAATGCCGCCATGATAGACCCTTGCCAGTGCCGAGTTAAGCGCCGCGGCCGCGGCCACGCCGCAGCGGGGCGCAGGCCCGCATGTTCAGCGAGCCGCGGCAGACCCGCCGGGCGGGCCGTGCGGAGGCCGCCGTGGGCGCCGCCGGCCACGCTATAATCGCCGGGCAGCATGGTGGGAGAAGCGGGGCGACCCGCTGCCGAAGGCGCAAACGCCCGTAATCGCTCAGGCCCGATACCACCCGCACCAAGACTCTGGAGAGACCGGTCCAACCCGGCGCCGAAGGGGCACGAAGCGCAGCGCAGCCCGCCGCCGCTTCCAAACTCTCAGGCAAAAGGACAGAGGGGCAGTGGGAAGACATGTGGCTTCCCGTCGGTCGTGTCCGCAGCTGCGGCCGACGGCGGCATCCGTGCGTCCTCCGCCCTTCGTGCCCTCCTCTGCCGGACGACCGCCATGTCTAACACCCCCTCGCTGCGCGACCTCGAACACCACTCGGCCTTCGTCGAACGCCATATCGGCCCGAACGACGCCGAGATCGCGCACATGCTGCGCACCGTCGGCCACGACTCGCTGGACGCGCTGACCGACGCCATCGTGCCGGGCAAGATCAAGTCGCCGGCTGCACTGGCGCTGCCCGACGCGATCACCGAAGAGGAAGCGCTGGCCAAGATCGGCGCCATCGCCGACAAGAACCAGGTGCTGCGCAGCTTCATCGGCCAGGGCTACTACGGCACCCATACGCCGAAGGTGATCCTGCGCAACATCCTCGAGAACCCGGCCTGGTACACCGCCTACACGCCGTACCAGGCGGAGATCTCGCAGGGCCGCATGGAAGCGCTGATCAACTTCCAGACCATGTGCGCGGACCTGACCGGCATGGAGATCGCCAACGCCTCGCTGCTGGACGAGGCCACCGCCGCGGCCGAGGCGATGACCCTGGCCAAGCGCTCGGCCAAGGCCAAGTCCGACACCTTCTTCGTGCACGACGCGGTGCATCCGCAGACCCTGGAGCTGATGCGCACCCGCGCCGAGCCGCTGGGCATCGTGCTGCGCGTGGGCACGCCGGAGGAAGCGCTGCAGGCCGAGTGCTTCGGCGTGCTGCTGCAGTACCCGGACAGCTTCGGCCACATCGGCGACCACAAGGCGCTGGCCGACGCCGTGCATGCGCGCGGCGGCCTGGTCGCGGTGGCCACCGACCTGCTGGCGCTGACCCTGATCGCCGCGCCCGGCGAATGGGGCGCGGACATCGTGGTCGGCAACTCGCAGCGCTTCGGCGTGCCGTTCGGCTTCGGCGGCCCGCACGCCGCGTTCATGGCCTGCCGCGACGCCTACAAGCGCTCGATGCCGGGGCGCCTGATCGGCGTGTCGATCGACGCCGCCGGCAACCCCGCCTACCGTCTCACCCTGCAGACCCGCGAGCAGCACATCCGCCGCGAGAAGGCCACCTCCAACATCTGCACCGCGCAGGTGCTGCTGGCGGTGATGGCGGCGATGTACGCGGTCTACCACGGCCCCGACGGCCTGACCCGCATCGCGCGGCGCACCCATCGCCTGGCCGCGATCCTGGCCGCGGCGCTGCGCAGCGCCGGCATCAGCGTCGGCGAGCGCTTCTTCGACACCCTGCACGTCAAGGCGATCGATGCCGAGGCGATCCATGCCAAGGCGCGCGCGGCCGGTATCAACCTGCGCGCGATCGACAGCGAGGCGCTGGGCATCAGCCTGGACGAGACCACCACCCGCGCCGACGTGATCGCGCTGGCGCAGCTGTTCGGCGCGAGCGCCGATGTCGATGCGCTCGATGCGGCCACTGCCGACGCATTGCCGCAGGACCTCAAGCGCAGCAGCGCGTTCCTGCAGCACCCGGTGTTCAATACCCACCACAGCGAACACGAACTGCTGCGCTACATGCGCGCGCTGGCCGACAAGGACCTGGCGATGGATCGCACCATGATCCCGCTGGGCAGCTGCACGATGAAGCTCAACGCCACCGCCGAGATGATCCCGGTGACCTGGCCGCAGTTCGGCGCGATCCATCCGCTGGCCCCGGCCGAGCAATCCACCGGCTATGCGCAGTTGATCGACGAACTGGAAGCGATGCTGGTCGAATGCACCGGCTACGACGCGGTCAGCCTGCAGCCCAACTCCGGCGCGCAGGGCGAATACGCCGGCCTGCTGGCGATCCGCGCCTATCACCGTTCGCGCGGCGAAGCGCATCGCGACATCTGCCTGATCCCCGAGTCCGCGCACGGCACCAACCCGGCCTCGGCGCAGATGTGCGGCATGAAGGTCGTGGTCACCAAGTGCGACGCCAACGGCAACGTCGATGTCGACGACATCCGCGCCCAGGCCGAGAAGTACAGCGACCGCCTGGCCGCGCTGATGATCACCTACCCGTCCACCCACGGCGTGTTCGAGGAAGACGTGGTGGCGATCTGCGAGGCGGTGCATGCGCACGGCGGCCAGGTCTATACCGACGGCGCCAACATGAACGCGCTGGTCGGCGTGGCCAAGCCCGGCAAGTGGGGCTCGGACGTGTCGCACCTGAACCTGCACAAGACCTTCTGCATCCCGCACGGCGGCGGCGGTCCGGGCGTCGGCCCGTGCGCGGTGAAGTCGCACCTGGCGCCGTTCCTGCCGCGCACGCTGGGCGGCGAAGGCGACGTCGGCATGGTCAGCGCGGCCAGCTTCGGCAGCGCCTCGATCCTGCCGATCAGCTGGATGTACATCACCATGATGGGCAACGCCGGGCTGCGCAAGGCGACCCAGGTCGCGCTGCTCAACGCCAACTACATCGCCAAGCGCCTGGCCCCGCACTACCGGACGCTGTACACCGGCCGCAACGGCCTGGTCGCGCACGAGTGCATCCTCGACGTGCGTCCGCTGGAGAAGAGCACCGGCATCGGCGCCGAAGACGTGGCCAAGCGCCTGATCGACTTCGGCTTCCACGCGCCGACGCTGAGCTTCCCGGTCGCCGGCACGCTGATGGTGGAGCCGACCGAGAGCGAATCGCTGCACGAACTGGACCGCTTCATCGACGCGATGATCCAGATCCGCGAGGAGATCGCCGCGATCGAGGACGGCCGCCTGGACCGCGAGGACAACCCGCTCAAGCACGCCCCGCACACCGCCGCGCAGGTCACCGCCGGCGAGTGGACCCACGCCTACCCGCGCGAGCTGGCCGCGTTCCCGCTGCCCACGCTCAAGCAGGCCAAGTACTGGCCGCCGGTGGCGCGGGTTGACAACGTCTACGGCGACAAGCACGTGATGTGCGCGTGCATCCCGGTGGATGCGTACAAGGACGATGTGGTGGCGTAACGCCCACCTGCCCTGTCGCGTATCGCCACGCCAGCCCCGCATGTCGGGGCTGGCGTTTTTTTGCCGAAGGCGCTGCGCTCAGTCGCGCTCCACGCCGGGATCGAAGGCCAGGCCGTCGCCGACCTGCTGCAGGCAGCGCAGCGGCTGCTTGGGCAACTGCCGCCATTGCGTGCGCAGCGCGCTGTCTTCGATGCTGCCGGTGCGCAGTTTGGCCTTGCCGGTCAGGTAGTTCACGCTGATCTCGTCGACCTCGCCGCTGCCGCGGTGCAGGCCGCGCATGTCGTAGCCGATCAGCTGGAAGCAGTCCTGCCGGTAGCGGAACAGGAAGGTCGTCTCGGAGGTGTTCCAGCTCCCGGCGCTGGAGAACTGGTGCAGGTTCACCGAGAACGCGCCGCGCGCGATGGCGGGTTCGCCGCCGTCCAGGTAATCCTCCATGTTCGGCGCGTCCGGGCGCGGGATCAGCGCGTGATCGCGCAGCACCAGCCGGTAACCGTCGCCCTCGGCGAAGGCCACCGCCAGCATGCGCGGATTGGTGTCGAAGCGATCCGGGCCGAAGCCGGCGTTGTCCAGCACGTTGCGCGGATCGGCCATCTTCAGCACCAGCAGCAGGTCCGCGCGGCCATCGCCGTTCAGATCGCCGCGGCGCTCGAACTCCAGCGTCCAGCCGCCCGGCACGAACGCGGCGGCATCGCGGCCTTGCGCGGGCAACTGCGGATAGACCACCGCCGGCGGATCCAGCGCTCGCGCGGCGCCGGCGACAGCCAGCAACATGGGGAACCACGGCCAGGGGGATCTGAGCGGCATCGCGGGATCGACGTGCGGGAATGGAACCGCGATGGTGGCACGATTCGGCGACGCTTCCGCGCAGCGTTCGCCGCGCACGCTCAACCCGGCGCAGCGACGCCCTGCATCTCTGCCGCCGCGTCCTGCGCATGCGCACAGCAATTGCGGCCATTGCGCTTGGCGCGGTACAGCGCGGCGTCGGCCTGGTGCAGCAGATCGATCGCCGCCTCGGCACTGGCCGGGCGGGTGGCGATGCCGATGCTGACCGTGACCACGCCCAGCGGGCTGGCCGGGTGCGGGATCTGCCGCTGCTCGATGGCGGCCAGCAGGCGCCGCGCGATCGCGTGCGCGGCATCGGCCACGGTGTCCGGCAGCACCACCGCGAATTCCTCGCCGCCGTAGCGCGCCACCGTGGCGGTCTGTGCAGGCAAGGCCTCGGCCAGCGCGGTGGCCACCTCCACCAGGCAGGCGTCGCCGCGTACATGGCCGTGGCTGTCGTTGAACTGCTTGAAGAAGTCGATGTCGATCATCAGCAGCGAACAGTCCCGGCCGTCGTCCATATCGCGCAGCCGCGCCGCCAGGCCAACCCGGTTGGCGATGCCGGTCAGCGGATCGCGCGCCACCTGCTGTTGCAGACGGCGCGTGCTCACGCGGCTCAGCCGCTGGATCTCCAGATGCTCGCTGTGCAGGAACGCCACGTGCGCCCCGTACACCATCACCGCCAGGGTCGCCGCGGCCATGCCCCAGAAGAAGCTGACCCGCGACACGCTGATCGCCAGCAACAGCACCGCCAGCGAGAACACGATCGGCGCGAACGCGGCGATCAGTTCCGCGCTGCGCATGCTCGGCCGCGCGTGGCGCAGCCAGCGCCCCCGCGGCAGCGACGCGACCAGCACCAGCGCCATGCCGGGCAGATCGATCAGCAACCCGCCCCACCACGGCAGCCCGCCCAGTTCGATGCGGTTGTACAGCGCCGCCACCGCGCCGTTGATCCACAGGTAGGCGCTGGCGCTGAGATAGAAATGGCGGCGGCTGCAGCCACCGGCCCCGAGCAGGCGCAGCGTGGCCATCGACGCGAGCAGCAGGTCGATCGCATCGGCGTGATTGATGATCAGGTTGACGTCGGGTTCGGAGAAACCATTGCTGGACGACAGCGCCAGGTCGATCAGCAGAAACAGCAGGCCGGCGCCGACCAGCGCCAGCACCGCATCCAGTGCCACGATCAGCCGCGGCTGCGATCGGTTGAACGAGCGCGCGATCAGGTACAGCGCCGGGATCATCGACGAGCCGGAAAACATCACGCCCAGTTTCTGCAGCGCGGGACCGTGCGGCGGGAACAGCAATGCCAGCAGGTTGCAGCCGGTCCACAGCATCTGCACGCCGACCATGGCGCCCAGCAGCCGCCACGGCATCCGGTCCATCGCCGGCGCACGCCGCAGCCGGCGCAGCACGGCCAGCACCGCCATCGCCTGCACCGCCAGGCCACACCATTGCGCAGCGGGCGCGGCGCTGCCGCCCGCGTGCGCGGCCAGCGCATGGGCGAGCAACAAGCCGATGACGAGGATGGGCAAGAACACGTTCGGTCTCCGTCGCACGCCATGCTGCATTGCATCGGCCGCTGCCGTTGCGCCGTCCCCGCGCTCGCAGCCCCTGGAAGGAGCGCCGCGCAACGCACTATCGGCCGCGCGGCGCCGTCCTGTAGCCCCGGCTTGGCGGCAACGCCCGCACCTGGCGGCGCTTGCGGCCTCCCGACGGCCAGCTGCAGCGGTACGACCGCGGTTCGCCGCAGAGGCCGCAAGAGGCTGCGGGCGACGGCGGCGAGCCGCGTCGCTACATGGCGAATGCACGCCACTCGCGCCTCTGCGCGTTGTGCGAACCGCACCACACGCCGCCGCGCCGTCCTCACGCCATGCTCGGACAGGTTGCACGGACCGTTCACGCCTGCCGGCCCAGCATCGGTCAGACCCCTGACACCCTCTCTCTCCCGCGCATTGTGCAGCCATTGCAGCGCGAATCCCTTCCGCCGTCCCCGCCTCATCCCCCGGAGCGCACATCCATGGCCAGCCCTCGCAAGCCCAGCAAATCCAGCACGCCCGTCGATACCAGCGCCGTCGCCGACCAGCGCGGTCGCGGCGACGAACTGCACCAGCACGCCGGCGGCACGCATCCGCCGCTGACCACCAACCAGGGCATTCCGATCGCCGACAACCAGAACTCGCTGCGCGCCACCCCGCGCGGGCCGACGTTGCTGGAAGACTTCATCCTGCGCGAGAAGATCACCCACTTCGACCACGAACGCATCCCCGAGCGCATCGTGCACGCGCGCGGCAGCGCCGCGCACGGCTATTTCGAACTGACCGCCTCGCTGGACAAGTACACCACCGCCAAGATCCTCACCGAGGTCGGGGTGAAGACGCCGGTGTTCACCCGCTTTTCCACCGTCGCCGGCGGCGCCGGCTCGGTGGACACGCCGCGCGACGTGCGCGGCTTCGCGGTCAAGTTCTACACCAAGGAAGGCAACTGGGACCTGGTCGGCAACAACATCCCGGTGTTCTTCATCCAAGACGCGATCAAGTTCCCGGACCTGATCCACGCGGTGAAGATGGAGCCGGACCGCGGCTTCCCGCAGGCGGCCAGCGCGCACGACACGTTCTGGGATTTCATCTCGCTGACCCCCGAATCGCTGCACATGATCATGTGGGCGATGAGCGACCGCACCATTCCGCGCTCGCTGCGCATGATCGAAGGCTTCGGCATCCACAGCTTCCGCCTGGTCGACGCGAACGGCAACAGCACCTTCGTCAAGTTCCACTGGCGGCCCAAGCTCGGCCTGCAGTCCACGGTGTGGGACGAAGCGGTGAAGCTGGCCGGCGCCGATCCGGATTTCCACCGCCGCGACCTGTTCGAGGCGATCCAGCAAGGCGATTTCCCGGAATGGGAACTGGGCGTGCAGCTGTTCACGGAAGAAGAGGCGGACAAGTTCCCGTTCGACCATCTCGATTCCACCAAGCTGATCCCGGAGGAACTGGTGCCGCTGAAGATCGTCGGGCGCATGGTGCTGGACCGCTGGCCGGACAACTTCTTCGCCGAGACCGAGCAGGTGGCGTATTGCCCGGCCAACATCGCGCCCGGCATCGACTTCTCCAACGATCCGCTGCTGCAGGGCCGCCTGTTCTCCTACCTGGACACCCAGCTCAGCCGCCTGGGCGGGCCGAACTTCCACCAGATCCCGATCAACGCGCCGAAGTGTCCGTTCGCCAACATGCAGCGCGACGGGCACATGCAGATGGGCGTGCCCAAGGGCCGCGTCGCGTACGAGCCCAGCTCGCTGCAGGACGACACGCCGCGCGAAAGCGCGCGCGGCTTCCCCAGCCACGCCACCCCCAGCGAGGACGGCGCCAAGGGCCGCGTGCGCGCGGAGAGCTTCGCCGACCATTACAGCCAGGCGCGCATGTTCTTCCGCAGCCAGAGCAAGCCGGAGCAGGCGCACGTCGCCTCGGCGCTGGTGTTCGAGCTGTCGAAGGTGGAGACCGCGCATGTGCGTGAGGCGGTGGTCGGACACCTGCGCCACGTCGATCCGGCGCTGGCGCAGCGCGTGGCCGACGGCCTGGGCATGGACACCTTGCCGCCGGCACCGCCGGCCGCGGTCGCGCCGCAGGACATGCCGCCGTCGCCGGCGCTGCAGCTGATCGGCAAGATGAAGCCGACCCTGCAGGGCCGCGCGATCGGCATCCTGGTCCACGACGGGTCCGACGCGGCCACGGTGAAGAACCTGCAGAAGGCAGCGCGCGATGCCGGCGCCACGGTCAAGATCGTGGCGCCGAAGCTGGGCGGCGCCAAGCTCAGCGACGGCAGGAAGCTGGCCGCGGATGGGCAACTGGCCGGCACCCCGTCGTTCGTGTTCGACGCGGTGGCGGTGGTGCTGTCGGCCGAGGCCGGCAAGCAGCTGAGCAAGGAGTCGGCGGCGGTGGATTTCGTCAGCAACGCCTTCGCGCACCTGAAGGCGATCGCCGCCGATGCCGGCGCGCAGCCGCTGCTGAAGGCCGGCAACGTGGTCAAGGACGCCGGCGTGCTCGATGCCGGCAACGGCAAGGGCTTCATCGAGGCGGCCAAGACCCGCCAGTGGGACCGCGAACCGAAGCTGCGCATGCTCGCCTGAGCCAGCGTCGCCAGCGGCACCCTGCCCCGACCGCGCCATGCCTCCGCATGGCGCGGTTTTGGTTTGCGGCGGCGGAAGCGCCGGACCGCAGAGGTAGCTCCCCCGGCAGAACGTAGTACGGCCTCCCGAGCCCCCCTGCACCCGCCCCCCCCCATCCGTGTCATGGCCGTAGCGGCGGTCCGGCCCCCGTCCTCTCCGGAGCCGACGAACGGCGTTGCCGGCATCCGAAATCGGGACGGATCCGGGCGCCGCACATCGCCCTGTCTAATTTTTCGCCATGTCTCTTGACAGTCTTGTGGCACGTGGCCGCGATGGGCTTATCCACACCCTTATGCAGAAGTCATCCACACCCCTTGTGGACAACCTCGCGCTCGCCGGCGCAGCTGGCGCCATGAAGCAAGTGATTGAAAAACAAAAGAAACCACTTGGCGCCTATTGACAAACGCGGAACCGCGCCCGGGCCGGCTGCTGTCCCGCAACAAACCCGAGACAAAACTTATCCCGAGGCCTGTCCGCTGCGGGCGCGGTTCCGCGTTCCTGGCTGAATGCGCGTTGCCCTGGCCGTGCTCGTGCCCTGCGCAGGCGGTCGGGTCGTCGCCGTCATGAGACGGACATGGGGGCGGATCTGGCTATGCTCCGCCGCTGTTCCCTTCTCCCACCGGGAGAAGGTGCCCCGCAGGGGCGGATGAGGGTTCGCGCGAAGCCTCGTGCGCCCAAACTCCGCGAGTCGCTTCGCGCCGGACCCTCACCCCAACCCCTCTCCCGGGGGGAGAGGGGCTACGGCCGCTCCCTTCTCCCCTCGGGAGAAGGTGCCCCGAAGGGGCGGATGAGGGTACGGGCGCAGCCTCGTGCGCCCAAGCTCCGCGAGTCGCTTCGCGCCGGACCCTCACCCCAACCCCTCTCCCGAGGGGAGAGGGGCTATGCACCTCGGCTCAAGCCAGCACGTCGCCACCGGGCGTGGGCAGCAGCGATTCGGCCAGGCTGCGCTCCATTTGCTTCAGGTAATCGCTGAAGCCGCCGCGCGCACGCGCCACGCGTCGGGCGCTGGTGACCACCACCGGCTGCGCGCGGCGTGCGATCCGCGCATCCGCGCGCACCATCGCCTCGACCAGGGCCACGTCCTCGTGCGCGGCCAGCGGCAGGAAGCCGCCGCAGCGCCGGTACAGGTCGGCGCTGAGCCCCAGGTTGGCGCCATGCACGTGCGGGTGGTCGTCGCGGCGGCATTCGCCGGCGCGGTAGGCATCGCGCATCGCGCTGTCGTAGTCGTCCCAGTCGCCGACCGTGACGATGCCGCAGAACGCGTCGCTGGCGCAGTCCAGTTGCGCCGACAGCCAGTTCGCCGGCACCACCGAGTCGGCGTCGGTACAGGCCAGCCAGCGCGCGCCAGCGGCCAGCGCGGCCTCGGCGGCGGCGGCGCGCGCGCTGCCGACATTGCCGGACTGCAGCACGATGGCCTGCGCGCCGTGCGCGGCGACGATGCCGGCGGTGCCGTCGCTGCAACGGTCCAGGGCGACGAACACCTGCACCGCCTCGCCGCGCAGGCCGGCGCATTGCGCCGCCGTCGCCACCGAGCGCAGGCAGGCGCCGATCAGCCGTTCCTCGTCGTGTGCCGGAATCAGAACCGCGATCACCGCAGCCGCTCCGCGGCCGCGACCGAATATGGGGTGGCGCTCCAGGCCTCAAGCAGCACGTCGTCGTCCTGGTAATGCAGCAGGCGCGGCAACTGCAGGGTCTGCGCCAGGCAGGCGTGCACGGCGCGTCCGTCCATGCACGCCTGCGCGAACGGATGCAGCCAATGGCAGGCGACCAGCACGCCCTGCTCGGTCAACGAGGCGCGCAGGCGCTGGATGCAGTCCTGCAGCAGCGGCAACGGCAGGTAATAGCCGACCTCGCTGAACACGATCAGGTCGAAACGGCCCGGCGGCCAGCTGCGCGGATGCTCGGCCTGCTGCACGCGCACGTGCGCAAAATCCGCATTGCGCTGTGCGGCCAGGGCCACCGCACGCTCGGACAGGTCGGTGGCCAACAGCGCCTCGCAGCGCGGCGCCAGCGCCGCGGTCAGTTCGCCATTGGAACAGCCCAATTCCCAGGCGCGCGCGAAGCGTGCGCGCGGCAGGCTGGCCAGCAGCAGCGCGCGCTTGCGCGCCTCGTACCAGCGTTCGCGATAGCCGAACGGGTCGTCGTCGCGGTAGATGTCGCCGAAATACTGCTGCACCGCGCTCATGCGACAAAGACCTCGAAGCGGCGCGCGAAACGTTCCAGCACCGGCGGCGGCAGGATCGGCGCCGGCACTGCCGGTTGCGCGGTGCCCAGCTGCGAGGCGAAGCACCGCAGCGCCTGTTGCTTGGCTTGCCAGTCGGCGTCGTCCAGCGCGTAGCGGACCGCGCCAGGCAGCGCCTGCTGCGGCGCGCCGGCGTCCATCCAGTGCCAGGCCCAGACCGGGAATTCGGCCATGCGCGCATCGCAGGCGGCGACGGCGCGCAGCACCGCCCGCGCGGTGGCTTCGTGGTCGGGATGGCCGTCGTGGCGCCACGTCGTCAGCACCAGATCGCCGGCGTGCAAGTGCGCGTGGATCTGTTCGGCGACCACGAATTCGCGCTGGCCGACCTGGCCGTCGGCGATGCGCAGGTGACAGATCGCATCGGCGTCCAGGCCCAGGCACTGCGCGGCGGCGGCCAGTTCGGCGCGGCGCACGTCGCGCAGGCGCTGCGGCGTCCAGTACGGATCGTCCGGATAGCAGGCTTCGCCATCGGTCACCGCGATCAGGCACACCGGCATGCGCAGCCGCCGCGCACAGGCGACCGCGCCGCCGCAGCCCAGCGCTTCGTCGTCCGGATGCGGCGACACCACCACCAGCCGGCGTGCGCCGGCGAGCAGGTCTTCGATCCGGCGCTGCGGCAAGCCCGCCAGCCACGGCGAGCGCTGCCACGCCGACTCGGGCGTGCCGTCGCCGTGGATCTGCGCCGCGCTCACAGCCGCCATGGCTGCACCTGTTCGGCCAGCGCCTGGCCCAGCGCCGCCCAATCGTGTTCGGCATGGCTCTGGCGCACGAACACCGCCAGGTCGGCGCAGCGCATGGCGTGTTCGCGATCGCTGCACAGCGGCGCCGGGCCCAGCGCGCGGCCGACACGATCGAGCACGTCGCTGGCCGCCCGCTCCACGAACGAACGCAAGCGGACCACCGCGTGCCGGTGATCGTGCTCGGGCGCCGCGTCGATCGCTGCGGCCAGTTCGCGCAACAGCGCGCGCGCCGCGCCGAGCTGCTGGTCGATCGCGCCCAGATGCATCGCCGCATGCGCATCGCGCTGCAGCTTGGGATGCGCGCGCAGGCGCTCGGCCACCGCGGCCGCCGCGCCGAACCAGCAGGCGGCGATGCCGGCGCCGCCATGCCAGAACCCCGGACGCGCCAGATACTCGCCCGGCGCGCCGATCGCGCTGGCCGGCACCGCATCGAACGTCACCGGCCCGCTGACCACGCGCGCCATGCCGACCGCCGCCCACGCCTGCGTATCGATGGCGATGCCGGGCTGGCGCAGTTGCACCTGCGCCAGCTGCTGGCGGTCCTGGTCGTGCGCGGTGAGCAGCGCGCAATCGACCAGGCCGGCACCGGAGCACCAGGCCTTGCGGCCGTGCACTTCGCCACGCCCGGCATCAATGCGATAGGCCAGACGCGCATCCGGCGCTTCGGCGGCCCACACCGCGAACAGTTGCCTAGGCGCGGGCGGTGCGGCGCCCAGCTCGGCCAGGATCGCCTGCGCGTCGTAGTGCGCCTCCAGCACCTTGGCCAGGCACACGTCGGTTGCGGCGATCTCGGCCAGGATCCGCCAGCGGTCCAGGGTGTTGCCGGCGCCGGGCAGCGGCAGCTGCGGATAGCGTTCGAGCACGCGCAAGGCGGCACTGCGCAGATCGCAGGCGTCGCCCAAGGCGGCAGGGGAAAGCAGTTCGGTCAAGGACGTCTCTCTGGAAATTCGGCAATGGCACGGCGATGGCCGCGATGCGGTGCGCGATAGGCGCGACGAAGGCGTTGCCGCGATCACAACAGGCGCGGCGCCCACGCAGCGTGTGCACGCCACGCGGCGGCGTGCACATCGATAAAGAGTTCATGCACGGCGCCGCTGGCCTCCGCCGCCACCGACTCCACGGAGCGCGACGGCGGCGGAGCGACGCGTCGCGTTACGGCGTCAGGATCACCTTGCGGCAGTCCTGTTCCTTCTTGTCGAAGATCGCATAGCCGTCGGCGGCCTGCGCCAGGCTCATCCGATGGGTGATGATCTCGTTCGGCTTGAGCCGGCCTTCGCCGATATGCTCCAGCAGCTCCGGCAGGAAACGCTGCACGTGGGTCTGGCCCATCTTGAAGGTCAGGCCCTTGTCGAAGGCGTCGCCGAACAGGAAGCCATGGATGAAACCGGCGTACACGCCCGGCACGCTGACCGTGCCGCCGCGGCGCGTGGCGGCGATGCACTGGCGCAACGCGGTGCCGCTGCTGCCTTCCAGCTTCAGCGTGGCCATCACCGTTTCCACAGTGCTGCCCTTGGCCTCGAAGCCGACCGCATCGATGCTGGCATCCACGCCGCGGCCGTCGGTCTGGCCGACGATGATGTCGGCCGGATCGTCGATCTGTTCGAAGTTGAGCGGGATCACGCCATAGGTCTTCTGCGCGAAATCCAGCCGGTACTGATAGCGGTCGACCATGAAGATGCGTTCGGCGCCGAGCATGCGGCAGCAGGCGGCGGTCATCAGCCCGACCGGACCGGCGCCGAAGATCGCCACCGTGCTGCCCTGCCCTACGCCCGCGTTGAGCGCGGCCTGGTAGCCGGTGGGGAGGATGTCGGACAGGAACAGCACCTGCTCGTCGTGCAGCGCGTCCGGCACCACCAGCGGTCCGACGTTGGCCTTGGGCACGCGCACGTACTCGGCCTGGCCGCCGGCGACGCCGCCGTACAGATGGCTGTAGCCGAACAGCGCCGCCGGCGGGCGGATGCCTTTCTGGTTCAGCGCGGCGCCCTTGCCGGTATTGGTGGTCTCGCAGGCGGCGTATTCGGTCAGGCGGCAGTGGAAGCACTCGCCGCAGGCGATCACGAACGGGATCACCACGCGGTCGCCCTTCTTCACCCGCGTCACCCCGGGGCCCACGTCTTCGACCACGCCCATGAACTCGTGGCCGAGCACGTCGCCGCTGTGCAGGTCGGGAATCTTGCCGCGGTACAGGTGCAGGTCCGAGCCGCAGATCGCGGTGGCGGTGACCCGCAGCACGATGTCGTCGGCATCGACCAGGACCGGATCGGGAACGGTTTCCACGCGCACGTCCTTGGTGCCGTGATAGGTGAGAGCTTGCATCGGATGGTGTCCTCTTGCGACGGCGTGGAGCGCAGTGTTGCCGCAGGCGACGTGCAACCAGGGTGACCATGCCGTGAGGCCAGTGTGGCGAGATCGGCGCAGCGCCATACGCCGCGGCGCTGAGGGCTGCCACCGATTGCCGGGCGATCCGCACGATGGCGTGCGCTCACCGAGCGACAACGCGGCTCAGTGCGGCAGCAGCCGCGTATCGATCGCGTGTTCGGCGAGCATCGCCGCCAGTGCCTGGCGTGCCTGCACGCGATCGTCCGGGTCCGCCGCATCCAGCAGCTCCTGCGCGAGCGCGCTGAATTGCGGCCAGAACTCGTCCGGATGGCGCAGATGCGCGGTCCATTCGGGCAGCATCGCCGCCATATGCGCCAACGCCGCCTGCGTTTGCGCGCGCGTGTTCATGCCGGCGCGCGCGGCTGCCGCCATTGCACGCGATGCGTCTTGCCGTCGTCGGCCAGCGCGATGCGCCCATCGCGCTGACGCACGCCGTCCACGAACAGGCCGGCGCTGTCGGCAGGATCGGCGGCATCGCCTGCCTGCTCCGCTGCGTGCTGCAGCAGTTCGATGTGGTACGTGCTGCCGCCATGGCGGTACTGCAGTTCGCAGCGCTCCCAATCGGCCGGCAGGCACGGCCGCAACTGCAGGCTGTCGCCTTCGCGCTGCAGGCCGAGCAGCGATTCGACCAGCAGCCGGTACATCCACCCGGCCGAGCCGGTGTACCAGGTCCAGCCGCCGCGGCCCACGTGCGGCGCCACGCCGTAGACGTCGGCGGCGAGCACGTAGGGTTCGACCTTGTAGCGCTCGTTGGCCGCCGCATCCAGGCTGTGCTGGATCGGGTTGATCATCCGCGCCAGTTCCCAGGCGCGTTCGCCGTCGCCGAGCCGGGCGAAGGCCATCGCCGCCCACACCGCCGCATGCGTGTACTGCCCGCCGTTCTCGCGCACGCCCGGCACGTAGCCGCGGATGTAACCGGGATCGTGCTCGATGCGGTCGAACGGCGGCTCCAGCAGCTGGATCAGGCCGGCGTCGCGCTTGACCAGATGCCGGTCCAGCGCCGCCATCGCCTGCCGCGCGCGCGCCGGTTCGGCCGCGCCGGACAGCACCGACCAGCTCTGCGAGATCGAATCGATGCGGCATTCGGCGTTTTGCGCCGAACCCAGCGCAGTGCCGTCGTCGAACCACGCGCGCCGGTACCAGCCGCCATCCCAGGCATGCGCCTCGAGATTGCCGCGCAGCGCATGCGCCGCCGCATCGCACTCGTCGGCGAAGGCCGCATCCTCGCGGCTGCGCGCCAGCGCCGCGAACTGCTGCAGCACGTGGTACAGGAAGAAGCCCAGCCACACGCTCTCGCCCTTGCCGCCCTCGCCCACCCGGTTCATGCCGTCGTTCCAGTCGCCGGTGCCGATCAGCGGCAGGCCGCGCTCGCCGAGCAGGGCCATGCCGCGGCGCAGCGCCTGCACGCAGTGCGCGTACAGCGGCGCACGCTGGCTCGACGGCGCCGGCAGGTCGTAGTACGACTCCTCGTCGGCGCCGACGGCGCGGCCTTCGATGTAGCGCACGTCTTCGTCGAGCACGCCGCGGTCGCCGGTGACCTGCAGGTAGCGGCACGCCGCCAGCGGCAGCCACAGGTAGTCGTCCGAACAGCGCGTGCGCACGCCGCGGTCCTGCGGCGGATGCCACCAGTGCAGCACGTCGCCCTGCGGGAACTGGTGCGCGGCGCTGGCCAGCAGATGCTCGCGCGCCAGTTCCGGGGTGGCGTGGACCAGCGCCATCATGTCCTGCAGCTGGTCGCGGAAACCGAACGCACCACCGGACTGGTAATAGCCGCTGCGCGCCAGGTAGCGGCAGGCCAGGGTCTGGTACGGCAGCCAGCCGTTGACCAGCAGGTCCACGCTGGGATCGGGGGTCTTCACCTGCAAGCCGCCGAGCAGTTGCCGCCAATGGATGCGCACCGCGTCCAGCGCGTCGTGCGCGGCGTCGCGGCCGCGCATGCGCCGCGCCAGGTCCACCGCGGCATCGCGGTCCTTGCCGGCGCCGAGCCGGAACACGGTCTCGCACTCGGCGCCGGCGGCCAGGCTCAGCGGCACCTGGATCGCCGCGCACGGATCCAGCCCGGCGCCGAGGCGCCCGGACAGGCGTTCGCGGCGCAGCGCCTGCGGGTGGGCCATGTCGCCGTTGCGGCCGAGGAATTCGTTGCGGTCGCCGGTGCAACTGCGCGCGGCCGCATCCACGTCGAAGAACGCGGTGCGCGCGGCGAACTCGGCGTTGTACGGATTGCAGGCCAGCAGTGCGCCGTGCGTGCCGTCCTGCTCGCTGACCACGTGCATCTGCGATTTCACCCGCAGGTCGCCCAGCACCCATTCCACATAGCCGGTCGCCGACAGGCGCCGGCTGCGCCCGGACAGGTTGCGCAGCTTCAATACCGAGAACTTCACCGCTTCGTGCAGCGCCACGTACACCCACAGCTCGCTGGCGATTCCGTCCTGCACATGCTCGTAGACGCTGTAGCCGAAGCCGTGGCGGGTACGGTAGTCGCCCTCGCCGCGGCGCGGCAGCGCTTGCGGCGACCACACCCGGCCGCTGTCTTCGTCGCGCAGGTAGAACGCTTCGCCGCAGGCGTCGGCGACCGGGTCGTTGTGCCAGGGCGACAGGCGGAACTCGTGCGCGTTCTCGAACCAGGTGTAGCCGGCGGCGCTTTCGCTGAGCACCGTGCCCAGCTGCGCATTGGCCAGCACGTTGGACCACGGCGCCGGCGTCGGCGCGCCCTCGCGCAGCGCCACCAGGTATTCGCGGCCGTCGGCGGCGAAGGCGCCGGTGCCGTTGTCGAACAGCACCTCGCCCTGCGCCGGCGCGAACGGCCACGGATCCTCGTGCGGGTCGCCGCTGGCGGCCGCGAACGGCGCCAGCGCCTGTGCTTGCTCCTGCGCCTCGGCCAGCGCGGCGGCCGGCAACGGCACCAGTTCCGGCATGCCGCGCGGCGGCGGCAGGTGCCGGCCGATCTGCGCGGCCAGCGTGCCGCGCTGGTCGCTGACGATGACCCGCGCCACCACCTGCAGCAGGATGCGGTCCTCCTGCGAGATGTTCTGCACCGGACGCACGAAGATGCCGCCGGGGCGCTCCAGCACGCTGGCGTCCGGATCGGCCGCGACCATGCCCAGGATCTGTTCCTGCAGCTGTTGCCGGTAGCCGCTCTGGCTCTCGTTCCAGATCACCAGGTCCGCATGCAGGCCCTTGAGCCGCCAGTACGCATGCGCCTGCACCATCTGCCGCACCAGTTCGATGTTGTCGGCATCGCCGATCTGCAGTAGCGCGATCGGCAGGTCGCCGGAGATCGCATGGCCCCACAGCCCGGACTGGCCGCGCCGGTTCTGCAGCAGCAGTTCGCTGTCGGCGCGCAGCGCCGGGTTCACGTACACCATCAGCCCGGCCAGGCGCTCGTACAGCTGCGCGTCGGCCTGCGAGGCGTTGATCTGGCGGCGCACCACCTGGCTGTGGGTCCAGGCCAGGTCGAACACGCGGTCGGCCAGGCGCCGGTCGCGGTACTTGTCGATCAGCGCCATGCACGCGGCACGGTCGCCACCGACGCCGTAGACCATGTCGATCATCGCGGTCTGCTCCGGCGCCAGCTCGATCCGGCAGCGGATCGCGACCACCGGATCGAGCACCGAACCGGCGGTGTCGGACAGCGCCGCATCCCGGCTCAGCGCGCGCGGGGTGCGCGCCGTATTGCCGCGGCCGAGGAAGCGCGCGCGGTCGGTCTCGTAGGAAATCGCGCCGATGTGCGCGTCGTGCACCGCCACCAGATGGAACATCCACGGCGCCACCTCGTCGTGCGCGCGGGTGCGCCGCGTGCACAGCAGCGCCTGCGTGTCGCGGGCGATCTCGGTCTGCACGAACAGGTTGCTGAAGGCCGGGTGCAGTTCGTCGGCGATGGCCGGCGCCAGCACCACTTCGGCATAGGTCGTGATCTCGATGGTGCGCGGCTGCCGCGAACGGTTGCTGACCCGCAGGCGGCGCAGCTCGATGTCGTCCTCGGCGGAGATCGCCACTTCCAGGTGCGTATCGAAGCCGCGCTTGCGGCCGCGGAACTCGGCCTTGGCGTCGGAGAAGATCGCTTCGTAGTGGTCCACCGCCACGGCGGTGGGCTGGTAGGCGGCCGACCAGTAGTCGCCGCTGTCCACGTCGCGCAGGTAGCAGAAGCTGCCCCAATGGTCGCGGGTGGCGTCCTCGCGCCAGCGGGTGATGGCCATGTCGCGCATGCGGCTGTAGCCGCCGCCGGCGCTGGTCAGCAGGCCGTGGTAGCGGCCGTTGGAGAGCAGTTGCACCGCCGGCCGCGGCGCGCTCGGATCGCGGAACACGCGCAGCTGGGTCTCGTCCTCGCGCGCGTCCTGGGGGCTGCGTGCGGCGCCGTCGGCCTCCTGCGGATGGAACACGCCCACCCGCGGGATCCGTTCCTGCAGCAGCAGCAAGGTGGCCTGGAACTCGGCATCGGCGGCGAAACGCTTCTGCATCGGCTGCTCGCGCAGCAGATGGTCCAGCGCCAGCAGGCCCATGCCCTGGTGATGCGCCATGTACGAACGGATCAGCGCATGGTCCTGGCCGGGCGGCACCCGGCTGGGGGTGTAGTCGATCGCCTCGTGCAGGCCGAAACGGCCGCCGAAACCGGACTCGGCAAGCCGCTGCAGGTTGGCGCAGGCCGCTTCCGGGGCCACCATCAGCGCCATCATGCTGGCGTATGGCGCGATCACCAGATCGTCGCCGAGCCCGCGTTTGAGGCCCAGCCCGGGCACGCCGAACGCGCGGTACTGGTAGTTCATCCGCGCATCGACCGCGTTGTAGCCGGATTCGGAGACGCCCCACGGCACCGCGTTCCGCGCGCCGTGCGCGATCTGCGCGTTGACCGCATGCACGGCGGTCTGGTCGAGCAAGGTGTCGGCATAGCTGGGCATCACCAGCTGCGGCATCAGGTATTCGAACATCGAGCCGCTCCACGACAGCAGCGTCGCTTCGCCGTCGACCTCGGTGAGCTGGCGCCCGAGCGCGAACCAGCTTTCCTGCGGCAACTGGCCCTGGGCGATGGCGACGAAGCTGCACAGCCGCGCCTCCGACGCCAGCAGGTCGTAGTAGCCCTGGTCCAGGCGCCGCTCGTCGACGTTGTAGCCGATCGCCAGCAGGCGCCGCGCCGGATCGTAGAGGAAGCCGTATTCCATCAGCGACAGTTGCCCGGCGATATGCGCCAGGCGCTCGAGCTGGTGGATGCGCGCGCGGGCGCGCTCGGCGGCCTCGGCGTTGCAGGTCTGCGCGGCCAGCGCGCGCAGCGTCGGCAACGCCGCCTCGGTCGCCGGCAGGCACGCGTCGTCGCGATCCGGCACCGTCGCCCACGGCGCGAATTCGTGCAGTTCCTGCTGCGCCGCGTTGCACGCGTCCAGCAGGACCTGCGGCCAGTGCGGCGCCAACGCGTCGGCGGACTGCTCCGTAGCGGCGGCCGGCGGCGGCCAGCGCTCGGCGATCGCGGCCGCCTGCACGGCCAGCGCAGCCAGTGCGTGCCAGGTCTGCGGCAGCGACTGCGGCGGGACCGCGCACAGCGCCTGCAGGCGCTGATCGACGTCGTGCAGCGCCGCATGCGGCACCGCCGCTGCGGCTGGATTGTCGTGCGCGGCCTCGCGCAGCACGCCGAACGTGTCGGCCAGCCCGTCGAAGGTGGCCGTGGCCAGCAACGGCGCATCGCACAGCGCCAGCAGGCCCTGGCGCAGGGTCAGCAGATGCCCGGCCAGGTTGCCGCTGTCCACCGTCGACAGATAGGCCGGCGGCAGCGGCAGCAGGGTCTCGGTGTCGTACCAGTTGTAGAAATGGCCGCGATGGCGCGGCAGCGTCTCCATCGTCGCCAGGGTCAGCCGGGTGCGCTCGATCACCCCGCCCGGCTGCAGGTAGCCCAGGTCGTAGGCGGCCAGATTGCCGAGCAGGGCCAGGCCGATATTGGTCGGCGAGGTGCGCCGCGCCACCACCAGTTGCGGATGTTCCTGCACGTTGTCCGGCGGCAGCCAATGGTCCTGCGCGCGCACGTGCACTTCGAAGAACGCCCAGGTGCGGCGCGACAGCCGGCCGAGGAAGGCGCGCTGCGGCGGCGCCAGCTGCGCGCGGCGCGGCGCGGCAGAATGGCCCATCCACGCCATCACGGCCGGCGCGACGATCCACAGCGCCAGGATCGGCGCGGCGACCCACAGCGCATGCGGCTGCCGCCAGGCCAGCACGGCCAGCAGCGCCAGCGCGCACAGCGCCGACGGCGCCATCCCGCCCAGCTCCGCCGCATTGCCGCGACCGAGGCTGCGCGCCACGTCGCCGGATGCATGCCATTGCAGCAGGCGGCGCCGGCTGACCAGCATGCGCCACAGCGTGCGCACGATCGCCGACGCCGCGTAGCCGGCCTCGTACGGCAGGCACGCCAGCGCCACCAGTGCGCGCTGCAGCTGCGTCGCCCAGGCCTTGCCCAGCGTGCCCAGGTGCATGCGCCAGGCCATGTCCACCGGCTTGGCGACGATGTCGTGCAGCGCCGGCACCACGATCGGCAGCGCGAACAGGCCCAGCAGCCAGGCGGTCCACGCCGCCGGCCGCGGCAGCCACAGCCAACCGGTCGCCAGCAACGCGGTGGCGGCGATCGGCACCAGACTGCGGCGCAGGTTGTCCAGCAGCTTGCCGCGCGACAGCGCCGAGAGCGGATTGCGCCGGTAACGGCCGGCGGCGTCGGGCACCCACGGCAACAGCCACGGCAACAGCTGCCAGTCGCCGCGGATCCAGCGCGCGCGGCGCTTCACGTCGGCCGCATAGCGCGCCGGGTAGTCCTCGAACAAGCGCACATCGCTGACCAGGCCGGCACGCGCGTAGCAGCCTTCCAGCAGGTCGTGGCTGAGGATGCGGTTGTCGGGCAGGCGGCCGTCGAGCGCCTGCTCGAACGCATCCACGTCGTAGATGCCCTTGCCGACGAACGAGCCTTCGCCGAACAGGTCCTGGTACACGTCGGACACGGTGCGCGTATACGGGTCGATGCCCGGTTCGCTGCCGAACAGGCGCGCGTAGCGGGTGATGCGATGGCCGCTCATGCTGCTGCCCACGCTCGGCTGCAGGATGCCGTAGCCGCGGGTCACCCGGCCCAGCGCCGGATCGATGCGCGCGCGGTTCAGCGGATGCGCCAGGGTCGCGACGAACTCGCGCGCCGCGTCGCGCGGCAGCCGCGTGTCCGCGTCCAGGGTGATCACGTAGCGCACCTGCGCCAGCAGCGCGGTCGCGCCGATCGCCGCGCTGAAATCGGCATCGGCCGCGCCGCCGCGCAACAGCCGGTTCAGCGCCGCCAGCTTGCCGCGCTTGCGCTCGTGGCCGATCCAGGCGCGCTCGCCGGCGCTCCACAGGCGCGGGCGGTGCAGCAGGAAGAAGCGGTCGCCGCGTTCCGGCGCATAGCGCTGGTTGAGCCGCGCGATGTGCTGCGCGGCGTGGTCGAGCAGCGCCGCGTCGCCGGGCAGCGTCGCCTGCGCGGCGTCCAGGAAATCGGTCAGCAATGCGAAATGCAGCTGCACATCGCGATTGGCCAGGAACCGCACTTCCAGCGCTTCGGCCAGTTCGTCGATCGTGGCCGCGTCGCTAAGCATGCTCGGCACCACCACCAGGGTGCGCGCGCCCGCCGGAATGCCCTTGGAAAAGTCCATCCGCGGCAGCGTGCGCGGCGCCACCAGCAGCGTCGCCGCCCAGTTGACCAACGCCACGCCCAGTTCGCTGAACACCAGCACGCCCAGCAGCGCGGTCGTCGCCCACAGCCATGCCGGCACCGTGGCCAGCGCATGCAGCTGGGCCAGCAATTTCCAGCTGCCGAACGCGGCGATGGCCGCGATCGGCAGCAGGTACGCCGGCAGCGGCAGCGTGCGCCGCGCCACGTGCGGCCGCCGACGTGCGCGCGGCAGCGCGGCGATCGCCGCCGGCAGGTCGCGCTGGCCATCGTCGACCAGGTAGTAGCCGACATGGCGCCGGTCGTCCACGGCCGCCGCCTGCGCCAGCTGCAGCACGCACTCGGCCACCGCGTCCTCGCTGGCGCCGCTGCGCCGTGCCAGCAGTTCGACGCTGTGCCGGTAGCTGTCGCGGGTCTGGAAGTCCATCTGCGCGTAGGTGCCGTGCGGATCGCGACGCAGGTGCGCTTCGACCGCGCTCAGCTCCTCGACGAAATCGCGCCAATCCAGCGTCGCCAGCAGACGCAGGCTGGCGATGCTGTTGCTGATCGAGACCTGGTCGGCCGCCTGCTGCTGGCTCTCCGCATGCACCATCTGGTCGATGCGCTGGCCGCCGTCGGCCAGCCACTGCTCGACCCAGGTCACCGGCATCGCCAGCACCCCGCCGCGCCCGTGCAGCCCGCGTACCAGTTCGGCCACGAACGCGCCGGACAGCGGCGGCTGCGAGCGCGCCATGTCCGCGACCACCAGCACCACGCTCTTGGGGTCCTGCACGGCAGCGGTATTGAGCCGGTCGGCCCAGTCGCTGGCCAGGCGGTGGTCGATGCCGTCGCGCATCACTCGCGCCGCGACCCGACGCAGGTTTTCCAGCAGGCCCAGACGCAGCATGATCGGAATCGCCCACAGCTCGCCCAGCTTCAGCGGTGTCACCGTCTGGTAGGCGGCGATGAAGCGGCTGGCCATGTCGGCATCGATACGGCCGTCGCCGTGGGCGATCGCGTCCATCGACAGCGCATAGACGCGCGGCAACCCGGCCGACGCGCCCTGCGCCAGCGCCGGGAGCTGGCGGCTGTAGCCGGCGGGCAGATGGCGCCGCGCGATCAGGATCTGTTCTTCGACCAAGTAGAAGTTGTCCAGCAGCCACTCGCCGGCCGGCGTGACGCGGATGTCGTCGCGGACCATCGCCGCGAGCATCGCCAGGGCGTCGCGCAGCACGTCCTCGTTCTGTTTCAGCCGCGCCAGCAACACCTCGGGACTGCGTCCGCCGCGCACCCGGTGACTACGCGCCAGGGCTTCGCCGTGCGCGGCCATCTGTTCGGCGCTGAGCAGTTGCGCGCGCAGCGGCTCCTCGGTCAGCGGCCGCATGCGGCCATGCTGCAGGAACATCGCGCGCACGCCGGAGAGGCCGCGCCGATAAGGAAGCAGCCGTCTACGCAACGCACGCCAGGGGGACGCCATGATGATCCAGAGGGGCCAAAGAGCCCGCTTGGCTTCATGCTTAACAGGCGCGGGCAGCGCCAGGCGTGAATGCGAGCAGCGCGGTGCGCGCGATTGACCGCCGTGCTTGCGTCGCTGCGCGAGACACAGCCGCGCTGCGGTTGACGCTGCGGTCGGCGCACGGCGCGCCGATGGCGTTCAGGTGCTGATGACTGCGCCGTCGCCGCGTGGCGCAATGGGCCGCGATTGCGGCGCGATTGCGCAACAGGCGGACGCCGCAAGGCGAGGCGAACACGTCCCGGCGATGGCCGATGGCGGCGGCAACGACGCGCCGCGCACGCATGCGCGGAAGCGCATCACGCCGCAGCGCCGACACCGGCTGCGCTACGCCGGCAGCGGCGCCCGGCTCAGATCCGCGTGGTGGCCAGGAAGCGCTCGCGGTCCTGCTGGGTGCGGCGGCGGATCTCGGCCAGGGCCTGGCTCTCGGTGGCTTCCAGCATCGACTCGAACAGGCGCTGGAAGTGATTGCGCATCGCGTTGCGCGAGGCCGCCGGATCGCGCGTCTTCAGCGCTTCCAGGATCGCGGCATGCTCGTCGGTGCGGGTCGCATCGTCCTGGTGGCAGACGTGCGCATACACCTGGCGCACCCGCGGCAGTTCGTTGCGCATGCGCCAGATCAGGTGGATGCAGTATTCCACCACCGGATTGCCGGACAGGCGCGCGATCGCCAGGTGGAAGCGGCGGTCGTATTCGCCGGCCATTTCCTCGGTGGTGGCCGGATCGGACATCGCCGTCACCAGGGTCTGCAGTTCCTCGATGTCGGCATCGGTCAGGCGCCCGGCCGCTAGCGCGGCGGCTTCGGCCTCGATCACCGTGCGCGCGGCGGTCAGGTCGAAGGCGGTGACGTCGGGCAGCGCGCCCTGCGCATCGATCGGACGCGGCCGCACGTACACGCCCGAGCCGGTCTTGATCGCGATCCAGCCCTGCGCTTCCAGCGCGATCTCCGCCTCGCGGATGGTCACCCGGCTCACCCCGAACCGCTCGGCCAGATCGCGCTCGCCCGGCAGCCGCGAACCGGTCGGGAATTCTCCCGATTCGATCAGCGACAGGATCTTTGCGGCGATGGATTGGTAGAGGCGGCTTTCGGACATTCGCGCTAAGGACCCGTCGGTGAATTCCACAGCGGTGCCGGGACGACGCGCCGGCGCCTGCTGCGGCTCGAAAAACGGCGCGACCCGGGAGCCGCGCCGCTGCGTTCAGAACTTGTATCGTACACCGAAATATGCGCGCCGCCCGTAGCTCACGTACTCGCGGAAGTTGCCGTAGACAGGCTGGGATGCGACGCGCGGTTCGTTGGTCAGGTTCATCAGTTCCAGCGACAGCGACAGCTGCTTGGTGACCCGGTAGCGCGCGCGGAAATCCACGCTGGTGTTGTCGTCGTAGTAACGGTTCTGCTGCGCGGTGTTGCCGGTGAAGTCCTGGTAGTACTTGGAGCGGTACTTGCCGATCGCCTGCATGTCGAAGCGGCCCAGTTCCCAGTACAGCGAGCCGGACAGCACATGCCGCGAGAAGCCGCTGAGCCCGGCCGGGGCCACGATCGCCGGGATCACCGTGCCGGTGACCGCATCCACCTGCTCGCCCAGGCGCGGATCCTGGGTCTCGTAGTCGGTGTCGGCGTAGTTGTAGCTGAGCTTGAAGCCGAGCCCGTCCAGCGGTTTGGGCAGGTAGGAGAAGCGGTGCGCGGCGCTAAGCTCGAAGCCGGTCAGCGTGCTCTTCTTGTCGGTGGTCACCTGGCGCGGCACCGGCACGGTAACGCTCTGTCCATCGACCACGAAGGTCTCGTCGAACAGCGCGGTCTCGGTGCCGCCGTTGAACTGCTTCCAGTACACCGCGCCGGCCAGCATGCTGTCCTCGTTCGGATACCACTCCAGCGACACGTCGCCGTTCCACGACATCAACGGCTTCGCCTCCGGGTTGCCGGTGGCGGTGATGCCGGCCAGCGCTTCTTCCAGGCTGGTGAAGTTCTCGGTGCCGGTGAGGTTGACGTTGCGGCCCGAGCCCAGCGCGGCGATGTCCGGACGCGACATCGCCCGGTAGCCGGCCAGGCGCAGCAGCAGGTTGTCGCGCAGTTCGAAGGAGGCATTGGCGCTGGGCAGCAGCTTGTCGTTGCCGGCCTTGGCGACCAGGGTCTGATAGCGGCCGGTCGGCTGCAGGCGCAAGGTGCCGGCGCCGTTGTCGATCAGGTCCAGGTCGGCGCGCACGCCTTGCGAACGCACGTCGGTCTTGACCCAGCGCAGGCCCATGTTGCCCGACACCGGCAGCCCGAACAGCGTGCTGCGGAAGTCGGCCATCAGGAACAGCGCCTTGGTCTTCTCCACCACGTCGACGTTGTTCGGATCCATGTAGTCCGGGTCCACGCCGGTGGCGCTGCTGCCGCGGAACGC
The DNA here is from genome assembly GCF_014836395.1 of Xanthomonas bonasiae. Lineage (NCBI taxonomy): Bacteria > Pseudomonadati > Pseudomonadota > Gammaproteobacteria > Lysobacterales > Lysobacteraceae > Xanthomonas > Xanthomonas bonasiae. Next base: position 197,621 of record NZ_JACSQX010000004.1, read on the forward strand.
TTCGTACAGGCAGCGCGGATCGAAGTAGGCCCAGCTGGAGATGGTGTTGCCGCTGGCCGCGTCCAGGAAATCGTCCTGCGGGAACGCCGCGCGGCAGGCCTGGTTGGCGGCGACGATCTGCGCGCGCCCGGCGCCGCTGGAGGCGATGTCGGTGGTGATGGTGTTGTCGAAGTAGCGGTAGTCGGCCTGGCTGGCGCGCAGGCCGAAGCTGAGCTTGGTCAGCAGGCCGTCCTCGGGCAGGTAGCTGACGTCGAACCGCCCGGCACGGATGCGGTGGTCGTTCTTCTCCTCTTCGGAGGTGACCCGTGCCGCGCCGGTATAGGCGTCCCAGTCGTTGACGTCGAACGCCGGATCGAGCGCGATGCTCGGCACGTCGCCGCGGTTGTCCCAGTCGTAGTTGACGTAGCCAGTGGCGCCGCTGCTGATGCCCGGCACCACCGCGTTGTTGACGTCGCGGGCGTTGGCGCGCAGGCGGGTCATGCGCTGGGTGTCCTCGCGCACGGTGTGCGAGTAGGACAGGTCGGTGGCGATCTCCCAGGCCACGCTCGGGCGCAGCACGATGTTCAGGCCGCCGCCGGTGTATTCCTCGTTGCGGTCGTACAGGGTCGAGGTGGAATCGATCGAGGTGTTGCCCGAATAGCTGCGCAGCACGCCGTTGTCGTCGACCTGCCGATCGACGATGCCGCGGCGGGTGTTGGACAGGCTCAGGTCGGAACGCTTCTCGTGCCAGTTGCGGTCGGTGTGCTCGTAGTCGACATTGACCTCGAGCACCTCGTTGGGTTTCCACTGCACCGCGGCGAACTCGGACTGGCGGTCGTTGCGCTCCTGCTTGAGCCGGTAGATGCGGCTGCTCGGCACCAGGTAGTACGGCGCGCCGTTGGCGATGGCGTTGGCGCCGACCTCGGCGCAATTGGCGTTGCGCACGTTCTGGGTGCCGTCGCAGGCGTACCAGGTGGAGCCGCTGGTCATGCTCTCTTCCGGATCGGTGCCGTCCAGCGCCTGCAGGCCGATCGACACGCCGAGCTTGCCGCCGTTGGCGAATTCGAACTGGTCGATGTAGCTGGCGGTGCCGCGCCAGCCGATGCCGTCCTTGTCGCGGTACTTGCTGTCGTACTCGGCCCAGCTGCCGCGCCCGTCGAACTGGATCGCGCGCTTGCCGTAGTCCAGCGGCTTGACCGTCTCCAGGCCGATGGTGCCGGCGACGCCGCCTTCGATCAGGTCGGCGCGCTGGGTCTTGTAGATGGCCACGGTGTTGATCAGTTCGGCCGGGAACATGTTGAAGTTCACCGAGCGGTCGCCGCTGCCGTTGGTGATCTCGCGGCCGTTGAACTGGGTGCTGCTGAGGAACGCGCCCAGGCCGCGGATGGAGATCTCCGAGGCGCCGGTCTTGTCGCGGGTGGAGGCCGCGCCAGTCAGGGTCTCGATCGCGTCGGCCAGCGACGGCGCCGGCAGGTCGCCGATGTCCTCGGCCGAGAGCACGTCGGAGATCACCGTGTCGTCGCGCTTCTTGTTGATCGAGGACTGGATCGAGCCGCGGATGCCGGTGACCTGGACCTGGTCCAGCGTCGTCGCCCCGCTTGCCGGCGCCGGCGCCGTGGCGGTCGTGGCCGCAGCGGCGGGCGGCTCCTGCGCCCAGGCCGCGCCGCTGGTCAACGAGGCCGCGATGGCGCACGCCAGGACGCTGCGCAACGAACGCGCGCCGGCGCGCTTGGCGGACGGGGCCGCATAGGGGTGCCGCATGGTCTCTCCTCCCGAGTGAACGCCGTAAGGGCTACGACTTGGGAGCGGAGCCTTCACCGGTCCCCGACCAATGTCAACAAATTGGTAGAAATATCCGTCCAGGCCAATTGGTACGTGCAATTGATCTTATTTTATGTGCGCTTGCAGCACGAATTCCGCGCCAAACTACCTTTCCAGATAAATGATTTTTGGTATGCAGATCTGGTTGACGAGCGTTCGACCTCTGCTACCATCCGGCCCACGGCGGCGCCGCCACGGCACGCATCGAGAGGAGGCAGACCATGGCATCGAACGCCCCGTGCAACCGCTTCGCCCTGCTATTGCTCGCCCTGGCCGCCGGCCAGGCCGATGCCGCCGACATCCTCGTCGCCACCCCGGCCGAGTACCGTGCCGCCACCGGCTCCCTGCAACCCGGCGACCACGTGATCCTGGCCAACGGCGAGTGGCGCGACTTCCAGATCGTGTTCGCCGGCACCGGCACCGCCGCGCAACCGATCCGCCTGAGCGCGCAGACCCCGGGCCAGGTCATCATCACTGGCCAGTCCAATCTGCGCATGGCCGGCGCCTATCTGGTGGTCAGCGACCTGGTGTTCCGCGACGGCTACAGCCCGACCGAGGCGGTGCTGTCCTACCGCGTCTCCAGCAAGGAGCGGGCGCGCCACAGCCGCATCACCCGGGTCGTGGTCGACCGCTTCAACCAGCCCGAGCGCAGCCGCTCGGACAACTGGGTGGCGATGTACGATAGCCACAACCGCTTCGACCATAACCAGCTGGTCGGCAAGAACAACGCCGGCCCGACCATGGTCGTGGTCCGCGATGCGGTGCAGGGCCTGGACAACCGCCACCGCATCGACCACAACTGGTTCGGCCCGCGGCCGAACCTGGGCGCCAACGGCGGCGAGACCCTGCGCATCGGCACCAGCAACGACGCCAGTTCCGATTCCAACTCGCTGGTCGAGAACAACTGGTTCGAAGGCTGCGACGGCGAAGTGGAGATCGTCTCCAACAAGTCCGGCGGCAACACCTACCGCGGCAACGTGTTCAAGCGCTCGCGCGGCGCGCTGGTGCTGCGCCACGGCGACGGCAACCTGGTCGAGAACAACGTGTTCTTCGGCGACGGCAAGGACGACACCGGCGGCATCCGCGTCATCAACCGCAGGCAGACCGTGCGCAACAACTACCTGGAAGGGCTGGCCGGCGACGGCTATTCGGCGGCGCTGAGCATCATGTACGGCGTGCCCGATTCGCCGGCCAACCGCTACGTGCAGGTGCAGCAAGCGCTGATCGAGCACAACACCTTCGTCGCCGGCAAGCAGCTGTTCTTCGGCGCCGGCAAGGACGACGAACGCACCGCCGCGCCGATCGACAGCGATTTCGCCGACAACCTGATCGTCGCCGAGCACGACCCGGTGCGCGTGCTCGGCGACCTGTCCGGCATCGCCTTCGCCGGCAACCTGCAGAGTCCGGCCGCCTCGCCGCGGCTGCCTGGTGGCGTGACCGGCCGTACGCTGACGATGACGCGCGCCGCGACCGGCCTGCTGGTCGCGGCGGACGCCGGCGGCATCGGCGCCGACCCTGCGCTGACCTATGTGCCGCGCGACGACGTCGGCGTGGCCTGGTATGCGAAGGAGACGGTGCCGGTGGCGCTGGACAGCGGCCGCCGCCAGCGCGTGCGGCCCGGCAACGACACGCTGGCGCACGCGGTGGCCGCCGCCGGTGCCGGCGATCGCCTGCAACTGGACGCCGGCCGCTACCAGGTCGACCAGGTGCTGGCGCTGCGCCATCCGCTCAGCGTCGAAGGCCCGGCCCGCGGCCAGGCGCAGATCGCGTTCTCGCGCGCCACGCTGTTCCAGATCGAGGCCGGCGGCGCGCTGAAGCTGGCGCGGCTGCAGATCGACGGCAGTGCCGCGCCGGACGAAGTGGGCAATGCGGTGGTCCGCACCGCGCCCGGTTCCAATGCCGCCAACTACGACCTGATCGTCGAGGACAGCCGCATCCACGGCCTCACCGTCAACCGCGGCTTCGACGTGATCGCGCTGGGCAAGGGCACCCTGGCCGAACGCATCGCGCTGCGCCGGGTGGTGGTGGAAGACGTCTCCGGCGCGGTGCTGTCGGCGCATGCGGAAACCGACGACCGCGGCACCTACAACGCCGCGTACGTGGAGATCGCCGACTCGCAGTTCCGCCGCATCGGCGGGCCGGCGGTCGATCTGTACCGCGGCGGCCGCGACGAGAGCACCTTCGGCCCGGTGTTGACGATCGACCGCTCGCGCTTCGAACGCGTCGGCGGCGCCGATGCGCCGTCGCTGCGCCTGCACGGCGTGCAGCGCACCTTCCTGCGCGACAACCACTTCATCGACAGCGCCGCGATCAGCGACGTGCGCACCACCGGCACACCGCACCTGATCGCCACCCGCAACCAATTCCTCGGCACCCCGGCCCTGCCGGCCGATGCCGGCGCGGAGCCTTTGCTATGACCCGATCCACTCGCCTGATGCTGCTGGTGCTGGCCGTCGCCGCCAGCGCGCCCGCCGCCTGGGCCGCGCCTGCCGCGACGCCCGCGGCCCGGGCCGCGAGCGACAATGCCGCCAGCGACGCCGCCCCGGTGCTGGTCACCGCCGCGCAATGGCGGCAGATGGCCAGCGATGGCGCGCGCTATCCGCTGTTCGCGCGCGAGCAGGCGCGCGCCGAAGCCAGCCTGCGCAAGGCGATGCAGGCCGGCATCGACGTGCCGCTGCCGAAGGACCCCGGCGGCGGCGCCAGCCACGAGCAGCACAAGCGCAACTACCAGGCGATCCAGGCCGCCGGCGCGCTGTACCGGCTCACCGGCGAGCGCGCCTACGCCGACTACGCGCGCGACCTGCTGCTGGCCTACGCCACGCTGTACCCGACCCTGGGCGCGCATCCGGCCGGGCGCGGCCAGGTGCCGGGCCGGCTGTTCTGGCAATCGCTCAACGACTCGGTGTGGCTGGTCTACGCCGCGCAGGGCTACGACGCGATCCGCGACAGCCTCACCCCTGCCGATCGCGACACCATCGACCAGCAGGTGTTCCGGCGCATGGCGCACTTCCTGTGCGACGAGAGCGCGGACAACTTCGACAAGATCCACAACCACGCCACCTGGGCGGTGGCCGCGGTCGGCATGACCGGCTACGTGCTGCGCGACCGGACGCTGGTCGACAAGGCGTTGCGCGGCAGCAGGCAGGACGGCAACGCCGGCTTCCTCAAGCAGATCGATCAACTGTTCTCGCCCGACGGCTACTACGCCGAAGGCCCCTACTACCAGCGCTACGCGTTGGCGCCGTTCGTGCTGTTCGCCAGCGCGATCGAACGCAACCAGCCGCAGCAGAAGATCTTCCAGCGCCGCGACGGCGTACTGCTGAAGGCGGTCGATACGCTGGTGCAGAGCAGCTACGCCGGCTACTTCTTCCCGATCAACGACGCGATCCTGGACAAGGGCCTGGACACCGAGGAACTGGTCGCCGGCCTCGGCATCGCCTACGCGCAGACCCACGACGCGCAGCTGCTGTCGATCGCGCAACGCCAGCAGCGCGTGCTGCTGACCCCCGAGGGCCTGGGCGTGGCCGTGGCGCTGGCGCAGGACAAGGCCAAGCCGTTCGCGTTCAGCTCCGCGCTGCTGCGCGACGGCGCCGACGGCGATCACGGCGCGCTGGCGATCCTGCGCGCCGGTGGCGAGGACGGCCAGACCCTGGTGATGAAGAACACCTCGCAGGGCATGGGCCACGGCCACTTCGACAAGTTGAACTGGCTGTTCTACGACAACGGCCAGCGCGTGGTCACCGACTACGGCGCGGCACGCTTCCTCAACGTGGAAGCCAAGTCCGGCGGCATCTACCTGCCGGAGAACACCAGCTGGGCCAAGACCACGGTGGCGCACAACACGCTGGTGGTGAACGAGCGCAGCCACTTCGATGGCGACTGGCGGGTGGGCGAGGACTACGCGCCGACGCCGCTGCTGTTCGCCCGCGACACCGACACCCAGATCGTGTCCGCGCGCATGGATCACGCCTACGAAGGCGTCAGCTTCACCCGCACCCAGGCGCTGCTGACGCATCCGGATCTCGGCCTGCCGATCGTGATCGACCTGCTGCGCGTGCACGGCGCCAAGCCGGCGCGTTACGACCTGCCGCTGCATTTCAACGGCCACATCATGCAGGTCGGCTTCGACGCCAAGCGCGCGCTGGCCGAACGCCCGGTGCTGGGCAAGGCCAACGGCTACCAGCACCTGTGGGTGGACGCGAGCAGCGACGCGTCGCCGGCGCCGCGCAGCCTGAGCTGGCTGCTGGACGGGCGCTTCTACACGTATCGCTTCAGCAGCAGCGCGCCGTCGCGCGCGATCCTGGCCGAGAGCGGCGCCAACGATCCGGACTTCAACCTGCGCCGCGAACCGATGCTGCTGCAGCGCGTGGACGGCCAGGCCGACGTGAGCTTCTTCGGCGTGCTGGAACCGCACGGCGAATACAACGGCACCGCCGAATACGTGCACGGCGCCGACAGCCGCATCCGCGCCATCGCCCGCGTGCGCGGCGACGATGCCGAGGTGATCGTGCTGACCCTGGCCTCGGGCAAGACCCTGGCGCTGGCGGTGGCCGACGATGCCGCCGCCGAGCGCGAACACAGCGTGCAGGCGCAGGGCCAGCGCTACACGTGGCGCGGCGGCTACGCGCGCTTCGACCGCGCGGCGGGCGGCAAATGAGCACGCCCATGTCCGGTGCAGGCGCGGCAAGACCAACCAAGCGCAGCGCGGTGCGCTGGATGATCGTGGGCCTGATCGCGGTGGCCACGGTGATCAACTACATCGACCGCAACGCGCTGGCGGTGATGTGGCCGGCGATCTCGCAGGACATCGGCGCGACCAAGGAAGACTACGCGCTGCTGGTGACCATCTTCATGCTGTTCTACGCCGCCGGCCAGTTCGTGTTCGGGCGCCTGTTCGACATCATCGGCACGCGCATGGGCTTCGCGCTGTCGATCGCGGTGTGGTCGATCTCGATCGCGCTGCATGCGCTGACCCATTCGATCGTCTCCTTCAGCATCGTGCGGGCGATGCTCGGCATCAGCGAGGCCGGCGCCTGGCCGGGCGCGGTGAAGGCCAACGCCGAGTGGTTCCCGGCGCGCGAGCGCGCGCTGGCGCAGGGCATCTTCAACGCCGGCGCCTCGATCGGCGCGATCGTGTCGGCGCCGCTGATCGCGCTGCTGTTCCTGTGGCTGGGCTGGAAGGGCACCTTCGTGCTGGTCGGCGCGCTCGGCTTCGTGTGGCTGCTGCCGTGGCTGGTGATCTACCGCGCCGGCCCCGACAAACACCCCTGGGTGGATGCCGCCGAACGCGCGCTGATCCTGGACGCGCCGGCCGACGGCAGCGCCGCGGACAAGCCGGCCTACCTGCCGAGCCTGCGCCAGATCATGTCGCACCGGCAGAGCTGGGGCATCGTGCTGTCGCGCTTCTTCATCGACCCGATCTGGTGGCTGTTCGTGTCGTGGCTGCCGATCTACCTGGCCGAGACCTTCCATTTCGACATCAAGCAGATCGGCGCGTTCGCCTGGGTGCCGTTCGTCGGCGCGATGCTCGGCAGCCTGTCCGGCGGCTGGCTGTCCGGGCGCCTGATCGCGGCCGGCTGGAGCGTGGATCGCGCGCGCAAATGGACCATCACCCTGGGCGGCGCAATCATGGCCCCGGCCCTGCTCGGCGCGGTCCTCGCCGCCGATCCGACCATCGCGGTGCTGACCATCGCCGCGGTGCTGTTCGGTTTCCAGATCGCGATCGGCAACATCCAGACCCTGCCCGGCGACCTGTTCGACGGCAAGTCGGTCGGCTCGCTGGCCGGCATCGGCGGCATGGCCGCGGTGGCCGGCACCCTGATCACCACCTGGCTGGTGCCGGTGATGACCGCCCACTCCTATGCGCCGATGTTCATTCTCGTCGCCGCGCTGGTGCCGGCCTCGCTGGCCGCGCTGTGGCTGGTGACCGGCCGCATCGAAAAACTCGACGATCCCGCCACCGGCGGCTGATCGCATCCCCTTTCCCCACAACGCAAGGACTCATCGCGCATGCAATTCCAAGACAAGGTGGCCATCGTCACCGGCGGCGGCCGCGACATCGGCCGCGAGGTTTCGCTGAAGCTGGCCGCGGCCGGCGCCAAGGTGTGCATCAACTACGCCAACGACGCGGCCAGCGCGGAGGAAACCCTGCGCCAGATCCAGGCCGCCGGCGGCCAGGCCATCGTGCACCGCGCCGACGCCGCCGACGCGCAGGCCGTGGCCGGGCTGGTCGCGGCGACGCAACAGGCGTTCGGCCAGCGCATCGACGTGCTGGTCAACGTCGCCGGCGGCATGCTCGCGCGCAAGCCGCTGGCCGACATCGACGAAGCCTTCTTCCACCAGGTCATGGACCTCAACCTGAAGTCGGTGTACCTGACCACGCAGGCGGTGGCGCCGCACATGGCCGAAGGCGGCGCGATCGTCAATTTCGCCTCGCTGGCCGGACGCGACGGCGGCGGTCCCGGCGCGGCGATCTACGCCACCGCCAAGGCCGCGGTGATGACCTTCTCGCGGGCGATGGCCAAGGAACTGGGCCCGCGCGGCATCCGCGTCAATGCGCTGTGCTGCGGCATGATCGCCACCCGCTTCCACGACGACTTCACCAAGCCGGAAGTGCGCGCCTTCGTCGCCAACGCCACCCCGCTGCGCCGCGAAGGCCGTGCCGAGGAAGCCGCCGACGCGGCGCTGTACCTGGCCTCCGATGCCGCGAGCTTCATCAATGGCGCCAATCTCGACGTCAACGGCGGCGTGTATTTTTCCTGACCCGAACGCGTAGGAGCCACGCTCATGTCGTTGCGATTCCCGCCCTTGCGGCCGTTGTTGTGGAGGGGCGCGGTCGCCGCCGCGCTCGCGCTGTGCATGGCGCTGCCGGCGGCGGCGCAGCAAGCCGCGCATTGGCTGCCGGCGTGGATCGCCTCGCCCACGCCGGACCGGCTCGACGGTCCGGCCGGCAGCTCCTTGCAGTTCGAGCGGCAGAGCGTGCGCCAGGACATGCGCCTGGGCACCGCCGCGCAGGCCTTGCGCTTCCGCATCAGCAACGAACTGGGCACCGCGCCGCTGAAGATCGGCGCGGCATCGGTGCGCCTGGCCGGTGCCGCCCGGCCGGCGCAGCCGGTCCTGTTCGACGGCCGCCGCGAGATCGTGCTGCCGCCCGGCGGCGTCCTGCTCAGCGATCCGGTGGCGCTGCGCGCGCCGGCCTTGGCCGAGATCGCGCTGACGCTGTATTTCCCGGAGGCCACGCGGCCGGCGGTGCGCCGCACGGCGGTGCGCGTGGCCGAGGGCGATGTCGACGTGAGCGACGCCACCGCGCTGAGCTACCGGCAGAACGTGGTGTCGGCGGTGTATGCGCAGACCACCGCAGCGCCGCGGGTGGTGGTGGCGCTGGGCGATTCGATCACCGAAGGCGCCACCGCCGCGCGCGGCAGCAACGGCGACTGGCCGGCGCTGCTGGGCAAGCGCCTGGAGCAGGCCTGCCCGGGCCAGGTGGTGGTGCTCAACGCCGGCATCAGCGGCAACAAGCTGCTCGACGCCGGCCGCAGCCCCAGCGCCCTCGCGCGCCTGGACCGCGACGTGCTGGCGCTGCCCGGCGTCGACCAGGTGCTGCTGTTCGAAGGCATCAACGACATCCGCCACAGCGGGCCGCCGGCGTTCGCGCCCGGACGCACCGCGGCGGACATGCAACTGGGCTACCGGCAAGTGGTCGAACGCCTGCGCCAGCACGGCATCGCCACGATCGGGGCGACGCTGACCCCGTTCGGCGCATCGGAACGCTACGAACCCGTGTCCGCCGCCACGCGCCAGGCCTTGAACGCCTTCATCCGCGACGGCAAGACGTTCGATGCGGTGATCGACTTCGACGCGATCCTGCGCATGCCCGACAACCCCGAATCGCTGCCGGCCGCCATCACCCGCGACCACCTGCATCCCAACGACGCCGGCTACGCGCGCATGGCCAACGCCATCGACCTGTCGCTGTTCGGCTGCAAGGTGCGCTGACGGCGGCGCCGCTTCCGCGACCGGGGCCTGTCGGCAAGCGTTTTTTTACAGAGATCCCCGACACTGTGGGAGCGACTTCAGTCGCGACGGGCATGACCGACCAAGCCCTTCGCGAGCGAAGACCCGAAATCACCGGCAGACGCCCGCACAGACGACATCGATCTGGATCGAGCAAGCGCTGAGGCCCGTCGACGCGATCGGGATAGGCTATGCGCATGACAATGCACACCCAGCCCTGCCCGCTCGGCCGCACTCACGTCGCGCTCCCGCCCCTCCCGCGTCGTCACGGCCCCTGCGCGAACGGAACGCGCCACCAGGCAGCCGCGTCATGAGCGCCGCGCACTTCCGCGTACTGGACCACGCCGCGCATGCCTGGTTCCTGCTGCAATCCGGCGCGGAGCGCTTTCTGGACGTGAACTGCAGCGCGTCCGCGTTCGGCTACTCGCTGTTGATCCGGCTCGACCCCGACGAATGCGCACAGGTGCAGCAGGGCGGACACGCCGCCTGCGACGCCCTGGCCACGCGCATCCGCGACACCGCGTCGCCGCGGCACCCGCGCGATGTGTCGCGCGATCACGGCGAAGCGGTATCCGATGCCATCGCCCGCTGGCGCGAGGAAAGCGGCCACTGAGGCCGCGCCGCGGCCGCCGCGAGCGGATCCGGTGGTGCATTACCATGCGCGTTCCCGCCCGCGGATCCAGCCCATGCCCGACAGCCTCCACGACCTGCAAGCCGCCCAGCGCGCGTTCGCCGACGCACGCGACTGGGGCCAGTTCCACACCCCGCGCAATCTGGCCGCGGCGCTGTCGGTCGAGGCGTCGGAACTGCTCGAGCATTTCCAGTGGCTCACCGACGAGCAGAGCCGGCAACTGTCGGACGACAAGAAGGCCCAGGTCGGCAGCGAAGTCGCCGACGTGCTGCTGTACCTGCTGCAGCTGTGCGACAAGCTGGGCATCGACCCGATCGAAGCGGCGCGGCAGAAGATGCAGGTCAATGCCGCCAAGTACCCGGTGGACCGCGCCAAGGGCCGCATCACCAAATACACCGAATTGTAGGCGCCGCCTCACGCCCGCCGTTGTAGGAGCGGCTTCAGCCGCGACAGGCTCTGTCCGTAGAGTCTGTCGCGGCTGAAGCCGCTCCTACAAGAGAGTGAGGAATTGAAAGAAGCCTCCGCCAAGGCCTTTGCCCCCTACCGCGCAGCGGCCTTCTTCGCAGCACGCTTGCGCGGCGCGCGCTTCGTGGCCGCCGTCTTCTTCGCCGCAGGTTTCCTTGCAGTGGAGGCACCGCTCGCGGCCTTCTTCGCCCGCGTCCGCGCCGCCTTCTTCGCCGCGCTCTTGCGCACGCTGGCGCCCTTGGTCTGTGCGGCTTTCTTCGCCGCGGCCGAACGGCTGCTGGCGGTGCGCTTCTTGGCCGCCGTCTTGGCCTGCGTGGACAAAGCCTTCTTGCCCACGGTCCGCGTGGCGGTCTTGCCCTTGCTGGCGGTCTTCAGGGCTTTCTTGGCACCGCGCGAACGCGTCGGCGACGGCGCGCCGGCCTTGCCGCCCTTCGCCTCTTCCTGCGCGACCTTCTTCTTGGTGGACTTGGAAGCGGTCTTGGACGCACCGGTCTTGACCCCGGCACGGCGCGCCTTGGACAGGCCGATGGCGATCGCCTGCTTGGTCGATTTCACCGTGGTCTTGCCCTCGCGCACCCGGTCGATCTCCTCGCGGACGAATTCGCCGGCCTGGGTGCTGCCCGCCTTGCCTTCGCGCTTGGCGCGCTTGGCGCGGGCGGTGGTGGATTGCGTCGGCATGTCGTTCTCCTGCATGCGGCCGGAACTGGCCATCGCCACAGGTGTAACAAGCAAAAAGTAAAGAACCGGCATAAACCATGCGAAGCCGATGTGCACTGCGCGTGGTGCGCTTTGCGGGTGCGCAGCGGTGCGATGCCGCGAGCACACGCCGGCCGACACGTGCGCGCGCGGCTCGACATGCCCGGACGATACGCAAGACAGACCGCACTTGCGTTCGAACGTGCCGCTCACCCGCCCTGGCAAGACGCGATACACGCCGCCATGTCGCCACCGCAGCGCGGTTCGTCAGATCCGGCGGCCACGCTGCGCGCGCATCGCATTGCCGGTGCCGCGCGACGTTTCCTGGGCGATGTTCCCGAAGTCGTCATCCCTGGCTGCCGGCAGATCTCGCGCTTCGTCCGCGCCGGACGTCGGCCAGCGCACCAAGCGCCTGGCATTGCCTGACGATCGGACTCCCGCGCGCCGCTGCCGGCGCGCGCACCGCTCCTGGTGCAGCGAGCTACTGGCGACGCACGCGTCGGGTTGGCGCATCGCCGGCGGCACTCGCCGCGTCGGCCGGAGCAGGCTCCCAGCCGAACACGCTGCGCCCGCCGTACCCGTGCGACGCGCGCCGCTCCTCGGCGATCAACGCCTCCACCGACGGCCCGCGCGCGTGCGGCTCGAGCAGGCGCGCCTGCGCATCCAGCCGGCGGATCGCCTCCAGCTTTTCCTCGCGGCCCAGCTTGGCCTGCGCCACCGCGGTCTTGAGCACACCGATGGTGTGGTCGTAGACGCGGGTCGGCACCGGGAACGGATGCCCATCCTTGCCGCCATGCGCCATCGAGAACCGTGCCGGATCGGTGAACCGGCACGGCGCGCCGTGCAGCACCTCGGCCACCAGCGCCAGTGCGCGCACGGTGCGCGCGCCGACGCCCGGGACCTGCAGCAGTTCGGTGAAATCCTGCGGCCCGCATTCGGCCGCCGCGGCCAGGTTGCCGTGCAGGCGCCGGGTCACGATGTCGCTGCCACGCACGTCGTGGTGGTCGGGCAGCGACAGGTGCGGCAGACCGGGCGGCCTGCGCGCCGGCATCGCCTCGGGCGTGGCGGCGAACAGGTCGCCGCTCGGCGCGAACAGCGCGTCGGCCGCCACGTTGCGCGCGCCCGGCGCCGCATGCGCGGCGGCCATCGCACCGTGCACCGAGTTCGCGCCGGCGACTGTCGGCGCACGCGGCGCGGACGCCGCCGCGTTCGCCGAAGACGCTTGCAACGCGCCGTATTCCTGCGCGATCCGGTCCGGCCCCAGCGCCTGCAGCAGTTCCACCTGCGCCGCCCGCGACGCGGCCGCGCGATGGTCGGCGAGATTGACGATGCGGCCCTGCCCCGGCCCGTCGATCGCCGCATGCGGCGCATCGACGAAGCTGCTCAGCCCTTCGGACAGCCAGTGATAGCGCCGTGCCTGCTTGCTGGCCCCGTTCATGCCCTGCTGCACCACCACCCACTGCCCGTCGTCGCTGACGATGAAACCGTGCAGATACAGATCGAACCCGTCCTGCACCGCGGCGCTGTCCACCTTCGCCACCAGCCGGCTGGCGCGCGCCAGGCCGACGCCGTCCAGCCCGGTACGCTCGCCCACCGCGCACAACTCATCGGGCGTGGCGCGCGAATGCCGCCCGCGCCCACCGCACACGTGGATGCCCAATTCGGCGGACAGCGGCGTCAGCCCGCGCTTCAGCGCGCCCAGCACACTGGTGGTGATGCCCGAGGAATGCCAGTCCATGCCCATCACCGCGCCCAGCGACTGGAACCAGAACGGATGCGCCAGGCGCCGCAGCAGTTCGTCGCGGCCATAGCTGTGCACGATGGCCTGGCACATCACCGCGCCGAGCCGGGTCATGCGCTCGCCCAGCCAATGCGGCACGCGGCCACCGTGCAGGGGCAGATCGGCGCTGCCGGAACGTCGGCTCATGCACGGAACTCCGAAGAAAAACGGATCGCCAGCGTAGCCAGGCCGCGTCTCATCGCGCGACTTGCGACCGCAGCAAGACTGAGCAATTCAGCGAAGAAGCCGCGCGATCCCCACCACCCTGCAGTCGGGGCTGAAGCCCCTCCCCCAATGCACACCGCCAGCCCACCGCAAGCCCCTGTAGGAGCGGCTTCAGCCGCGACAAACCAAGCAGCGCGCCTATCAGCCTGTGATGGATGAAAGACCGGCCGCGACTCCACCACAAACCTCCACCGCAACACAAAAGCCAGGAAGCCGCGCGACTTCCAGCCTCATGCAGTCGGGGCTGAAGCCCCTCCCACAGTGCACCCAGCCAGCTCGCCGCAAGCCCCCCTGTGGGAGCGACTTCAGTCGCGACGAACGAAGCGGCGCACTTCACGGCTTCGAACAGGATCGGCGCCGAAGCCTTGCTTACTCGAAGAAAAAGCCCGCAGCGCAGATCGCGATGATCCAACGCCCACCGACTCAGCCGCCGCCACGCTTCCGCTTCGCCGACGCCGACGCCGACGCCGACGCCACCACAGGCTTGCCTGCCCCCTCCCCCGCGCGCACCGTCGCCAGCGTCATCGCGATCAGCCCGCCGATCAAACGCCGCAAATCGCCCTCGTTGTCGGCCGAGGCCTTCAGGCTGGTGGTGGCCAGGCGCAGGATGTAGGCGATGTCCGCCGCCGACATCGCCGCTGGCGCATGCACTTCCGGCTGCAGCGTCGCCACCAGTTGCGCCTCCAGCTCTGCGTACAGCGCGGCCAGCGCCTCCGGCGCGTAGTCGCCGCACTTGGCCAGCAGTTCGATGCCGTTCTCCGAATCGATCACCGAGGCCGTCGGCTCCAGCACCCAGATGTCGAACAGCTGCCGCAGCCGCGCTTCCAGATCCTGTCCAGGCCGCAAGCGCGCAGCGGATTCGGCCAGGCAGCGGTCGCGCTGACGCAGCACCATCGCCGCGAAGATCGCCTCCTTGTTCGGGAACGACGCGTACAGCGACGGCCGCGACATCTGCGCCGCCTCGGCGATGTCGCCGATGCTGACCTTGCGGTAGCCATGGCGCAGGAACAGCTGGAAGGCGGCATCCATGATGCGCGTCTCCTTGCTCGGCAGAGCCGCAACGGGCGAAGCGGATTTTACACTTGACATAATTTGTAAAGTTGTCACTCTTACATTTCCAGCCAAATTGTAAAGCACCGGAGCCCCTCATGAACGCGATCGCCCTACCTGCCCAGCCCCGCCCCACCCGCGCCTACGCCGCCCTGGAAAAAGGCGGCGCGATGGTGCCGTGGCATTTCGAGCGCCGCGCGGTGCGCGAACGCGACGTGGCGGTAAAGGTGCTGTTCGCCGGCGTCTGCCATTCCGACCTGCACTCGGTGAACCACTGGGGCGGCGAATTCCCGCTGGTCCCCGGCCACGAGATCGTCGGCGAAGTAGTGGAAGTGGGCGCGGCGGTGTCCGAGTTCGCGGTCGGCCAGCGGGTGATGATCGGCACCATCGTCGACTCCTGCCGCGTGTGCGAACCGTGCCGCGCG
The DNA here is from genome assembly GCF_014836395.1 of Xanthomonas bonasiae. Taxonomy (NCBI): domain Bacteria; kingdom Pseudomonadati; phylum Pseudomonadota; class Gammaproteobacteria; order Lysobacterales; family Lysobacteraceae; genus Xanthomonas; species Xanthomonas bonasiae. Next base: position 212,706 of record NZ_JACSQX010000004.1, read on the forward strand.
CAGATGGAGGTGTACTGCCGCGAATTCCCCACCCTCACCTTCGACGGCACCGACCGCATCGACGGCAGCCGCACCCGCGGCGGCTATGCCGAGTACTACGTGGCCGACGCGCACTTCGTCTATCCGCTGCCCGAAGGCCTGGATCCGGCCGCGGCGGCGCCGCTGCTGTGCGCGGGCATCACCACCTACTCGCCGCTGCGGCACTGGCAGGTGGGTCCCGGCAGCACCGTGGGCGTGGTCGGCATCGGTGGGCTCGGCCATCTGGGGGTGAAGTTCGCGCGCGCGCTGGGCGCGCACGTGGTCGCCTTCACCACCTCGCCGAAGAAAGCCGCCGAAGCGCAGCGCCTGGGCGCGCACGAAGTGGTGCTGTCCACCGATCCGGCGCAGATGCAGGCGCAGGCGTACCGCTTCGATTTCATTCTCGACACGGTGTCCTCGGCCTACCCGATGGACGCGATGCTGTTGGCATTGAAGCTGGACGGCACCTTGTGCGCGCTGGGCATGCCGGACCATTTGGAATTCCGCCCGGTGATGTTGGCGATGGAGCAGATCAACGAAGCCTTCGCGCGGCTGCAGAAAGGCGACGTGCACTATCGCTTCGTGATCGACATGGCGCGCTCGGCGCTGTAGTCGGGGGTGGCCTGCGGCGGCGGCGTTGCACGGCAAAACGTCGTAGCGGGCCGGACGCGCGAGCGGGCGCCCCCAACACTGTCCGCGCGGCAGCGCCAGCGCGGGGAAATCGGAGCGCCCGCGCCTGGCTTGACCGCCCCCGCCACGCAGGCGATGCTCGACGCGGCGGCCGATGCCGCCGCACCGCACCCGCGCAGTCGACCACGCTGCGCGACCGTCCTGGGCCACGCCAACAAGGAAGAATCCTGATGTCCGCCAACAAAACCGTCGCGCCCGCTCTCTCCGGCGCCATCAGCCTGTTCGTGGTACTCGGCCTGTGCGTTAGCCCGCTGTACTTCAGCGCGGCCCTGGTCTGCCTCGCCATCCTGGCGCTGCACAACGACACGCGCCAGGGACAGCTGTACGCCGGGCTCGTGCTCCTGTTCCTGCTCGTCGCCTTCGGCTACGGCATCGGCAAGGACCTGGCGCAACGCGACAATGCGCGCGACGCGCAGGTTGCGGCAAACGACCGGCGGTAGCGCGCGCCAACGCGCCAGGTCGCCGCGCGAGGCACCTGCGTGGCGGCACGCGATCGCGCGCCAAGTTCGCGCGCCCGTGACCAGCGCAATCGCCCCCGGCAGCGCATCTGCGTACACTTCCGCAGTGATGAAACAAGCAACGTACGTGGCATTGCAAGCCACCTGGCCGCGGCAGGGCCGCCACATCCTGGCGCACTTCGACGCCGAGTCGATCGTCGTCTACCAGGCGTACCGCCCGTCGATCGCGCAGTTTGCGGTCGCGCAGCAACGCTTCGGCGGGGAATTCAGCTACGAACGGATGAGCTGGATCAAACCGAACTTCCTGTGGATGATGTATCGCTCGGGATGGGCGCAAAAGGAAGGACAGGAACGGATCCTGGCGGTGCGTCTGCCGCGTGCGTTCTTCGATGCGCTGTTGCGCGCGGCGGTTCCTTCCGCGTTCGATCCGTCGCGCTTTTCCAGCCACGGCGAGTGGCAGGCCGCGATCCGCCATTCCGACGTGCGCCTGCAATGGGACCCCGACCATGCGCCCGACGGCACCCCACTGGAACGTCGCGCATTGCAACTGGGCCTGCGCGGCGAGGCGCTGCGCCGCTACGGCGCGCAGCAGGCCATGACGATCGCCGACATCACCGACTTCGTGCACGCACAGGCCGCCAACTTGCGCCACGGCGAGGCGTCGCTGTGCTTGCCGCACGAACGGGTCTATATGCCCGAAGCGAGCGCCGCGCGCGCCGTCGGCCTCGACTTCTGAGGGAAGCGGATAGCCGCGGCGTACGCCACGCGCGGCGCGGATGCACGCAGCGCGACAATACGGCGCTGCACGACCGCGCACCGCGCCTGGCACACCGCGTGCGCGGGCATACTGTCGGCCATCCCGACTGCCGCAGGAAACCGATGTCCTACACCGCGCTTCGCACCCTGCTCGCCCCCTGGGGCGAGCTACGCCCGCAACCGGCGTCCGACTGGCAGGGACCGATCCCGCTGCCGGCGACGCTCGCCGATTTCTATGCGCAGGTGGGGCCGTGGGGCGAGACCTACCACGCGCACGTGGGCCCGACCGGCGTGTCGCTCGACATCGGCGGCAACCCGGTCGACATTCCGCCGCTGCACAAGCTCTGGCAACTGCAAGCCGGATACCGGTGGAATGCCGTCAGCGGCGAACGCCTTGCGGACTGGAGCGAACAGTGGCTGGTGGTCGCCGACCAGGGCGCGGATCCTTTCATTCTCGACGTCGCCAGCGGCGAGGTGCTGTTCGCGTTTCACGGTGCCGGCGCGTGGCAACCGAAGCGGCTGGCGGCCAGCCTGGACAGCGCATTCGGCGGCCTGGCCACCATCGCCAACGCCATGGCGGAACTGGGCGACGACGCGTTCGACGACACCGACGAACTGCTCGCAACGGCGCGAGCGGCGGTCGTCTCGTCCCTGGCGTCGTATCTGGGCAGCGCCGCGCAGGCCGCGCAATTTCTGGATGCGTTGGAGTGGTACCAGGCTTGAACCCGCCCGAAAGAGGGCTGTTGCGAGACCGCATCGCAAATGCCGGCGACAGCAGCGAGCCCTGGTGCAGCGAACCACACATCGTCGTGGCGCTTCCGGGCCAATCGCCCAGCATCCTGGGACCGCCTGACGCCGCTGCCCATCGTGCACCGCATCACAGCTTTTCCTGGTCGATCCGTTAGCGTTGCGTCTGGACTGACGGGGAGTCGCACATGGCGTTTCGCACCACGCGGCGCGGGCTGTTGCTCGGCGCCGGTTCGTTCGCGTTGCTGTCGCAGGTGCCGATGGGCTTCGCCTTGCCGCGCAACGCGGCGAAGACCCCGGCCTTCATCGATGCGCTGATCGCGCGCATGACCGTGGAGGAGAAGGCCGGGCAGCTGACCCTGTCCGGCTCGGCGCAGCAGACCGATGCCGCGGCGGCGGCCAATCCGGTCAACGTGCGCCCCACCGCCGAAGGCCAGCTGGCCGCGGCGCGCGCCGGGCGCCTGACCGGCATCTTCAACGGCTCCAATGTGCGCTGGCACCAGCAGCTGCAACAGGCCGCGCTGCAGAGCCGGCTGCAGATCCCGCTGCTGTTCGCCGCCGACGTGATCCATGGCTTCACCACCGTGTTCCCGGTGCCGCTGGCCGAAGCCGCCAGCTTCGAGCCGGAGCTGGCGCAGCGCACCGCGCGCGCGGCGGCGCTGGAAGCCAGCGCGGTCGGCATCGACTGGACCTTCGCGCCGATGGTCGATATCGCCCGCGACGCGCGCTGGGGCCGCGGCGTGGAGGGCAGCGGCGAGGACGTGCTGCTCGGCCGCCGCTTCGCCCAGGCACGGGTGCGCGGCTTCCAGGGCGAGGGCATCGGACACGCCGATGCGCTGGCCGCCTGCCCCAAGCATTTCGCCGCCTACGGCGCGGCCGAGGCCGGGCTCGACTACAACACCGTCGACATCTCCGAGCGCACCCTGCGCGAGGTGTATTTCCCGCCGTTCCAGGCCGCGTTCGACGCCGGCGCGGTGACCACGATGGCCGCGTTCAACGAGATCGCCGGCATTCCCGCCACCGCCAACACCTGGCTGTTGAGCGAGGTGCTGCGCGGCGAATGGAATTACCGCGGGCTGGTGGTGTCCGACTACACCGGCGACCAGGAACTGATCGCGCATGGCTTCGCCAAGGATGCGCGCGATGCGGCACGGCTGGCGTTCCTGGCCGGGGTGGACATCAGCATGCAGAGCGGACTGTACCTGCAGCACCTGCCCGGCCTGGTCGCCGATGGCGCGGTGACGATGGCGCAACTCGACGCCTCGGTGCGCCGCGTGCTGCGGTTCAAGGCCGACCTCGGCCTGTTCGACGACCCGTTCCTGCGCATCGTGCCCGAGCGCGCGCAGGCGCGGCAGCGGCGCCCGGAAACGCTGGCGCTGGCGCGCGAGGCGGCGCGCAAGTCGGTGGTGCTGCTGAAGAACGACGGCGAGCTGTTGCCGCTCAAGCGCCGCGGCCAGCGCATCGCGCTGATCGGGCCAATGGCCGCCAACTGGGTGGACAGTGCCGGCCCGTGGACGTTGTTCGGCGGCGACGACAGCGGCAACGACCTGGCCACCGCGCTGCGCGCGCAACTGGCCGACCACGACGCGCTGCAGGTGGTGGAAGGCTGCGCGTTCGAACACAGCCTGCCCGGCGGCGTGCAGGCCGCGGTCGCCGCCGCGGTCGGCGCCGACGTGGCGGTGCTGGCGATCGGCGAACCGCTGCGCTATTCCGGCGAAGCGCAGTCGCGCACCGAGATCGTCATTCCGCCGGCGCAGCAATCGCTGCTGGCCGCGGTAGCGGCGACCGGCACGCCGGTGGTGGTGGTGCTCAGCAACGGCCGCGCGCTGGTGCTCGACGGCGCGGTGCTGGAAGCGCCGGCGATCCTGGTGAGCTGGTTCCTGGGATCGGCTTCCGGCACGGCGCTGGCCGACATCCTGTTCGGCACGCACGGTCCGTCCGGGCGCCTGCCGGTGAGCTTCCCGCATGCAGCCGGGCAAGTGCCGTACAGCTACACGCACAAGCCCAGCGGCCGCCCCGACCCGCGTCCGGACGCGCTGCAGCCGTACAAGACCCACTACCGCACCGCGCCCAACGCCGCGCTGTTCCCGTTCGGCCACGGCCTGACCTACGGCCGCATCGAATACGGCGAACTGGCGCTGAGCGATGCGCGACTCGCCGCCAACGGTACGCTGCGGATCAGCGCGCGCATCCACAACCGCGGCACGCGCGATGCGGAGGAAGTGGTGCAACTGTACGTACGCGACCGCAGCGCCAGCGTCACCCGCCCGGTGCGCGAACTGAAGGATTTCCGCAAGGTCGCGGTGGCGGCCGGCGGCAGCGTCGCCGTCGAATTCGTGCTGCGCCGCGAGGATCTGCTGTTCGTCGGGCAGGCGTTGAAGCCGACTGTGGAGCCGGGACTGTTCGATGTGTGGGTAGCGCCATCTGCCGAAGCTGCTGGCGTGTCCGCCAGCTTCGAATTGATAGGCTGAGAAGCGGGAGCGTTTCGCGACGGTGAACCCTGTAGGAGCGGCTTCAGCCGCGACAGACACCATCCGTAAAGCCGGTCGCGGCTGAAGCCGCTCCTACAGGATGCAACGTGGAAGATCTGCTGTTCTTCGGGTAGACGCTAAAGCCGACTGTGGAGCCGGAACTATTCGATCTGTGCGTGACCTGATCGGCCGAAGCCGCCGGCGTGTCCGCCAGCTTCGAATTGGTAGGCTGAGAAACGGGAGCATTTCGCAACAGTGAACCCTGTAGGAGCGGCTTCAGCCGCGACAGACACCATCAGTAAAGACCGTCGCAGCTGAAGCCGCTCCTACAGAGGCAACGCGCTATCACTGCAACGCCTGCGCCAAGAACGGCGCAGTGCGACTTCCCGCATGCCGCCCGAACAGCATCGGTTGTGCATGTCGGCGGCAGCTGCGTTGGCGATGCGATGCACTTGCGCTAGTCACTTGCGCGAGCCATCCGCAGCAGACACACCATTGTGGGAGCGACTTCAGTCGCGACGGGCTCTACCGGTAACGCCCGTCGACTGAAGTCGCTCCCACAAGGTTCACCGCCTGCAACAAATGAGAGAGAAGGCGCGCTAGCCTTGCATCGCCTCGGCGAGAAATGGCGCAGTCCGGCTGCCCGCATGCCGCGCCACCGCTTGCGGCTCGCCGGCGACGACCACCTTGCCGCCTTCATCGCCAGCACCAGGCCCCATATCGATGATCCAGTCGCTGGCCGCGGCCACGCGCATGTCGTGCTCGACCGCCACCACCGTATTGCCCGCCTCCACCAGACCATGCAGCTGACGCAGCAACGTGTCCACGTCGGCCGGATGCAGGCCCGTGGTCGGCTCGTCGAGCACGTAGACGGTGTCGCGGCGCTGCGCGCGCTGCAGCTCGGTGGCCAGCTTGATGCGCTGCGCCTCGCCGCCGGACAGCTCGGTGGCCGGCTGGCCCAGGCGCAGATAGCCGAGCCCCACCTCGCCCAGCACCTGTAACGGCCGCGCGATCGCCGCATCGTCGGCGAAGAAGTCCGCCGCCTGCGCCACGGTCATGCGCAAGACTTGCGCGATGTTGTGCCCACGCAATTCGATCTCCAGCGTCTTGGCGTTGTAGCGCGCGCCATGGCAGGTGGGGCACGGCGCGTACACGCTGGGCATGAACAGCAATTCCACGAACACCGCGCCCTCGCCTTCGCAGGTCTCGCAACGGCCCTTGGCGACGTTGAACGAGAAGCGGCCGGCGTCGTACTTGCGCTTGCGCGCCGCGGGCGTCGCGGCGAAGCGCTTGCGCACATGGTCGAACAGGCCGGTATAGGTGGCCAGGTTCGAGCGCGGCGTGCGGCCGATCGGTTTCTGGTCCACCTGCACCAACCGCCGCACGTGTTGCAGTCCATCGGCGATGCGTCCATCGGTCGCCGCTTGCGTGCTGCGTTCCAGCGGATCCACGCCTTCTTCCGGATCGACGCGCTCCTGGCCGAGATGCGCGCCGAGCAGTTCCACCAATGCCTGGCTGACCAGCGACGATTTCCCGGAGCCGGACACACCAGTGACCGTGGTGAACACGCCCAGCGGGATATCCACGTCCAGTGCGGCGACGTTGTTGCGGCTGATCCCGCGCAACTGCAGCCACGCGCCCGGCGCGCGCGGCGCATGCGCGATCGGCGCCTGCTCGGCGAACAGGTAGCGGCGCGTGGACGAGGCGGCGATCTGCGCCAGCCCCGCCGGCGGACCGCTGTACAGCACCTGCCCGCCCTGCTCGCCCGCGCCGGGACCGACATCGACGATCCAGTCGGCATGGCGGATCACGTCGATCTCGTGCTCGACCACGAACAGCGAATTTCCCGCGGCCTTGAGCTGGTCCAGCGCGGCCAGCAGCGCCTGCGCGTCGGCCGGATGCAGGCCGGCGGACGGCTCGTCCATCACGTAGACCACGCCGAACAGCTGCGAGCGGATCTGCGTGGCCAGGCGCAGCCGCTGCAGTTCGCCCGGCGACAGCGTCGGCGTACTGCGTTCCAGGGTGAGATAGCCCAGGCCCAGCTCCTGCAGGATCTGGATCCGCGCCAGCAGATCCTGGGCGATGCGCTGCGCGGCGATGGCCTGCTCGGGATGGCGCTTGGCGCCGCGGGTGCGTCCCTCTGCAGCGGGATGCAGCAGTTCGGCCACCTGCGTGAGCGGACGCTGCGACAGCGCGCCGATGTCGAGTCCGGCGAAGGTCACCGACAGCGCCTCGCGGCGCAGGCGCTTGCCGTCGCAGGTCGGGCATGGCGTGCTCAGCAGATACTGCGACACGCGCTTCTTGATCAACGCGCTCTGGGTGCTGGCGAAGGTGTGCAGCACGTAGCGGCGCGCGCTGCTGAAGGTGCCCATGTAGGCCGGCTCCTGCTTGCGCCGCAGCGCGCGCTGGGTCTCGGCGAGGGTGAAGCCCGGATACACCGGCACCGTCGGCTGCTCGTCGGTGTACAGGATCCAGTCGCGGGTCTTCTTCGGCAGCTTCGCCCACGGCACGTCGACGTCGTGGCCGAGCGTGGTGAGGATGTCGCGCAGGTTCTGTCCGTGCCAGGCCGGCGGCCACGCGGCGACGGCGCGCTCGCGGATGCTCAGCGTGCGGTCCAGCACCATCGACGCCTCGGTGGCATCGTAGATGCGGCCCAGGCCGTGGCAGGTCGGGCAGGCGCCGGCCGGCGTGTTCGGCGAGAAGCCGTCGGCATAGATGATGGCCTGCCCCGGCGGATAGTCGCCGGCGCGCGAGTACAGCATGCGCAACGAATTGGAGATGGTGGTGACGCTGCCGACCGACGAGCGCGTGCTCGGCGCGCCGCGATGCTGCTGCAGCGCCACCGCAGGCGGCAGACCTTCGATGGCATCCACTTCCGGCACGCCGGCCTGGTCGATCAGGCGCCGCGCGTAGGGCGAGATCGAATCCAGATAGCGCCGCTGCGCCTCGGCGAACAGCGTGCCGAACGCCAGCGAGGACTTGCCGGAGCCGGACACGCCGGTGAACACCACCAGCGCATCGCGCGGCAGCTCCACGTCCACATCCTTGAGGTTGTGTTCGCGGGCGCCGCGGACGCGGACGAAACCGGAGGCGGGGGAAGCAGGCGGTTTTGGCATTGGCTGGAAGACACATCTGCGAGAACGCGGACAAGCTTAGCGGGTCGGTTGGCTGTGCCGTGTATGGGCCGGCGCGGTGCATGCGGCATCGCCTCCAACATGATGCCCACCAGCCAATCGAGACGCCGCTGTAGGAGGGCGTCGGCCCCCAACACTATCGGCAGTCGTCAAATGCACCGCTTCGCTCGTCGCGACTGAAGTCGCTCCCACAGGGACTTGCGGTGAGCCGGCTGGGTGCACTGCAGGAGGAGCTTCAGCCCCGACCGGGATTGTCGACATCCACGCTGCCTGTCGCGGCTGAAGCCGCTCCTACAGGGACTTGCGGCGAGCCGGCTGGGTGCACTGTAGGAGGGGCTTCAGCCCCGACCGGGATTTGTCGGCACTTCATGCGGCCTGTCGCGGCTGAAGCCGCTCCTACAGGGGACTTGCGGCGAACTGGCTGGGTGCGCTGTGGGAGGGACTTCAGTCCCGACGCTGTCCGCAGCCGTCAAGTGTCCCGCTTCGCTCGTCGCGACTGGAGTCGCTCCCACAGGGATTTGCGGTAATTCGGCTGGGTGCACTGTAGGAGGGGCTTCAGCCCCGACCGGGATTGTCGACACCCACGCTGCCTGTCGCGGCTGAAGCCGCTCCTACAGGGGACTTGCGGCGAACTGGCCGGGTGCACTGTGGGAGGGACTTCAGTCCCGACGCTGCCCCCTTCCGCTACACGTAGCGCGGAATCGGCCCCAGCTGCGGGGTCTGGTCCGGCAGTTCCACTTCGGTGTCGTCCACATAGCACCAGCCCCAGCCTTCGGGCGGGTCGTAGCCTTCGATGATCGGGTGTGCGGTCTGGTGGAAATGCTTGGTCGCGTGGCGATTGGGCGAATCGTCGCAGCAACCGACGTGACCGCAGCTGCGGCACAGGCGCAGGTGCACCCAGGGGCTGCCGATCTTCAGGCATTCCTCGCAGCCGCGCGCGCTCGGCGTGACCTCGACGATGGTGGAAAGGTGGGAACAACGCGCACTCATGGGCTGGCCCTCTCGATGGGGGCGGGCGCACTGCGCCGCGCCAGGAACTGATGGATCTGCGCGACCACCGCCGCGCCCTCGCCGACCGCCGCGGCCACGCGCTTGACCGACCCGGCGCGCACGTCGCCGATCGCGAACACGCCCGGCCGGTCGGTCTCCAACGGCAGCGCAGGCACCTGGCCCGCCATGGGGTCGGCGCCGGTGACGACGAAGCCGGCGTGGTCCAGCTGCACGCAGCCGTCCACCCAGGCGCTGTTGGGATCGGCGCCGACGAACAGGAACAGATGGTGCAAGGCGCAGCGATGCGTGGCGCCGCTGGCGCGATCGCGGAACTCCGCGCTCTCCAGCCGCTGCGCGGCATCGCCCTGCAGCGACACCACCTCGGTGCCGGTATGCAATTCCACGTTCGGCAACGCGGCGATGCGCTCGATCAGGTAGCGCGACATCGACGCCTCCAGCCCCGCACCGCGCACGATCAGGTGCAGGCGCTTCACCTTCGGCGCCAGGAACACCACCGCCTGGCCCGCGGAATTGCCGCCGCCGACCAGGGCCACCTCCTCGCCTTCGCACAGCCGCGCTTCCACCGGCGAAGCCCAGTACGACACGCCATTGCCCTCGAACGCGGCCAGGTTGGCGATGTCCGGGCGCCGGTAGCGCGCGCCCGACGCGATCACCACGGTACGCGCCTGCACGCGCAGGCCGTCGCGCATCTGCAACTGCAGCGGCGCGGCACTGCAGTCCTCGGCGGTGGCCGCGTCGCAATGCAGCTGCGCCACTTCCAGCGGCAACGCCAGTTCGGCGCCGAACTTCAGCGCCTGGTTGTAGGCGCGCCCGGCCAGCGCCTGGCCGGAGATGCCGGTGGGAAACCCCAGGTAATTCTCGATCCGCGCCGACGCACCGGCCTGGCCGCCGATCGCGCGCTGGTCCAGCACCAGCACCGACAGCCCTTCGGACGCGGCATACACCGCGGTCGCCAGGCCGGCCGGGCCGGCACCGACGATCACCACGTCGTAGCGCTTGTCGGGGTCCAGCTCCGGGGTCATGCCCAGGCAATGCGCGGCCTCGGCATCGCTGGGACGGCGCAGCACGGTGCCGCTGGGGCAGACCATCAGCGGCAGTTCGTCGTGATGGATGCCCAGGCGCTCGACCAGCGCGCGGCCCTCGTCGTCGTTGGCCGCATCCAGGAAGGTGTTGGGATAGCCGTTGCGGGTCAGGAAGCCCTGCAGGCGGGTCAAGCGCGCCTCGCCCGGCTCGCCGATCAGCACCGAGCCGGCGGTATCGCCTTCGATCAGTCCGACCCGGCGCAGGATCAACGCACGCATCACGATCTCGCCGACGTCGGCCGAACTGATCATCAGCGAGCGCAGATGCGCCGCATCGAACGGCACCGCCACGCAGCCCTGCGCTCCGGCACGTCCGCCGGCCAGCGACGCACGGCCGGCCAACTGGCTGACCTCGCCGGTGAACTGCCCGGCGCCATGCTCGGTGACCGGCTTCTCATGGCCCAGTCCATCACGGCGCACCACCGCGATCGTGCCCTGCAGCACCAGCCACACCGGCGCCGGATGGTCGCCGACGGCGAAGACTTCCTCGCCCGGCGCGAACGTGCGCGGCGCGCCGCTGGCGAAACGGCGCGCGGTCTCCACCTGCGCCGGCTCGAGCACCGGGAACATCTGATGGCGACGGGTATCGGCCAGGCTCATCGGCATCCTTGTGGGCAGCGGGCGACAACGCACAGCATGCGACGCGTGGGCGCGGCGGGCAATCACCCATTCTGGGAAGAGGCGCGTGCGCGGCAGCGGTGCGGCTACGCTCTCGGCGAGGGCGGAGGGGCGCGTCTCGCGCACTTGGTCGGCGAGGCGCTTCGCGCCCGTACCCTCACCCCAACCCCTCTCCCGAGGGGAGAGGGGCTCAAGCGCTGCGGCTGTTCCCTTCTCCCGCCGGGGCCATGGCCCCCCTTTTGGGCGAGGATGGTCCGCAGAGCCGGATGGGGCGACGGACGAAGCCTCGCGATCACCGCACACGCCTATCTTTCGTCGCGACGCAGCACCGCCATCGCGCAGCCAGTACGCGCGGGTATGGCGCGCGCCGCACCCGGCTGCCGCGATGGCGGCCCTTGTGTTCGATCCGCAATCCCCCATCCAGTTCGTGCTGCGCCGTCTTCGGCGTCCGTCCCGCCCCTATCGTCCTCAAGGAAACCGCCCATGTCTGTCTCGATGTACCGCCTTACCGTCCCGGTGTTCCTGCGCGGCTTGGACGTGCTGCAGCACTACGTGGACCTGGCCGAGCGCCATGCGCAGGACCAGGGCCTGGATCCGCAGACGCTGGTCGACGCACGCCTGGCGCCGGACATGTTCGGCTTCGCCGCGCAGATCCAGCGCGCCTCGGACACCGCGAAGAACACCATCGGCCGCCTCAGCGACATCGCGCCGCCGAAGATGGCGGACGACGAAACCACCCTCGCACAGCTGCGCGAGCGCATCGCCGCCACCCAGCGCTTTCTGCACAGCGTGGAGGCTGCCGCCCTGGATGGAGCGCAGGACCGCGCGGTGTCGCTGAGCGCCGGCAAATTGAAGGCCGACTTCAACGGCAGCGACTACCTGCTGACCTTCGCCCTGCCGAACTTCTTCTTCCATGTCGCCACCGCGCACGCGATCCTGCGCCAGCAAGGCGTGGCGGTGGGCAAGCTCGACTACCTGGGACCGTTCGACACGGCAGAAACCGAGCGCGCATAAGCCCCTCTCCCGTCGGGAGAGGGGTTGGGGTGAGGGTACGGCGCGAAAGCGACTCGCGGATCCAGACGCACGAGGCTTCGCCCGTACCCTCATCCGCCCCTGCGGGGCACCTTCTCCCGACGGGAGAAGGAACAGCCACAGCGCCTGAGCCCCTCTCCCCTCGGGAGAGGGGTTGGGGTGAGGGTAAGGCGCGAAAGCGACTCGCTGATCCAAGCGCACCAGGCTTCGCCCTTACCCTCATCCGCCCCTGCGGGGCACCTTCTCCCGACGGGAGAAGGAATAGCCGCAGCGCTTAAGCCCCTCTCCCCTCGGGAGAGGGGTTGGGGTGAGGGTACGGCGCGAAAGCGACTCGCGGATTCAGACGCACGAGGCTTCGCCCGTACCCTCATCCGCCCCTGCGGGGCACCTTCTCCCGACGGGAGAAGGAACAGCCGCAGCGCCTGAGCCCCTCTCCCCTCGGGAGAGGGGTTGGGGTGAGGGTACGGCGCGAAAGCGACTCGCTGAGCCAAGCGCACGAGGCTCCGCCCGTACCCTCATCCGCCCCTGCAGGGCACCTTCTCCCGACGGGAGAAGGAACAGCCGCAGCGCTTGAGCCCCTCTCCCCTCGGGAGAGGGGTTGGGGTGAGGGTACGGCGCGAAAGCGACTCACTGATCCGAGCAAACGAGGCTGTACCTGTCAGCGTCGGAGGCCGCGCCTGTCGGCGCCAGGCGATTAGGCCAACGAAGGCACCGCAAACGCCCCAGCATCGTCCGCCGCAAACGCCACGCCAGCCAACGCATGCATCCGCGCCACCGTCGCCGCGAACGGCCGCAGCACCGCCACGCCGCGTTCGGCGAACACCGCATGCAGGGCGGCGTAGTACCACAACGTCCCCTCGCGGCCGGCAGTGAAACGCGCGAACACCTCGGTGCCCACCGCGGGGTCTTCCAGATCCGCGACGATGCTGCGCGCGTTGTAAAGCTTGTCGCAGGCCGACACCAACAACACCGCATCCGGCGCCTCGCGCAGATGCGCCAGATACGCCTGCTTGCGGGTGCGCCAGTCGCGGCGCCTGGCCGGCACGTCTTCCTGCGCCGCCTTGTGCTCGGCGCTGGCGTCGGTGCAGCCCATCACGATCGCCGCCACCGCATCGCCGAACTGCGCGCGGATCACCGCCTCATGACCCGCGCCGCAGTCCTCGACCACGTCGTGCAGCAACGCCGCGATCGCCTGGTCTTCATTGCCTCCAGCCTCCAGCACCAGCGTCGAGACCCCCAGCACATGGCTGAAATACGGCACCGTGCCGCCCTTGCGGAACTGGCCGGCGTGGGCGATGCGCGCGTAGTCCACGGCACGCGCATAGAGTTCGGTGAGAGCGGTCATGCGGTCTTCCTGACGGGGCAGACCCACATTATTGCGGAATCCGCATGCCGTAGCGGCGCGAACGGTTCAGCCCGACGGCGGCCGTACCCGGAACACCACGCTCATCCGCGGCGCCACCGGCCTGGCGGTCTTGGGGATGCCGTGTTCGTGGGTGAGTTGCGACGCATGGCTCATCGCCAGCGGGCTGCCCGGCGCCAATTCCACGCCGATGGTCCTGTGCGCGCCGGCGGTGGCGCGAAGGTTCATGCGCCGCGGCGCGCCCAGCGACACCAGCGCGATCGGGTGCGGCGCCAGCAGCGTATGCAGCTTATCGTGATGCATCGCCACGCTGTCGCGGCCGTCGCGGTACAGGTTCAGGCCCACGTCGGTGTACGGCGCCGGCAGCCGCGCCTGCACCGCCGCATGCAGTGCGCGCAACGGCAGCGCCTCGGGCAGCTCGTGTAGCCCGTACGCCGCCACCAGCCGCGGCACGTCCACCACCCGGTCGTACATCGGCCGGCGCAGCTGCTGCCACTGCGCGCCGTCGCGCAAGGCGGCGAACCACGCCTGCGCCAGCTCCGGATCGAGCAGTTGCGGCCAATAGCGGATACCGCCCTCGGCATCGGGCACCAGGCAATGCGGCGCGTCGTCGGGCTGGGCGAACAGGTCCATGGGCACAAGATGGGAGCGCGGCAAAGGAGGCACCATTCCAGCATCTGAACGGATCAGCGGCTGCGACGCGGCCAAATGTCGCAGCTCGCGATGGGAATTCTTACTTTTCGCCCGCGCTGCGTTAACGTTCCGCTTGGGAGCATGCAAAATGTCCCTACACCACAGCACAGGCGATACGCCCGCATGACAGCAGCGCGCAGGACGACGGAAAGCATGACCACAGCAGCCGCCACGCCCCTCCACAGCGCCCATGGCGCCGATGCCTCCGCCAACAACGGCGTGCAGGCACCCGCCGCACGCGGCGCACGGTCCAACCGCAGCGAGGTGTTCCAGTCGCCGCTGTCCGCGGGCAGCGCCGACAGCGATCTGCGCCGACGCGCGGAGCGTGTGCAGTCGGCGACCCGGGTGGCCGCGGTCGGCACGATTGCCGCCGTGGCGGCGGTCGCCGCGTTGATCGCATGGCGGCGCGCGCGGCGCTAGCCGATTGCGACGACGGGGCGCTGCTGCCTAGCGGCAGCAGCATGCAGAAGCGCCCGAACGTGTCCATCCGCTCGCAGCATGATGCCGGGATGCCTTGCTTGCTCGGGCGCTAGAGGACACCGGCTATTCCAATAGCCTTTAGCCATCCCGAGCCGCCGCCACGCGATCGTCCCAAAGCGGCCGCCGCCGCAGCACACTCATGAATGACCCCTAGCGCGCCATCGACACCGTGAATTGCGTGGCGGCGCCCACGCCCTCGCGCGGCAGCGGCATGATCCGCACCAGGCTATAGCGGCACACGTCCAGATCCTGATAGACCAGGGTGCGGCCATCGTCGAACGCGAAACGCAGGTCGTAGCGGCAGCCGGCACCGTGGACGCCGACGGTGGCCGAGTCGCCACCGCCGCGCAGCGGATCCACCACCACGTCCCGAAATTCACCGCTACCGGGGTCGGCGACCGACAGCTTGGTCACGCTGTCGTGCGCGCGGTTGACCAGCATGACGTAGTGCGTGCGGCTCGCGTCCTGCGCGTGGGCGCTGGCCGCTGCGGCGAGCAGCACACTGGCCAGACAAACGGTACGAAATGAAGGCATGGCGGGGCATCTCCAGCAGGAAGGGATACCGCCCGGCGCGCATCGCGCAACGGCAGCGGTGCGCATATCTGGCGCGCCTGCCCTGCCCCGCGCCCAGCGATCCGGGACGAATCGTCGTACCGGCGTGACCAATCGTCGCCATTGGCCGCCGCGCTTCTCAGCGCGCACGACCGCGCTTAGGATCGCCGCATCCCGTTCGAGCATCGCCCGATGAAGATCCGCCTGGGTTCCACGGAAATCGGCCTGACCCGATACCTGACCCTGTGGACGGCCGTCGTCGTGGCGTTCACCGTGCAGGGCTATCTCTACGACGCCGTCAACAACGGCCACAGCTGGCAACTCGGCGACTACCTGCGCTGGTCGATGATCCAGTGGTACACCTGGGCCGCGCTGGCACCGCTGGTGTTCCGCCTGGGCGAGCGCTACCCGATCCCCACGCCGTTGCAGCTGCGTTCGCTGGGACGGCAGCTGCTTGCCAGCATCGGCGTCACAGCGCTGGCGATGTTCATCGGCGCAGTCGTCTCGCCGGGCGCGTTCTTCGACCAGCTCGGGCAGTTCATCGGCAAGCACTTCGCGATCGGCCTGCTCACCTACTGGGGCCTGCTGGCGATCCAGCAGGCGCTGCACTACCGCAGCGAGAGCGACCGTCGCGAACTGGAAGCCAGCCGCCTGGCCACGGAACTGGCGCAATCGCGGCTGCAGGCGCTCAAGACCCAACTGCAACCGCATTTCCTGTTCAACACCCTGCACGCCATCGTGACCCTGCTCGACGACGACGTCGCCTCGGCCGAGGACATGCTGCTGCGCCTGAGCGAACTGCTGCGCGCGCTACTGGAAGAATTCGACGGCCAGGAAATCACCCTGCGCCACGAACTCACCCTGCTCGACCTGTACCTGGGCATCCAACGCAAGCGCTTCGGCGACCGCCTGACTACGCGCCTGTACATCGATCCGGCCACCCTGGACTGCGCGGTGCCGAGCCTGCTGCTGCAACCGATCGTGGAGAACGCCATCCAGCACGGCATCGGCCGCCATGCCGGCGCCGACTGCGTGGAGATCGAGAGCCGGCGCGAAGATGGCCAGCTGCGCATCGAAGTGCGCAACCGCAACAGCACCCTGGGCGACGGCAGCGGCAACGCAGGCCACGGCATCGGCCTCTCCAACACCCGGCTGCGGCTGCAGGAACTGTATGGCGATGCCGCCGAGATCCGCCTGGACATGATCTGGCCGCAAGGCGTGGCGTGCCGTATCCGCATGCCATTCCGCGAACTGGAAGACGCCGAAGGCGCGCCGGAGCACGTGCCCGCATGACCATCGCCACGCTGGTCATCGACGACGAACCGATCGCCCGCCACGCCATCGTGCGCCTGCTGCGCGAGCACGCCGACATCGCCCTGCTCGGCGAATGCGGCGACGGCGCCGCCGCGGTGGCGGCGATCCGCGAACACTCGCCGGACCTGGTGTTCCTGGACATCCAGATGCCGGAAATGACCGGCATGGACGTGGTCGCGCAGATCGGCGCCGAGCGCATGCCTGCCACCGTGTTCGTCACCGCCTACGAGCAGTACGCCGTGCGCGCATTCGAAGCCAACGCGCTGGACTACCTGGTCAAGCCCTTCAGCCGCGAGCGCTTCGCCGCCACCCTGCAACGCGCCAAGGCGCGGCTGGGCGGCGCCGGCAACAACCCCGCGCACCTCCTGCAGGCGCTGGACGCACTGCGCCAGCGCGACGCCTACCTGCAGCGCATCGCCGTGCGCGTGGACGAACACGTGGTATTCGTCGCCGTGGACGACATCGTCTGGATCAAGGCCAACCGCAACACCGTGCAACTCCACGTGGCCGGCGCCGTGCACGAACTGCGCGAGACCATGGCCGCCCTCGGCGCGCGCCTGGACCCGCGCCACTTCGCCCGCGTGCACCGCTCGGCGATCATCAACGTGCGCCGGGTCAAGGCCATCCACCCCTGGTTCAACGGCCACCACGTGGTGACCATGGACAACGGCCAGCAGTTGCGCATGAGCCGGTATCAGCATGAGGTGTTCCTACGGTTGGTGACCAACGGCAGTGGGGAATGAGCGAGCGCGGTAGGCGATAGAAATCTGCGCCAGCGGTTCTGCCCCACTGGATCGACAGGCACGGTCTACCCAACTACATTGGGTGTCTCGCTTCGCGCCGCGCCACCGCAGCGCCACGCGCAGGACATCCCAGGAGAAGCACATGAAGCCGTGGCGCGTCGCCTTGCAGATCGCAGGCCTCTTGTTTGCCGCAGGCGCATGCAGCATGGCCGAAGCCGCACCCAAGACTCCGATGGCCTCCGACGTCCTGGCCATCCCCGCCGACCTGCCGACCCAGCGCCTGTTCGACTGCGCCGAGACCAGCATCGCCCAATTGTCCGAGACCAGCAGTTCCTGGCCCAAGGTCACGCGCAAGGACGCCGCCAAGGGTGTGCTGGAATCGGGCAACTTCGAAGACGCCAACCGCAGCGGCTTCCGCATGCGCATCGAGCGCGCGCAAGGCGCCGGCCAGGCCAGGATCGCCCTCAAGGGCGCCGGCGCCTACTTCGCCGACCTGGGCGTGGCGCAGGCGATGCAGGACCTCAAGACCGCGCTGGGCAGTTGCATCGCCACCCCACCGCGCTAGTCTCGAGCAGACGGAAAGAAGAGCCCATGCGCGACCATTCGATCGAAGCACGCTTGCTCTGCATTGCCGGCATCGCCGGCCACGCCTACTGGGTGCTGCGCGACGCGCGCGGCAACGCCCTGGCCGAACTGCACGGCCTGGCCACCGACCGGCACACCGGCACGCCGATCCCGATCGGCACCGACGCACGCAGGCACGCGCTGCGCGCCTGGCACTACCCGCACGACGCGGACTATGCCAGCGCCATCGGCGCCCAGCCCGACCGCACCAGCTACCTGCGCGACGGCCAGCCAACGCGCACCGCCGCCAGCGGCGACAAGCACGAAATCCTGGCGCGCTGGCACGCGGCGCTACGCGCCATGCCCGAACTCAACGCCCAGGACCTGGACTACCCCAACTACGGCTTCAAGCTGTTCGGCGCCACCATCAACAGCAACTCCGCCTTTCGCACCCTCGGCGAACTGATGGGTGTACCGGTGCCAGGCTTCTCCCGCAGGCTGCAACCGGGCATCGGCAACTGCATGCTGCCGCGCGAGCGCATCGCGGCGCTGTGTTTCCGCGAGCGGACGGCGCAGGACCGGCAGCGGGTCGAAGTGGCCACATGCGACCTTCATGTCAGAACCGAACGTCTGCTCGCGGACGGGCAATCGATCACTTGACGGATGGCGCGACGGCCGGGACGGCGGCTGTCTCTTTGACCGCCTCGACCCTGCTCCAACTCAGCACTTGGCTTGCAGGAATCAAGAAGCGCGGCTTGTGCTCATCGCTGATTCCACCAGGCGGAGACACGTAGAAATCCGCCCCCAATCGGGTCAAAACATCGACGGACGGCAGCACATATACGTTCGATCCGGGTTGCGCTGGTTTACAGCTCGCTTCCAGCCAGGTTGCCTTGACGATCTGGCAACCCTGCTCCGTCAATTGCAGTTGCACGCCTGGTAGCATGCCGATGCCGAGCTTGCGCACTGTGATATCTACTGTGCCGAGCAATGAACCGCTATACAAAATCACCATAAACATCACAGATCCAAAGACCCTAAGGCGCTTAGAAAACTCAATGCGATGGGTAACGTAAATACCCCAATGGGAAATGACGACCATTAATGCCGCAAAGAAGAGATAAATCCAATCCAAGGGCCTAGTTGGAGGTGCCATGTAGCTGACGGCAACTCCCGCAAGCGGCCAAAATAGCTGGTATATCATCAGAAATAGCAACAGCGAACCGAGGCGCTTTCGAAAGAATGGCCCGAGCCGACGGACCCAATCCACTTCCGAGAAAGCAAGAAGTAATGCCAAGGGAAGCGATCCGATGCACAATCCAACTCCAACCCCATAAGTTACCAAACTGCCAAATTTCCAATGTTCAAGCCCTAAAAAGATGGCGTAATACAAAGCACTGATCAACGCTGCTAAAGCGAATATCCAAAAGCTGCCAAATACACGCTTTCCTTGCTTTCCTAAGACAAGCTGAGTACGACTACGATTAGATTTCAATCCCTTGCGTGGCGCATCGTCTTGTCTTGGTCTCGGCGGCACTGGCAGCAGATGCTGATGAACCAGAAATCCAATACTCCAGGCAGGTAACGCAAGCACTGCCAGAAGGCTAAAAAGCGCAAGCCCACCCAATAGCGCCACTGCACTCAACACTACGCCCAGATCGCCGAGCGACAACGACGGCACGTAGCCGATGCGCAGGAAGTGGGCCAGCACCATGCCACCGCCCCAACAAGGTACCCACCACTTCAGATCCACCCCGAAGGTCTGGCGCAACATGCGCCACAGTGGCACGGCCGGCGCATTGCGCTTCTCCGGCCGCTCGCCAGCCTCGCCGCCGCTGGGTACATCCACCTTACTCTGCTGCATCATGGCTCCTTAGCGTCTGGCGCCTCGCTCCCAAGCCGGCAAGCATAATGGCGCCGCCGCACCGCGATCACATTACGGGCGAAGCCACGGCGCCTCCCTACCGGCGCCATCCCCGTGCGCCCAACGCTAATACTGGCGTCGTGCCGGCCACGACACCTCGCGCAACACCATGTCCACTTGCTCCGCCAGCAGTTCCATGCACACTGCCAGCTCGCTCGCACGCACCTTCGGCGCAGCTTCGCGCTCTTCGTCTAAAGTGCGTGGCTGCGCTAGTCGCGCTAGGAACCGCATATGATCGCGCAGCTGCTGCAGGCGGTACTGCGCTTCTTCTGGCAGGTAATAGCCAGGATCCAAATCGGGATGACGGGCGGCCTCGGTCATAGCATCTCTCGCCAAACGGCATGAAGATCCACCCGTTGTCGGAGGTGGTAGCCCGCTGTACGAGGAGTTCCTAGGCTCCGTGTAGCAATCCTGCTATCGCTGGCGCGACGCGTCAAGTCGTCTCATCAACTGGGTCTTGCATGCTGCAAGCGATGACTAGCATGTGCCAACTTTGTATACGAATTACTCCAAAGCACCCTTGGTGCTGCGAACCGATGGCGCGTCCAAATGTAAAGACTTGCCAGCCACCCCACATCGGTTCAAAGTCCGGTCGAGATACGGAAGGCATTCAGGGGGAACGCCGAGCGTGATCGTTTATCAGTCGACCCGTGCCGCGTTCCTGCAAGACTCGGAACAGCAGGCAATCGAGGACATCATCTCCACCGCCTTCCTCAAGAAGACGGGCCGATACGCACCGGAGAGCGAGTTCCGTGCCTGGCGCCACTCGCTCACCCAGATGGCCGACGTCCTCAGCGACGACAGCCTGCCCGCAGACATGGGCGTCGGCATCGAGTTCGGCATCCCGCAGACCGCCAAGCGCATCGATTTCATCCTGAGCGGGCTTGGCGAGGCCGAAGAACCGCGGGCGATCATCGTCGAACTCAAGCAATGGTCCACGTCTACCGTTACCGACAAGGACGGCATCGTCAGGGCGCAACGCGGCGGACCGACCGAGACCGAAGGCCCGCACCCGTCCTACCAAGCTTGGTCGTATGCGGCCCTGCTGCAGGGCTTCAACGAGGCGGTGCACGAAGGTGGCGTCCAGCTACAGCCTTGCGCCTACCTGCACAACCACTTCCGCGACGGAACCATCGACGATCCGCGCTACACCGCCTACACCGACAAGGCGCCGCTGTTCCTGCGCGGCGTGGAAGAGAAGCGAAAGCTGCGCGACTTCATCCGCCAGCACGTGCGCAAAGGCGACAACGGCGAATTGCTTTACAAGATCGAGAACGGCCGTATCCGCCCTTCCAAGATGCTCGCCGACAGCGTGGTCGGCATGCTCAAGGGCAATCAGGAATTCGTGCTGATCGACGAACAGAAGCTGGTCTACGAAACCTGCCTGGCGCGCGCCGCGCAGGCCAGCGCCGAACGCAAGCAGGTGGTGATCGTCAAAGGCGGCCCCGGCACCGGCAAGTCGGTGGTAGCGGTGAACCTGCTTGTCGAGTTGACCAAGCGCGGCACCACCACCAAGTACATCTCCAAGAACGCGGCGCCACGTGCCGTTTACGCGCAGAAGCTGGCCGGCCACATTCGCAAAATCGAGATCGGCAACCTGTTCTCCGGCTCGGGCAACTTCCACCAGACCGAACCGAACGTATTCGGCACGCTGGTAGTGGATGAAGCTCACCGCCTCAACGAGAAAAGCGGCCTGTACAGCAACCTCGGCCAGAACCAGGTCATGGAGCTGATCCGCAGCGCGCACTGCACCATCTTCTTCGTCGACGACGACCAGATCGTCACCCTCTCCGACATCGGCCACACCGGCGAGCTTCGCCGCTGGGCCGCCCACCTCGGCGCCGAAGTGACCGAGCTGGAGCTGGCCTCGCAGTTCCGCTGCGCCGGCTCGGACGGCTACATCGCGTGGCTGGACAACTTCCTTGGCATTCGCGAGACCGCCAACACCGATTTCGACCGCGACGCCTTCGACTTCCGCATCGTCGACTCGCCTGTAGAACTGCACAACCTGATCCGCGAGAAGAACAAGCGCAACAACAAATCACGTGTAGTGGCCGGCTACTGCTGGGACTGGAAGAGCAAGAACAACCCGGATGCCTGGGACATCGAGATCCCGGAACACGACTATCGCGCGCAATGGAACCTGGGAAGCGATGGCAGCTTGTGGGCTGTCGCCGAGAACTCCGTCGAGCAAGTCGGATGCATCCACACCTGCCAGGGACTGGAACTGGACTACGTGGGTGTGATCATCGGGCCGGATCTGGCTTGGCGCGAGGGTCAGGTGTTCACTGATCCAAGTCAGCGCTCTAAGCAGGATCGCTCTATCCGCGGATACAAGTCGCAATCCAAGCACGATCCCGAGGTCCATGACCGCGCGGATCGGATCATCCGAAATACCTACAAGACCTTGATGAGCCGAGGCATGAGGGGGTGTTATGTCTATATCAGCGACCCGGGATCTAGAGCCGCAATGCAAAAGTGAATATTTTCGACGCAGAGCAGACGTTCGATTCCCGGGGAATGCTGGCCGGTTCAGGATGTCTCCCCCGAGGATCGGCAGCTCACATCACCTGTCGATCGCCTGCACTTGAGGATACAGCTTGCCTCAATATCACCAACGGACAGGAGTCTCTGTCCTGACTTGACTAAGGGAAGTCAGCATGACTAAGGGGGAAGACGCGAGCCATAGCAACGCAGCTCGGCCGCAACTGAATGAAGTAAAGCCACGTGAGCTCACAGGACGGGACGTGCTCGCTCGGTTTCAGTGTCAGTTTCGAGGGGCTGCGCTGGCCTGCCTAGGTATCCTGGAGGGAAAGGCTCTAAACCGAGTCTATTGCGACTATCAAGACGACTTTGTCACCCGAGAATCTCTTGATGGCATGTCGGTCTATAATTTTGTGCAGGTTAAGACGAAGGGCTCGAAGAAGCATCAATGGAGTCGCCTTGAACTCTTTGGCCTCCCACTCAAGCTTCCTACAATCATCAAAGGCACTCATGCGCCCGGTGGCTCCGTAGCCAAACCAGCAACTCCTGAACAGTTGGCAAGAATCAAGGGGAGCTTTGTTGGCAAGCTGTTGGAACACACAGTGAATTTTGGCGATGCCTGCAAAACCGTTACGTTCCTCACCAATGTGTACCTGTCAGACGATGTAGAGGAGATCGCGACAGCAATCTACTCCGGAGACGTCAGTGAGCGCACGGTACGGTATTTGGCCGACAACTATGTTGCCATTTTTGGAATCGCGATATCTCCTGCACTGAGAAGTGTGCATGCCAGCATAGGAAAGCTCACGCTTTCCGCTGGACATGATTATCTCGATCCTCACCATCCCGATTTCGAAGCCAAGGCTGTTAAAGCAGTATGGGAATATAGTGAGATCGACCTCTCTCACACGGAAGGTATTGAGCTGGTCGAAAAACTATTGGCCCTAATTCAGAAGAAGTCGAACCGTAAGCTCTTGTCTGAGCTTACTGCCGCTGATCTAGATGACGCGGTAGGGGTCGGCGTCGACGATCTGCTCGACCTCCTACCCATTTCTCGAGGCGCCTACTATCATTTCCTCAACGATGGAGATGCAAGCGCACTAAAAAATGCGTCCATTCTTCAACGGAAGCTTAGCAAAGCTGGTGCCATGCCGGAGCTAATTGAGACAGCATCACGCTGGAAAGTGGCATGGGATAATTGGTTTCGCACGTACCGGCATACCTATGAGCGAGAAATAACCTTTTTGCAGCACGATTTAAACGGAATCTATGGCCGTTGGGCACGCGGGGAGGTGTCATTTCCTGGGTTGCAGGAAGAGGTCAACAAATTGAAAAGCAGCCTATCTACCGGGGCGCTGGGTGCAGTTCTTACAGAAGAGATGCTCACTGGCGGTATATTGGCTGAACTTGTCAGGAGTGAATCTCGATGAAGTTCGCTGACTTCTTCAATCAGATCAGAGCCAGCGAGATCGAGATCGAGTTCGACTATGCCTATGAGTCGCCACCTCCGCGGCTCAGCAATGAAGCCATGTTCCATCTTCCACTTATCGCCATCACTATTTTGATGATTGCGAAAGGTCACGTCAAACCTGCTGTGGACGAGATTGGACAGCTCGTCGGCGATTGCTATGAACAGACTTTTCCAGGATTTCGCGGCTCAGCCCAGCATCTTGGTTGGTCCGCATCACTAAGGGTTAGGACAGTACAGGCTCTAGCATTCTTAGAGCATGCGCGTCTAGTGGAAGTAGATGCGGCCAATAAGAAGATTTCTGCAACACCAATTGGCCGCACTGTAATTGATCACGCAATTTCAGCGGGTGGTGATCTAGCTTCAAATCTTATAGTAGTCGAAAGAAGCTATCGCAACATTCGAATCGAACGACAACTAAGGTTAAGTCCGGCATGAAACTGATTAGCCTCCAAATATTAGGACTGGGCACAACCGCCTGGTCTTCGAATAAGCTTAACTTTGGCAAACGCATCACTCAGTTATTTGGGCCAAATGGGTGCGGCAAGACACCCATTGTTCAATCGATTGTTTTCGCACTTGGATATAAAGTTGAATATCGTGATGACATTATCGAACGGTGTGATTATGTGATCCTGGAAGTGTTAGTCGGCGGCCGAGAATTCGCTATAAAAAGGAAGTTAAAAGGTTCTTTTGACGTCACGGTCGAGGAGCGTGGCGGGGCAACAGCAGAGTTCATTAATGAGCGCGAGTACAGCAGATTCCTGCTGTCGCTGTGGGGGTTGGAGGATCCTGTTTTAACTACTGTCGGCGATGCGGCAACTCATATCTATAGCGCCCAGATATTGCCCTTATTTTACCTTGATCAAGATCATGGCTATGCGGATGAGTACTACGCGGCGCCTAAGTTCATCAAGAGCCAGTATGCAGAGTCCATGAGACTCGTCTGCAAACTTGGTCCAAAGAACTCTTTCGACAAGCGACGTGCGAAAAGCGAGCTAAAAGACAAGCTTGAGTACCTAGATCGAGCAGTGGTCAGGTCAGAAAAGTTGATGGAAGAACTGACGTCTGACCTAGGCGGAGCTCGTCGTCCGGCTCAGGACATAGATCACGAGCTTCAGACTTCCATTGACGGCTTGGAGGCGCTACGCGAAAGCGGGGGCGTCTCGGAACAAGTCAATGTTGAGCTTGACACCCGTATTGCACAGCTGCAGCAGCAGGAGCGTACATTAGGGCGTGAGCGGTCCGACCTGGAAGCTCGTGTTCGCGGTTTTGGACAAATAAAGCATGAGATTGAGGTAGAAGCTGACACTCTATCTTTGAATGAGGAAGCCCGACGGATCTTTGCTTCTTTTGATGCAATTTGCGCAAATGAAAATTGCGGTCTATTCGTAAGAAGTTCCGTAACATATGGGAAAAGCCTACTCTATCTGAAGGACCAGATTAAGGATCTTGAAAGAACTAATTTTGCTCATCAGCGAAGAATTGACGGAATCTCAGCAGAGCTATCGGCATTAGTTTCGCAAATTTCAGCAGCTAGGGCAGCACGAGCTGAATCTACGACTCAATCGTCTGTTTCCTCTTTGGTTGAAGTCGTATCTAAACTTACCGAAAAGGTCATAAAACTAAGGCGCGCTCGACAAATCGAGGGTGAGTTGGTCCGTGAGGAGACCGAGTATGTTGTGCGCCTTGACGAGAGATCAAAAATTCAAGCTCGTCTGGCGGATTTAGAAGGATATGCGAGCGCCACCAACCTTGACCTTTTGAGAATCCGCCATGCCATTTGTGAGCGAATCAGATTTTGGCTTAGTGTTCTGCGCACGCCAAACGTTAGTTTAGATGTCCAAATGGATAGCGACTTCAATGTGACCTTCGGCGGCCAAAAGGTGGCGAAATTCAAGGGGAGCACACTGACTCGAATCATCCTATCCATTCGAACTGCTGCGTTCGACATCGTGACACAAGCCGACGGTACGGGTCCGCGATTCTTTATATTGGATACGCCTAGGCAACAAGACATTTCTCGCGATGACCTTGCGGAATACATTAGGAAAATTCAACTTCTCGCATCCGAACGATCAGCACAGGTGATTTTTTCCACCACGAATCATCGCTACGATCTGGGTGAGGATGATGCAGAGTGGACGCCCGAGTTCCCCGGGGCGGACCATTTGATGTTTTT
This sequence comes from Xanthomonas bonasiae, assembly GCF_014836395.1. NCBI lineage: Bacteria > Pseudomonadati > Pseudomonadota > Gammaproteobacteria > Lysobacterales > Lysobacteraceae > Xanthomonas > Xanthomonas bonasiae. Next base: position 238,490 of record NZ_JACSQX010000004.1, read on the forward strand.
AGGAGCACGATCAAACGAAGTACATGATGCTGAGCAGTCGTCGTAAGCCTATTAGTGGGCCGGCCAGTCTTCCGTAGAAGGCCAACGTCAGCTTCTGGCCAAAAGGTGACCTCGCGCTAGGCCCACAGTTCATCAAAGAAGAAAGCTCGGATGTCCTCTTGGGCCTAAAGCGACCAGCCAACCGGCCTTCACCGGCGCCACGGTACTGAACGGCACGATCTTCTCGAAGCGGCGGCCACCGGTTGTGCAACCTGCGCCGCATGATAGTCGCGTTCACCGCTTGCGATCAGGCGGCGCCTTGGCATGACGCACCCGCGCGGCGTCCAACCGGGACTGCAGTTCGGCCAGCACGTCCTTTGCGGCGACATAGCGGCCTGACTTGCGGGCGATTTCGCGCGACGCCAGCCCGCGCGCGACGAAAGCTTGCAGGACTGGGGCCTTGCTCATGGCTGTTCCACGACGAACCGGTCCGCGCCGGTATCGGGCGGATGCAGACACCCAGCCTCATCTGGCGGCATCGGCTGGCACGGCCACTGCGCGCGAGGCACGCGTGCGACACGCTCGAAGCGTTCGCCCGTCCAGCGTACGAAGCCGAAGTGGGCGTAACTGTCCGCGCGCCTTGGGTCGCTCTTGGCTAACGGTTGGTCCGGATCGAACTCCATCAGCCAGCGCAGTGTTGCGACATAGGGCAGCTTGTTCGGCAACAGATACATATCATTGCCGCCGTGTTTCTCTTGCCGTGCGCGATCTGCGGCGGTCAGCACGGGATCGCGCGGGAGTACCTCGGCGCTGACGTCGTATGCGGCGCCGTCGGCACCGAGACGGAAAGCCTTGTACCCCGTACCAGCGCTACAGGCCATGCCGGCGTCGCCTGCACCGCACCGCACCGACCAAACCAGGTAGACGGTCTTTTGCGGGTCGGGACTCTCGAAGGAGCGAATCTTGATATCACCGACCACGACGGTGAAATCCGGGCGGCGCCCCTGCCCTGGCGCCGCCAGGTAGATCGCATCGCGCAGGCCTGCGGTGCGTGCGTCCTGGCTCATGGTGAGCGCGTCGGATGGGATGCCGAGCAGCGCGCGTGCCATGTGTGCGGGTGCGGGGCCGCGGCAGTACGCGTCGCGCAACAGCAATGCCGGCGCACGGGCGCGCGCCTGCTCGCCATCGACGCAGACCGCGCCCAGTTGCCGCTCAACCTCGAACGGCCGCCATGGCTGCGGCATACCTGCCGGCACCACCGGGAAGCCGGCCATGGCGTCCGCCGCACCTCCCGAAGCCGCGGCCTGCGCGCACGCATGCACTCCACCGAGTGCAGCCAGGAACAGCATCCATCCCACCATCGTGCAACGTCCGTAGCGCGCCATATCGCCTCCTCCATGAATTGCGTTGTGTTTGGATGATCCGGCCAAAGCCGTTTTCCGCGCCCGCTCCGCCTCTACCCCTCGCGCCCAAGCGCCACCCGCACCGCATCGCACGCCTCAATCAGATCCACCACCAGCCGCTCACTCACATCCAACTCGCCCTCGTACTCGGCGACGTTGCGCTGGTGGTGGCACTTGTCCAGCACCCGCCACACCTCCGGCCCCAGGCCCAAGGTGTGCGGCAACACCTGGAACACGATGTAGCGGTTGTTGGCGCGGTAGCCCTTGGCGCGCAGCGCGGCCAGGCATAGCGCATGCGCGGCGTTGTAGGCCAGGTCGAAGCGGCTTTCCAGGGCCAGCGTGGCGTTCTTGGCGTCGCCCAGGCGGGCCAGGCCCGAGCGCGTCAGGCCTTCCAGTTCGCGCGGGTCGGTCGGTTCGGCGCTGAGTTGCTTGCCGGGGCCGGACAGGTTTTCAAGTGGCGAGGTCATCCATTCCTCCAATCACCCAGATCTTGGGTTGCTGCAGCACGCGCTGCAGGAATGCGTTTTCGTCGCGCAGCCGCTTGAGGTAATCGGCACGCGTGTACAGGGTGGGATTGACCGGGCGGCCCAGCCGCGCCTGCATGCCATCCAGCGCGCGCATCAGGTCGGCATAGCCCAGCGTGTCGGAGATCACCATCAGGTCGATGTCGCTGCGCGCGGTGTCGCTGTGCTTGGCGACCGAGCCGTAGACGAAGGCGGCCACGATGTCCGTGGCGATGGGCTGCAAGGCCTCGCCGAGAGGGCCGGCCAGGCCGATGGTCTTCTGCACGATGCCGAGCAGTTCGTCGTGAATGGGCGAGTGCGGATTGGCCTGGTAGCGCTTCTGGTTGCCGGTGCGCTGCACCGTGAGCAGGCCGGCGTCGGCCAGCTTGGCCAGTTCGCGCTGCACCGCGCCGGAGCCGGACCCGGCGGCGGCGATCAGTTCGCCGACTCCGAAATCGCGCTGCGGCTGGCCGTACAGCAGGGCCAGCACGCGTTGCTGGGTGCGGGTGAACAAGGCATCGGCCAGGCCCGATGGCCGCGTGGTTGCTGCACGCGGCGCTTCGGTCTTTGCAGCGGCGGTGGCGGCCTTGTTACCCATAATGGGTAGGTTATTACCCAATCTGGGTATTTGCAAAGCCTTTTGGCTGGGCCGTGCGAAGGCTCCCTGGTCGGGAGCCAGCCGCACTCGACCAGCCACCCACCCTCACCCCTTCCGCCCCGCCAACCACGCCTTGATCTGCGGCACCCGCTGCGCACGCAGCTTCACCCGCGTGCGGATGTCGGCGATGGCCGCGTCCGCATCGCGGCGCGAGGTCGCGGCGAGATAGCGCTGCGCATACGCCTGGATCTTGTCGACCATCTTCAGGTCGACGGAGCCGGCGCCCAGGCGCGGGTAGTAGCGGGCGCGCGAGGTGGTGTCGATCAGGGTGTCCACCTGGTCGCGGTGGGCCACGGCGAAATCGAAGGCCAGGTCCGGATGCTCGCCCGCGACCGCCGAGATCATGGAGGCGCTGTTGGTGGCGCCGGGTTCGTCGGTCAGCGCCATGTCCAGGGCGCGTTGCGCGAGGGTGGTGTCCTTGGCGGCGGCCAGCAGCAGGTAGTCCTGGTCGCGGATCATCGAGGACGTCTCCTTCTGCGCCATCCGATGCAGCGCGTCCCAGGTGGCGGCGTCGGCATGGCGCGCGACGATGCCCAGCACGCTGTTGCGCAGTTCCGGCGACAAGGCCTTCGGGTCGGACTGGAATGCGGCGAAGCGGTGGCGCGCTTCGGCGATCACCTGGGCGTCGCCCAGGCCGCCGAGCGTGTCGATCAGGTGCGCGCGCAATTGCTTGGCCTGGGCGGCGTCGCTGGCGCGGTCGTCCCAGCCCAGGGTGGCGAACTCCGGCGCCAGCCGCGACAGCGCGTAGCGGCGCCAGGCGGCCTGGCTCTGCGGGTCGTCCTGGAACAGGTCGTCGATGCCGGCGTAGACCGTGGCGACGGTGACCCACAGGTCCGACGCCGCGCCCACCGGCACGGTGTCGGCCAGACCGAGCAGGTCCGCTTGCGGCTGCAGGCCGACCGTGGCCAATGCGCTGGTGTCCAGCAGCACGCCGAGCTGATCCACCACCGGCAGCGTGGCGAAGCCGGCGGTCAGCGCCTTGAATTGCGCGGGCGCGTACAGCGTGCGGTAGTAGCCCTTCTGCCCGGCGTTGACCAGCACCGGCGCGGTGCAGCCGGGCAGTTGCAGCTGCGCGCTGCCGTCCACCAGCACGCGCACTTCTTTGTCGCCGCTGCGCACGGCGACCGGCACGTGCCAGTGCAGCGGTTGTTTGTCGGGGCGGTCGAGGGTGTATTCGCCCTGCTCCAGGCGCACGACGGTGGTGCCGGCGTTGCAGCTGGCGGCGACCTTGATCAGCGGCACGCCGGGCTGCAGGGTGAAGTCGTGCGCCACCTGCAGGAACTGCTTGCCGGGCGCGGCAGCGTCGATTTCCTGCCACAGGTCGCCGGTGACGGCGTTGCCGTAGGCGCGCTTCTTGATATAGCGGCGCACGCCGTCGCGCCATGCGTCGGCGCCGACGTAGTCCTCCAGCATGCCGATCACCGCCGAGCCCTTTTCGTAGGTGATGCCGTCGAAGGCCTGGCTGGCCTGTTCGACGGTGTCCACTTTCTGCACCACCGGGTGGGTGGTGGCGTAGGCGTCGCGGCCCATGGCGGCGCGGCTGACGTAGGCCGGGCCGGTCTTGTCGATATCCCATTCCGGGTGCAGCTTGGCGGTGGTGCGGCCTTCCAGCCAGGTGGCGAAGCCTTCGTTGAGCCACAGGTCGTCCCACCAGGCCATGGTCACCAAATCGCCGAACCATTGGTGCGCGATCTCGTGCGCGGCGGTGGTGAACACGCGCTGGCGGTCGGTCACGTCCGACACCGCCGGGTCCAGCAGCAAGGAATGTTCGAAGGTGAAGATGGCGCCCCAGTTCTCCATGGCGCTGAAGAACTGACTGCCGCCCGGCGCGGCGATGTTGTCCAGCTTGGGCAGCGGATAGCGCACGCCGAAGTAGTCGTTGTATTCGCGCAGCACGTCGCGGCCGGACTCCAGCGCGAAGCGCGCCTGCTCGGCCTTGCCCTGCTGGGCGATCACGCCGATCTCGGTGCCGTTGTCGCCCTTGAGCGCGGTGCGCTGGAAATCGCCCACCCCCAGGAACAGCAGGTAGGTGGACATCTTCGGCGTGGTCTGGAACGCGACGCGCTTGAGGCCGTTGCCGAGGTCGGCGGTGGCGGCCACGGGCATGTTGCCGACCACCATCTGCGCGGCCGGCGCGTTCACCGTCAGGTCGAAAGTGGCCTTGAAGTCGGGTTCGTCCCAGGACGGCAGGAAACGGCGTGCGTCGGAGTTCTCGAACTGCGTGTACAGCGCGCGACGCTGGCCGTGCGGGGTGGCGTAGTCCAGCGCGAACAGGCCGTTGGCCTGGGTGTTGATGACGCCGCTGTAGTCGATGGACAGCACATAGCTGCCCGGCGCCAGCGGCTTGGCGAACACGAAGCTGGCGGTCTGCGCGTCGGCGTCGGTGGCGACCTTGGCCACCAGCGCCGCCTTGGCCTTGCCGCCGGTCAGGGTGCTGCGGCCGAAGCGCAGGTTGGCGGCCTGCAGCACGATGCGGTCGGTGGGCTGCAGCACGTCGAGCGCGATGCGGACCTTGCCGCCGAACGTCATCGTGTCGGCGTGCGGGGTGATCTCCAGCGCGTAATGGCGCGGCCTGGCGGTGCGCGGCAATTGCGTGGTGACCGACGCGACCGGCGCGGCGGCGACGCTGGGCGCAGGACGTTCCGGCTGGGCGAACGTGCACGGCGAGACGCTGGCCAAGGCCAGGGCGATGGCGGTCGTGAGGATCTGGCGCATGAGGGCTCTTCGAAGGGGCCGGCGCAGGATACAGACGGCGCGGCGCGTTCGACGCGGCCGCCTGCAACGCAGACAGCGGGCAATCAGCTCACGCCGCCAGGGCCCCGTCCTGCCGATCCGATGGCAGCGGCTAGGTCACGCCAGCTGCCTGAGTTGCGCCTCGCTGGGAAAGTCACGCACGCGAAAGCGCGGTGGATAGAAATCCGGTTCCTGCTCCATCAGTTCGGCGACCACCGCGACGGCCTTGTCCCAGTCCGCGACCACCATGTCGGCATCGCCCTCGTCCTTCGGCACGACGAAGGCGATGCGATCGGCTTTCGGCAAGGAGGTGTCGACATCGCGGGTCCAGGTCGCCAGCGAGAACTGCCGGCCGCTGCCGTCGTTCTCCTCGAACACGCGGTAGGAGGCGACGAAGATGTCGGTGTGGTTCGCGGCGTGGATCTTTTCCAGCAGGTCCTTCTGCAGGGAATAGGCCGGCGCATCCATCATGCGCTGCAGATCGGCCTGGCGGCGCCGGTGCTCGGGCTGCGGCAGCGCGAACGACACGATGCGGCGCGCGTCGTCATAGGCGAAGGCCACCGAGGAGATGCAGCGGCCATTCGCGGCCGCGTCCAGGCTCAGTTCCAGCATGCCCGCCATCGCGGTTTCGTCGCGGTCGCCCACTACCAGCAGGCAATCGCGGGTGGGCAGCATGAACACCGGCCGCCCCTTCACCGGAACGCGCTGCAGCACGTCGGGCAGCACCACGCGGCTGGTGTCGTAGGCGTCGTGCCAGGCACCCTGGAAGATGCCTGGGGCGACCTCGACGAAGCGGTCCGGCGTGGCGTCGCGCAGGTTGTCGTGGGCGATGGCCAGGGCTTGCTCGAAGGTGATGCCCCATGCGTCCTTCGGCCCAGCGAGCAGGGTCGAGGTCGAATCGGGGCGGTCGATCGCCAGCAACTCGACGCAGTCCTCGCTCAGCTCGCGCCAGACGGTGGTAAAAGGCGTCTCCCACCCATGCGCGCGGACATGCTCCAGGCGCATCTCCTCGAACATGGCGCGATGGCGCACGACGGGCATCAGCATCGGCCGCGCCTGCTCCAAGGTCTCGATCTGGTTGTCTGCGCCGCCCTCCTCCACGAAGGCCGCGGCATAGCTGCGCAGCACCTCGGCGCGGCGCTGGCGATCGGCGGTGGTGTAGTCGTGGTAGGCGTTGTGCAGATTGATGATGCGCCCGCGTGGCGCGACAAGGCGGAATTCGTCCGGCCGGTACGTTAGCTCCTCCCGGTAGCCCTGCGCGCGCAACGCGCCCTCGAACAACGTGGCGAACGCATCAGGAGGACTAGGTTTGCGATTGAACAGCTTGTCGAACAGGGCTGTGAGCATCAGCGGTCTTCCTTGGTGAAGTGGCGTCGTGCTTGTTGCGCGCAGAACGCTAGCACAGCTGCAGCGGCCACCAGGCTTCACCGGCAAGAAAGCCCCGCCGGAGCAGGGCGCGTCTCGGCCGCATTCCTTGTTCCGGAATGTGGAATGCCTCTCCTGCAGCCCGACACACAGACGCAAGAAAGGCCCCTTGCGGGGCCTCTCTGCACCTCAAGTCCCGGCATGCGCCGGGACGCCGGATCAGGCGAACGGATCCTGCAGCACCATCGTGTGGTCGCGGTCCGGGCCGGTGGAGACGATCGAGATCGGACAGCCGGCCAGTTCCTCCAGCGCGCGCAGGTAGGCGCGGGCGGCGGGCGGCAGTTCGTCCCACACGGTGATGCCGTGGGTGTTCTCGGTCCAGCCGGGGAACTCCAGGTACACCGGGGTGCACTCTTCCCAGCCCTGCGCGTCCAGCGGCGCGTATTCGGTGCGCTTGCCGCGGTATTCGTAGGCGATGCAGATCTTCAGCTTCTCCATGCCGTCGAGCACGTCGAGCTTGGTGATGCACAGGCCGGAGATGCCGTTGATGGCCACGGCGCGCTTGAGCGCGACGATGTCCATCCAGCCGCAGCGGCGCGGGCGGCCGGTGGAGGCGCCGTACTCGGCGCCGCGGTCGCGGATGCCCTGGCCGACTTCGTCGTCCAGTTCGGTCGGGAACGGGCCGCCGCCGACGCGGGTGGCGTAGGCCTTGGCGATGCCGAGCACGTAGTCGATCGCATCGGCGCCGACGCCGGTGCCGGCCAGCGCGCCGCCGACGGTGGTGTTGGAGCTGGTGACGTACGGGTAGGTGCCGTGGTCGATGTCCAGCAGCGCGCCCTGCGCGCCTTCGAACAGCACGCGCTTGCCCTGCTTGCGCAGCTCGTGAAGGATGCCGGCCACGTCGTACTTCATCGGCTGTACGTAGTCGCCGAAGGCCAGGGCCTCGTCGAAGGTCTTCTGGAAATCGACCGCTTCCACGCCCAGGTACTTGGTCAGCACGAAGTTGTGGTAGTCCAGCGCGGTGCGCAGCAGTTCTTCCAGCTGCGGCGGGTAATGCAGGTCGGCGATGCGGATGCCGCGACGCGCCACCTTGTCTTCGTACGCCGGGCCGATGCCGCGACCGGTGGTGCCGATGGCCTTGCCGCCGGCCGCCTTCTCGCGGGCCTGATCCAGGGCGATGTGGTACGGCATGATCAGCGGCGCGGCCGGGGAGATCTTCAGGCGCGAACGCACTTCCACGCCCGCTTCCTCCAGTTCGCTGATTTCCTTGATCAGGGCGGCCGGGGAAATCACCACGCCGTTGCCGATCAGGCACAGCGCGTCTTCGCGCAGGATGCCCGACGGGATCAGGTGCAGGACGGTCTTCTTGCCGTTGATGACGAGGGTGTGGCCGGCGTTGTGGCCGCCCTGGAAGCGCACGACGGCCCCGATTTCCTCGGTGAGCAGATCGACGATCTTGCCTTTGCCTTCATCGCCCCACTGGGCGCCGAGCACGACAACTGACTGACCCATGGCTGGGTAACTCCTGGTTTGCTGCGCAGCCATCGGGGCCGCACGGATGTGGTGGCCATGCACGGGTCTTGCCGGCGCCGGTACGGCCGCTCCATCGGGGAGCGTCCAGGCGGCGGCAGGCCCTTACACGGAAAAAGCCGGTCGAGGCGCTCGTGTGGAGCGGGCCCGGCCGGCTTTTGTGCATTATCCGGGTTTTGGGTGGCGGTCACCACCCCTTCCGCGGCCGCGTTCAGCGACGTACCCGGCTGGAGCGAACCGGATGCGGATCAGGCGCGGACCCACAGCAAGGCCAGCAGCCCCACCGCCAGGGCCACGCCGCCGGCGATGCGCAACTGCGCGGCCGGCATGGCCAGCATCTGCTGCACCAGCCGCTTCCAGGCCTCCGGCGCCACCAGCAGGACCAGGCCCTCGAAGACGATCATCAGGCACACCGCGGCGATCAGATCGTGCATGGGGTCTCGGGCAAAGGGGAATGGGCGAACGCGCCAGCGCTGGAGCGCCTTGAACCACCTGTAGGAGCGGCTTCAGCCGCGACATTTACCTTGCCGGAGAGTACCTGTCGCGGCTGAAGCCGCTCCCACAACAGGGGACTGTGGGGACCGGGATCCGCTCTTGCGAATCCCGAATCCCCAATGCCCAATCCCGGCTCGATCAGCGCTCGCTCTTCAGGTACTGCAGGAACGGATCGTTCTTGTCCAGCACGATCACCGCGTTGCCGTCGGCCATGGCGCCGCGATAGGCCTCCAGGCTGCGGTAGAACGCGTAGAACGACGGGTCGGCGGAGCCGGCCTTGCCGTAGATGCTGGCGGCCTCGGCGTCGCCTTCGCCGCGCAGCTTCTGCGCGTCGCGCTCGGCCTCGGCGACCAGCACGGTGCTCTCGCGGTCGGCCTGGGCCCGGATGGTCAGCGCCTGCTCTTCGCCTTCGGCGCGCAGCTTGCTGGCTTCCTGCTTGCGCTGCGCGCGCATGCGCTCGTACACGTCGGTGATCACCTGGCTGTCGGTCGGCAGGTCGATCTGCTTGATGCGCAGGTCGGTGATCTGCATGCCCAGGGTCTTGCCGGCGGCGTTGATCGCGCTCAGCTGCTGCGCGATCAGTTCGCTGCGGTCGCCGGACACCAGCTGCTGCAAGGTGCGCGAATTGATCTGGTTGCGCAGCGAATCGATGATGATCGGCGCCAGGCGCGCGTTGGCCACCTTCTCGTCGCCGCCGGTGGCGCGGTAGAAGGCGCGCACGTCGGAGATGTAGCCGATGGCGAAGAAGTCGACGCTGACGTCCTTCTGCTCGGCGGTGAAGTAACGCGCCGGCGGCGTGTCCAGCACCTGGAAGCGGCGATCGAACACGCGCGTGGTCTCCACCAGCGGCAGCTTGAAGTGCAGGCCCGGCTTGAGGTCGGCACGGGCCACGCGGCCCAGGTTCAGCACCATCGCGGTCTGGTCTTCGCGCACCACGAACACCGAGCTCAGCAGCGCGAACAACGCGATCACCGCAACGCCCGCCCACAGGGAAATTCTCATGGCTGCACCTCCTCGCGGCCGTTCGGGCGCGGCGTGCGCTCCGGACTGCGGATACTCTCGGCCGGGCTGCTGGACAGCGACGGCATCAGGACCTCCTGCGGCAACGTCGGCACGCCGCCGCTGCTGGACGGCGCCGGCGCGGCGCTGGCGCCGCTCTTGCCGCCATCGGCCGGCATCGGCACGTAGATCAGCTGGCGGCCGTCGCCGCCGATGACCTTGCGGTTCTCCGACAGCACCTTCTGCACGGTTTCCAGCCACAGCCGCTTGCGGGTGACGTCCGGCGCGTTCTGGTACTGCTGCTGCAGCAGGGTGAAGCGCTCGGCATCGCCCTGCGCGCGGGCGATCGACGCTTCCTTGTAGCCCTCGGCGACGGTACGGGTGCGCGCGGCCTGGCCGCGGGCTTCCGGCACCATCTTGGCGGCATAGGCCTGGGCCTCGTTGATCAGCCGCTCCTTGACCTGCTGGGCGCCGTTGACCTCGTCGAAGGCCGGCTTCACTTCTTCCGGCGGGCGCGCGTCGGGCAGGGTCAGCCCGGTCACGATCAGGCCGGTGCGGTAGGCACTGAGCGCGGCCTGCAGGCGGTCGCGCGCGGCGGTGGCCATCGGCCCGCGGTTGTTCAGCACCACGTTGAGGTCGGCGCGGCCGACCTGTTCGCGCACCGCGCTCTGCGCCGCCTGCTCCAGCACCTGGTCGGCGTTGCGCGAGCCGAACACGTACATGCGTGGGTCGTCGATGCGGTACTGCACGTTGAGCGAGACGCTGACGATGTTCTCGTCGCGGGTCAGCACCGGCACCTGGTTGCTGAAGGTCTTGATCTCGGTGGCGTTGACCTTGCGCACCGATTCGATCGGCCACGGCAGCTTGAAGTTCGGGCCTGGCTGCAGGATCCGCGAGAACTGGCCGAAGCGCAGCACCACGCCGCGCTGCTGCTCGCCGATCAGCTGGAAGCAACTGAACAGCAGCAGCAGCACCACCGCCGCCAGCACCCAGCGGCCGATGTTGGCGCCGTCGCCGCCGAACAGGTCCTTCAACGGACCGGGCAACCCGCCCCACTTGCCGCCACCATTGCCGCCACGAGGCTTCCAGGGATTGCGCCCGTTATTGTCCGGGCCATCTCCGCCCTTGCCGCCGGGTGTATTCCAGGCCATGCATGCTCCAAGAAGGTAGGTGGCGGCGCGTCGGTCCGCGCCGGTCACCGTAAGTGAGTCGCCGATTCTACAAGATGGGGCAGATCCGACGTTTCGAAAGGGCTATCTTGGTGCATTCCTTCGCGCCGACCAAGGTTTTCGCCATGTCGCTCCCCGCCAGCTTCCCCGCCTTCCGCATCCACCAGGACGATGCCGGCTACCGCGCCGCGGTCGAACCGGTGGGGCTTGACCAGCTCAGTCCCGGCGAAGTGGTGATCCGCGGCGCCTGGTCGTCGGTGAATTTCAAGGACGCGCTGGCCGGCACCGGCCAGGGCAAGATCCTGCGCCGGTTCCCGCTGGTCGGCGGCATCGACGTGGCCGGGCACGTGGTCGCCTCCAGCGATCCGGGCTTCAAGGAAGGCGATGCGGTGCTGGTCACCGGCTGCGGCCTCAGCGAGACCCGCGACGGCGGCTACAGCCGGTACGCGCGGCTGGAGGCCAAGTGGGTGGTGCCGCTGCCGGCCGGGCTGAGCCTGCGCGAGAGCATGGTGCTGGGCACCGCCGGCTTCACCGCGGCGCTGGCGCTGCTGCGCCTGCTCGACAACCGGCAGACCCCGGACCACGGCCCGCTGTGCGTGACCGGCGCCACCGGCGGGGTCGGCTCGCTGGCGATCGACATCTTCAGCCGCGCCGGCTTCGAAGTGCATGCGGTCAGCGGCAAGGCCGACCGCGCCGAGCACCTGAAGGCGCTGGGCGCCAGCCAGGTGCTGGGCCGCGACGCGCTGCAGACCAAGCGCCCGCTGGAGTCGGTGCGCTTCGGCGGCGGCCTGGACAACGTCGGCGGCGCGATGCTGACCAGCCTGCTGGCGCAGACGGCCCCGTACGGCAACGTCGCCAGCGCCGGGCTGGCGGCGACCCCGGAGCTGGACATGACGGTGATGCCATTCATCCTGCGCGGCGTGTCGCTGCTGGGGATCGGCTCGGCCGGCACCGCGCGCGACCTGCGCGACCTGATCTGGCAGCACCTGGGCAGCGACTGGAAACCGCGCCACCTGGACGCGATCTGCACCCGCGAAGTGGACCTGTCCGGCCTGCCCGAAGTGTTCGCGACGATGCTCGCCGGGCAGTCGTTCGGGCGCACCGTGGTGCGGCTGGATCCGGCGGCGTAGACGTGCCCGGGGGTTTGTGACGCGCACCGCTTTCCGGGTGCGCGCCGCTGCCACTACACTCGTGGCTCCAAGGGGGAAACACATGGCACGCATCCTGATCGTCGACGATTCGCCGTCGCAGTTGCTCGGCATCCAGCGCATCGTGGAGAAGCTGGGCCACGAAACGCTCACCGCCACCGACGGTGCGGCCGGCGTGGAAGCGGCCAAGGCGGCGCTGCCGGACCTGGTGCTGATGGACGTGGTGATGCCCAACCTCAACGGTTTCCAGGCCACCCGCACGCTGCGCCGCGAGCCGAGCACGCAGAACATCCCGGTGATCCTGGTCACCACCAAGGACCAGGACACCGACCGCATGTGGGGCATGCGCCAGGGCGCCCGCGCCTACATCACCAAGCCGTTCTCCGAAGATGAGCTGTCTGAGGTGATCGAGCGGGTGTTCAGCGGCGAGGATGTGCCGAAGGGCTGAAAGGCCGGGATTGGGGATTCGGGATTAGGGATTGAGGTGCAGCCGAGGCCGCCATGCGCTCTCGCCCTGCGCTTTTTGTAGGAGGGGCTTCAGCCCCGACGCCTTACCGGTAACGCGCCGGGGCTGAAGCCCCTCCTACAGGAAAGCACAAGCTGCGGCAGGCCTGGGAAACTCGAATCCCCAATGCCGAATCCCGAATCCCGGCTTCACACTGCCTCGCCGAACGCCTTGGCCAGACTGCGATAGGCCTTGCGCTGCGCCTCGGTCTCCGGCGCCGGTGCCAGCACTTCCAGTTCCACGATCTGGTCGCCCGCCGGGGTGCCCGGCAGGCCGCGGCCGCGCAGGCGCAGCTTGCGCCCGGCGTCGGACTCCGGCGGGATCTTCAGCTCCACCGCACCGCCCAGGGTCGGCACGCTGATGCTGGTGCCCAGCGCCGCCTGCCACGGCGTCACCGGCAGGGTGTACAGGATGTTGAGCCCGTCCACCTCGAACTGCGGGTGCGCGGCGTATTCGATCTCCAGCAGCAGGTTGCTGCCGCCGTTGCCCTGCCCGCTCAGCCGGATCACCTGGCCGGGGCGCACGCCCTTGGGCACGCGCACGTCCAGCTGCTTGCCGTTGATGGTGATGCGCACGCTGTCGCCGGCGTACACCGCCTCCAGCGGCACCGCCAGCTTGGCGCGGGTGTCGCCGCGCGGCGCCGCGCCCGGGCCGGGACCGGGGCCGGCACCGCCCTGGCGCGCGCGCTGCTGGCGCGCGAACAGGCTCTCGAAGAAATCGCTGAAGCCGCCGCCGGCGCCGCCGTTGCCGAACACTTCCTCGAAGTCGTAGCCCTGCGCGCCGCCGTAGTTGGGCGGGGCCTGGAACTCTTCGCCGGGCCGGTAGCCCTGCGCGCGCAGCTGATCGTAGGCGGCGCGCTTGGGCGGATCGCGCAGCGCTTCGTAGGCCTCGTTGATGGCCTTGAACTTGTCCTCGGCGCCGGCCTCCTTGCTGACGTCGGGATGGTACTTGCGCGCCAGCCGCCGGTAGGCGGTCTTGATCTCGGCGTCGCCCGCGCTGGGCTCCACGCCCAGGGTCGCGTAGTAATCCTTGAATTCCATCCATCACCTCAAAAAGAGTCGGCCCGCCGCCTTGCGGCAACGGGCCGGTTGCATGCTGCGCACCATCGCCCGGCCATTCTACTGGCCGGCCGCGAAGGCGCGGCGACGCCGCGGCGTCGCCGGCGCGGGCGGGCGCTTACTGCACGATCGTGGCCCCGGTGTCGACCTGGATCCGGCGCGGCGTGCTCGCCGGGCGCTTGGGGATGCGCACTTCCAGCACGCCATGGTAGCCGGTGGCGGAAATGTTGTCGGGATCGGCGCTGTCGGGCAGCGCGAAACGGCGGTGGAAGCTGCCGTAGCGGCGCTCGATGCGCGAGAAGCGCTCGCTGTCGGCGGTGGACTCGCTCTTGCGCTCGCCCTTGATCGACAGGATGCCCTTGTCCATCGACACCTCGATCTCGGCCGGGTCGATGCCGGGCAGGTCGGCGTACAGCACGAAACGCTCGGCTTCCTCCTTGATGTCCACGCGCGGCACCCACTGCGCGGTGACGACGGCCGACTCGTCGGTGCCGCCGTTGGGGTCGAAGAAGCGGTCGAACACCTGCTTGATCTCGTTCTGGAAGGCGGCCTGGGCCGGCAACGGGCGATAACGGACGATGCTCATCTCGTAGTCTCCTGCAACGTGAATGGGATAAACCCTGACGGGTGGTTAGCGGCGCCGGGCCAGGCCCGCCGCCATGCCTGCCAGATAGGAATGGCCCTGCGCTTTTCAAGGGGCCTTGACGCTGCCTTCCCATTCCGATTTCTAGACTCGATTCATCCAAGGAGCCCGATATGCCCATCCAGCCCGGCGAACGCATTCCCGAAGTGGTCCTGCAACGCATCCGCGAGGGCGTGGAGCAGGTGGACACCCGCAGCCTGTTCGACGGCCACCGCGTGCTGCTGTTCGCGGTGCCCGGCGCGTTCACCCCGACCTGCTCGGAGAAGCACCTGCCCGGCTATGTCGAGCACTTCGAGGAATTCCGCAAGCGCGGCATCGAGGTGTACTGCATGGCGGTCAACGACCCGTTCGTGATGCAGGCCTGGGGCAAGAGCCAGCTGGTGCCCGACGGCCTGCAGATGCTGTCCGACGGCAACGGCGCACTGGCCAAGGCGCTGGGCCTGGAAATGGACGCCAGCAGCTACGGCATGGGCGTGCGGGCGCGGCGCTTCGCGCTGTACGCCGAGGACGGCGTAGTGCGCGCGCTGTTCGTCGAGGCCCCGGGCGAATTCAAGGTCTCCGCTGCCGACTACGTGCTGCAGCACCTTCCCGACCCGCAGCATCTCCCCACCTAATCTTTCTTTCACCCACCACACAGGAACCGGCCAGCCATGTCCAACAAGCCAGCCAACGACGCCAAGCCGCTGCAGCACACCGCCGGCCTCACCGATACCGCTACGCTGCGCGCCAATGCACGCCAGAGCATCGAGGACGGCGCGATCACCAAGAGCTACAGCGCCGACCGCGAGGCGGTGATCAAGCTGCTCAACGATGCGCTCGCCACCGAGTACGTGTGCGTGCTGCGCTACTACCGCCACTACTTCATGGCCTCGGGCATGCTCGCCGACTCGGTCAAGGCCGAGTTCCTGGAGCATGCGCAGCAGGAACAGGAACACGCGCACAAGCTGGCCGAACGCATCGTGCAGTTGGGCGGCGAGCCGGACCTCAATCCCGACACGCTGACCGCGCGCTCGCATGCCGAATACAAGGAAGGCGAAGACCTGCGCGACATGGTCAAGGAAAACCTGATCGCCGAGCGCATCGCCATCGACAGCTACCGCGAGATGATCAATTTCATCGGCGACAAGGACACCACCACCAAGCGCATCCTGGAGCACATCCTGGCCCAGGAAGAAGAGCATGCCGACGAGTTCTCCGACATGCTGGAAGGCTGGATCGGGAAGTAATCCGACCAGTCGCATGCATGACATCAGCGCCCGGCACTGCCGGGCGTTTTTTTCGCGGCAACCGCGGTGGGATTGGCCGGTAACGCGCGGCGCGGCCGGAACAGGATCGTGCGTCCGCGTGACGCGCCGAGCGCCCCGCCTCTTCGGGCGCCCTCCCCGCTCGAAAGGATGCCGCGACAATCTCCGCGACGTTCGCAGGCGCTGGCCTTTTGCAGGCAACCGCAGCACACCGTGCAGGAGCGGCTTCAGCCGCGACAGGGACCTTCGGCAAGTTCATGTCGCGGCTGAAGCCGCTCCTACAGAAGGCTGAGCCCGAGCAAGCCCCTTGGGGCTTCCCTGGCCGATGTCGTCGCAGGGGACGCACATGCTGTGGGAATCCGGGGCTGCGCGCCGCGCCGTCCGCCGCCGACCGCCCCGCGCAAGTGCACTCAATGCAGCACGCGGAACCGCACCTGGGTCCACGCGCCATTGCTGGCCAGCGCGGTCAGGGTGTGGTCGCCGGCATCGGCGAAATCGCGCTGGAAGTTGCGCGCGCCTTCGGTGCGGGCGATCCAGCGGCCGTCCAGCAGCCAATCCACCGGCGCGGTGGTGCCCAGCGCACGCACCTGCAGGCGCACGCTGGGGCTGCCCGGCGCGCGCGCCAGGGTGGCACGGTCGTTGAGCCCTTCGATGCGCAGCACGTCGTTGCCGCCGCGGCCGTCGTCGCGGCAGTCCGGCGCCAGCGCCGGCAGTTGCCCGGCCTGGCGTTCGCTGGCGTGCAGCCATGGCGTCAGCAACGCCGGCCAGCGCGCGAGTTCGCGCTGCACCGCCTGGTGCGGCCGCGCGCAATCGGGCGACAGGCGCAGGCCGCTGCGCGCGTCCACCTGCACCGTGTCGCGGCCGGCGCTCCATAGCCGCGCGTCGCGCTCGGCGAAGCTCGGCGGCACCGCGCCGTCCAGCGCGTAGGCGGAGAAGCGCCGCTGGCACAGCGCGGGCGGGGTCTGTTCGGCGGCGATGCCCAGCGGCCAGCACACGTCCAGCTGTTGCACGTTGTCGGGCATCGGCCGCGGCGCGTTGTCGCCGCGCGCGCGCGGCAGGCTGTCGATGGTCTCGAACATCAGCGGCAGCGCGGTCACCGCGCCGTACTGGCCGGGCAGCGGGGTGCCGTCCGGGCGCCCGACCCAGACCCCGACCGTGTAGCGGCGGGTGCTGCCGATCGCCCAGGCATCGCGGTAGCCGTAGCTGGTGCCGGTCTTCCACGCCACGCGCGGGCGCGTGCCGACATCGAAGGTGCCGATGCCGTAGCCGGGGCGCGGGTTGGCCTCGAGGATCTCGCGCACGATCCACGCCGCGCCGGGCGACATCAGCCGCCGGTCGATGACCTTGTCGGTGGCGGTGTAGCGCACGTGCCCGGCGATGCCGTCGCGGTTCAGCGCGGCGAACGCGCCGACCAGTTCTTCCAGCTGCGCGCCGGTGCCGCCGAGGATCAATGCCAGGTTCGGCGTGCTGCCGCGCGGAAACTTCAGGCCGATACCGGCATTGTTCAGGCGCGCGGCGAAACGCGCCGGGCCGACCCGCTCGAGCAGGTCCACCGCCGGCACGTTCAACGACAGGCGCAAGGCGCTGGCGGCGCCGACCGGACCGTTGAAGGCCTCGTCGAAATTGCCCGGGCGGTAGTCGCCGAAACTCTGCGGCGCGTCCACCAGCAGGCTTTCGGAGTGGATCAGGCCGTCGTCCAGGGCCATGCCGTACAGGAACGGCTTGAGCGTGGAGCCGGGCGAGCGCCAGGCCTGGACCATGTCCACGTCGCCGAGCCGCTTGCGATCGCCGAACAGCACCGAGCCGATGTAGGCGCGCGCCTGCAGGTCGCGGTTGTCCACCACCAGCAACGCCGCGGAGGTGCGCTCGGGCAGCTGCGAGAAATACGCGCTGACCCGATCCTCCAGGGTGCGCTGCAGATCCGCATCGAGGGTGGAGACGATGTGCGCGGCGCGCGGCGCTTGCCGGCGCAGGCGCTCGGCCAGCAGCGCGGCATGCATCGGCGACTGCAGCGAACGCGCCACCACCGGCTCGATGCGCGCGTCGTCGACCTGCTCGCGCGACCACACGTGCAGGTCGACCATGCGCTCGAGCACCTTGTCGCGCGCGACGCGCGCGGCCTCCGGATGCCGGTCCGGGCGCAGCCGGCTCGGCGCCTGCGGCAGCACCGCCAGCAGCGCCGCCTCGGCCTGCGACAGGCGCGATGCCGGCTTGCCCAGGTAGGCCCAGCTGGCCGCGTCCACGCCTTCGATGGTGCCGCCGTAGGGCGCGCGCTCCAGGTACAGCTGCAGGATCTGACGCTTGCTCAGGTGCACTTCCAGCTGCAGCGCGCGCAACAGCTGCTGCAGCTTGCCCAGCGGGCTGCGCGTGCTGACGTCGTCCGGCATCAGGATCCGCGCCACCTGCATGGTCAGGGTGGAACCGCCGGAGACGATGCGGCGCGAGAACACCCACTGCTTGCCGGCGCGCAGCAGCGCCCACGGGTTGACCCCGGGGTGATGCCAGAACCAGCGGTCCTCGTAGTTCAGCAGCGCCTGCAGGTACAGCGGCGACACGCTCTGCGGCGTGGCCGGGTAGCGCCACACGCCGTTGCCGTCGGCGAAGGCGCGCAGCGGCGTGCCGTCGGCGGCCACCACCAGGGTCGAGGTGTCGCGCGATTTCGGCAGCGGCAGCGGGAACGCCAGGTCCAGCAGCAACAGCGTGGCCAGCAACGCCACCGTGCCCCAGCGCAACACGCGCCAATGCAGGCGGCCCCACTGCGGCCGTGGCAGCAGGCGCGTCCAGCGCCGGGTGCGCCGCGCGCGGGGCGTGGCGGCGGAGACGTCCTGTGACATGCGGGCTCCCGATGGAAGCGGCTATTTTGCCCGTTGCGGCGGCGCCGGCGCATCCGCGCGATGCACTTGCACCGCCTGCGCCAGGAACGGCGCGCACCGCGCCTGGGCCGCATCGTGCTCCACCACCAGATGGTCGATCGCCGCCACCGCGGCCACCAGATGCAGCGCATGCGCGCCGAGCTTGTCCACGGTGACCACCACCGCGGTCTCGCCGCTGGCCTCGATCATCGCGCGCTTGAACAGCGCTTCCTCGCCGTCCACGCCCCACAGCCCGCGCTCGGCATCGATCGCGCAGGCGCCGGGAAAGCACAGGTCGGCACGGACCTGGCGCAGCTGCTGCAGCGCCTGCGCGCCGACGGCCGCGCCGATCCGCGGATCGATCCGGCCGCCGATCAGCAGGATCTCGACGCCTTCGCGCGGCATCAGCAGCTGGGCGATGTCCGGCGCATTGGTGATCACGGTCAGGCGCTGCCGCGGCGGCAGCGCGGCGGCGATGGCGCTGTTGGTGGAACCGGCGTCGATCAGCAGCACCTGCCCGGGACGCACCAGCGCGGCGGCCGCCTGCGCCAGCGCACGCTTGCGCTCGGCATGTTCCTCGTGCCGCTGCGGCAGCGGCGCGACGTCGGGCGTCGGCGGCAGCGCGCCACCGTAGACGCGGCGGCACAGGCCCTGCGCGGCGAGGTCGCGCAGGTCGCGGCGGATCGAATCCTCCGACACCGCGAACGCCGCGGCCAGTTCCGTGGCCACGACCCGGCCGTGCTCGCGCAGGCGTTGCAGGATCGCCTGCTGGCGTTCCTGCGGCAGCGCGTCGGCGGCGGCCGTCATGCGCCCGACCCGGCGCTGCGCAGCGGCAGGCCCAGCGCGCGCAGCTCGGCACGCAGCGTGGCCGCGTCGCGGAACTGCAACGCGTGCAATCCCTGCGCGGCGGCGGCGTGGACGTTGCGCGGCGCGTCGTCGATGAACACCGCGCGCGCCGGATCGATGCCGTAGCGGGACAGCAGCAGCGCGAAGATCGCCGGATCCGGCTTCACCAGGCGCTCCTGCCCGGACACCAGGATCCCGGCGAAACGCTGCAGGAACGCATAGCGCTGCAGCGCGACCGGGAACGTCTCCTGCGACCAGTTGGTCAGCGCGTACAGGCGCACGCCCTGCGCGTGCAGTTCCTCCAGGATCTGCACGCTGGCGTCGAGCGGGCCGCCGAGCGTCTCTTCCCAGCGCAGGTGATAGGCGGCGATCCGCTCGGCCTGCGCCGGATGCAGGGCGCTCAATTCGGCGACCGCCTCGCGCCACGGCCGGCCGGCGTCCTGGCGCTCGTTCCACTGCGGCGAGCACACCTCGGCGAGGAAGCGCTCCATCTCGGCGGCGTCGTCGAACAGTTGCCGGTACAGATAGCGCGGGTTCCAGTCGATCAGCACGCCGCCGAGGTCGAAGATCACGGTGTGCGGCGCGTGCGCGGGAGTGGATGGCATGGCGTGGTGCTCCTAGGTCGGATCAGTGCCGCAGCAGCCGCGACCCCGTCGCCACCAGCAGCAACAGCCCGGCCACCGCCAGCAACGCGGTGGGCAGGCTGCTGGCGTGGGCGAGGAAGCCGATCAGCGCCGGGCCGGCGAGCAGGCCGGTATAGCCGAGCGTGGTCAGCGCGGCGATCGCCACCGCCGGCGAGGTGCCGGGCAGGCGTCCGGCCGCACCGAACAGGATCGGCACCAGGTTCGACACGCCCAGGCCGACCAGCGCGTAGCCGAGCAGGCCGCTGGCGACGCCCGGCAACTGCGTGGCCAGCAGCAGGCCGCAGGCGGCCAGGGAGGCGCCGGCCGCCAGCATTGCCGGTTGCCCGATCCGCGCGACGACCCAGTCGCCGCCGAAGCGGCCGGCCGCCATCGCCACCGAGAACAGCGCATAGCCGACGCCCGCGTAACGCGTCTCCACGCCATGGAACTCGCGCAGCAGCACCGCGCTCCAGTCGAGCATCGCGCCTTCGGCGAGCAGGCAGATGAAACACAGCGCCGCCAGCACCAGCACCACGCCGCGCGGCAGGCGCAGCGGGATGCGCTGCGCCGGGTCGCCCGCGGCGACGCGCAGCAGGCCGGAGCGCTGCCACAGCAGCAACGCCAGCAACAGCGCCGACACCGCGAGCGTGGCCGCCAGCAGCGGTGCGCCGACCGCGAGCAGCGCGCTCATCGCCGCCGCGCCGCTCAGCCCGCCGACGCTGAACACGCCATGGAAACTGGACATCACCGGACGCCCGGCGCGTTTTTCGGTTTCCACGCCGTGCGCGTTCATCGCCACGTCCAGCGCGCCGAGCGCGGCGCCGAAATACAGCAGCGCGGCGACCACGCCCGGCAGGGTCGGCGCCAGCGCCACCAGCGGCAGGCCCAGGCACAGCGCCAGCCCGGAAGTGACCATGACCGCACGGCTGCCGACCCGGTGGCTGAGCACGCCGGCCAGCGGCATCGCCAGGATCGAGCCGCCGCCGAAGGCGAGCAGCACCAGGCCCAGGGCGGCATCGTCCAGCGCGAAGCGCGCTTTCACGTACGGCACCATCGGCGCCCACGCGGCCATCGCGATCCCGGACAGCAGGAACACCCAGCGGGTGGCGCGGATCGCGGGCCTGGCGGCGGCGTCGGGGACGGCGGAAGTGACGCGATCCGCGGTGGCGATGGGTGGGTCGGCAGGCATGCGGCGACTGTACTGAAACACGCACAATCGTGCAACACAATGCAAAATGACGCACAGATGGGCGGATGAAAAGTCGTGGCGAAATCGCGCATTTGGAGAAGGGCCGCGGTGCGCGCTTTTGCTGCCCGACGCCGACCATGCAAGAAGAGGCTTCAGCCCCGACGCTTCACCGGCAAGGCGTCGAGCTCGAAGAAACACGCGACGCTTACGGAATCCCCAAGCGCCCACATACGCCTGCATGGCACCGCCCTGGCCGACCGCGCAGGGACGGCATCTGCGACATCGCCGCCTGCGCTCCCGGACTACAGGGCCGCGCAGCCGGCGTCACTCGCCGCGGCCGTCCGCCGCCAGCGGCAGGCGCAGCGTGGCCACGCTGCCGGCGGCATCCGCGCGCGCCTCTAGGCTCAGGCTGCCGCCTTGCGCCTCCAGGATCTGCCGCGACAGCACCAGGCCGATGCCCGATCCGCCGGGCTTGGTGGTGAAGAACGGCACGAACAGGTTGTCGCTGGGAGGCAGCCCGGCGCCGCTGTCGATGAACTCGATCAGCGCGGCATTGGCGTCGCGGCGCGCGCGCAGCGTCACCGGCGCGCTCCCGCCGGATTCCAGCGCATTGCGCAGCAGGTTGATCAGCACTTGCTCGAGCTGGTCGGCGTCGGCGTGCAGCCGCAACTGCGTATCGACCTCGACCCGCACCCGCGCATCGTCGAGCAGCCGCCGCACCCGCGCGCACAGCGGCGCCAGCTCCACGGTGGCCGGCACCGGCGCCGGCAACCTGGCCAGGCGCGCGTAGCCGCCGAGGAAGCGCTGCAGCGCCGCACTGCGCTGTTCGATCACGCCCAGGCCGTTGCGCAGGTCTTCGTGCAGCTCGGCGTCGAGCGTGTCCGGCGCGGCCGCGAGCAGGCGCCCGAGCGTATCGGCGATCGAGCCGATCGGCGCCAGCGAGTTGTTGATCTCGTGGCCGAGCACGCGCAACAGGCGGCGGAAGGCCTGCGCCTCCTCCTCGCGCAACGCGCGCTCCATCGGCTGCACCAGCAGCAGCTGTCCGGCCTGGCTGCGGCTGCGCAACGCGGCGTGGCCGATCTGCCAGCGCCCTTGCTGGCCAGCGAAGGCATGCGCGTGGATGCTGCCCGACGGCAACGCGAACAATCCGGCCAGGCCCAGCGCCTGCGCGGACTGTCCGATCAGGTGCTCGGCGGCGGCGCCGAGCAGGCGTTCGCCGGCCGGGTTGACCAGGCGCAGGCGCTGGTCCTGTTCGAACGCGAACACCGCCCCGTCCAGCGCCGCCAGGGTCTTGCTCAGCAGCTGCAGGCTCTCGTGCGAATCGCGCTGCTCGTCCTGCAGCCGCTGCGCCAGCGCGTTGAAGCGCCGCAGCAGGCCATCGCTGTCGCGATCGCGTGCGTCCTGCGCCACGCGCACGCTGTAGTCGCCCTCGCGCAGCGCCTCGAGCAGGCCGCCGAGGGTGCGCAGGCGCTGCCCGGCATCGCGTTGCTGCCAGCGCCACAGCGCCGCGGTCAGCGCCAGCACGCACAGCATCAGCACCGCCGCCTCGGGCGGCCGCGGCGCGCCGACCGCGAGCACCAGCGCCAACGCAAGCAAGGCCGGCGCCGCCAGCCACAACGGTCGCCGCCGCTGCCGCTCAGCCGCCGTCATCGCTGCGCAGGCCGTGCTTGCCCAGGCGCCGGTACAGGCTCTGCCGGGTGATGCCGAGCTGGTCGGCGGCGCGCTGCAGATTGCCCTGCTGCTGCGCCAATGCCTGGCGCAGCAGCAGCGCCTCGGCTTCTTCGAGCGTCAGCTGGCTCGACAAGGCCGGCACGGCCGCCGCCGCCGGCTGCAGGCGCAGGTCGTCGCTGCCCAGCGTCGTACCGTCGGCGAGCAGCGCGGCGCGTTCCATCGCATGCGCCAGTTCGCGCACGTTGCCGGGCCACGCGTAGCCGAGCAAGGCGCGCTCGGCGTCGCGCGCCAGCGCCGGCAGCGGCCGCCGGTAGCGCGTGCAGGCGGCGGCCAGGTAATGCCGCGCCAGCGGCAGGATGTCGGCGCCGCGCTCGCGCAGCGGCGGCACCCGCAGCTGGAAGGTGTTGAGCCGGTACAGCAGGTCCTGGCGAAAATTCCCGGCCGCCACTTCCGCATCCAGGTCGGCATTGGTCGCCGCGACGATGCGCACGTCCACGCGCTGCGTGCGCGAGGAGCCGAGCCGCTCGAACTCGCCATCCTCGATCGCGCGCAGCAGCTTGGGTTGCTGCTGCAGCGGCAGGTTGCCGATCTCGTCCAGGAACAGGGTGCCGCCATCGGCCAGCTCGAAGCGGCCGGCGCGGTCCTGCCGCGCGTCGGTATAGGCGCCGCGCACATGGCCGAACAGTTCGGCTTCGAACAGGGTCGGCGCCAATCCGCCGATGTTGACCTTGACGAAGGCCTGCGCGCGGCGCGGCGACCACTGGTGCAGCAGCTGCGCGAGCAGGCTCTTGCCGGTGCCGTTCTCGCCCAACAGCAACACGTTGGCGCCGCTGCCGGCGATGCGCAGCAGGTCCTCGACCAGGCGCTGCATCGGCGCCGATTCGGCGACGAAGCCGGCGGCGCCGTCCTGCAGCAGCAAGGCCTGCGCCTCGCCGAGCCGCTGCGCGTTGCGGCGGCTGCGGTCCAGCGCGATGCGACTGTCCAGCACCGCCAGCACGCGCGCGTTCTGCCAGGGCTTCTCGATGAAATCCACCGCGCCGTCGCGCATCGCCGCCACCGCCAGCTCGATGCTGGCCCAGGCGGTCATCGCGATCACCGGCAACCCCGGCCACTGCGCGGCGATCTGCGCGATCAGCGCCAATCCTTCCGCGCCGGAGGTGGTGTCGCGGGCGTAGTTCATGTCCACCAGCACCGCGGCGAAGTCGTCGCCGCGCAGGCAGGCCAGCGCCAGCTCCGGCGACTCGGCACCGACCATGCCGTAGCCGGCGCTCTTGAGCAGCATGCGCAAGGCCTCGCGCACGTCCGCCTGGTCGTCGACGACGAGGATGCGCGGCGATGGCGGCGTGCGAGTGTCGTTCATGGCGCAGAGTCTAGCGGCTGGGCACCTGCGGCATGCGCCAGTACCGCCGAGCGCACGGTGCCGATCCGTTGCGTGTGCATCGACTGCCTCATTCGGCGCGCAACGCCTGCATCGGCGGCACCCGCGCCGCACGCTGCGCCGGCGCCAGCGCCGCAAGCAGGCCGGCTGCGGCGAGCACCAGCAACACCGCGCCGATCGCCAGCGGATCGGCCACCCGCACCTCGAACAGGAAGCGCTGCAGCAGCCGCGACAGCGCCATCGCCACGCCCAGGCCCAGCAGCAGCCCGATCCCGATCTGCAGGCCGGCCTCGCGCAGCACCTGCCGCCGCAGCCGTGCCGGCGGCGCACCGAGCGCGGCGCGCACGCCGAACTCGTGCTGGCGCGCGGCCACCGCCACCGCCATCACCGCGTACAGGCCGACCGCGGCCAGCAGCAGCGCCAATGCGGCGAACAGGCCGACCAGCAGCAGGTTGAGCTTCTGCTCGCCGGTGGTGGTGGCGACCAGGGCCTGCATCGGCTGCAGGTTGGCGATCGGCTGCTGCGGCGCCACTTCGTCGATCGCCGCGCGTAGCAGGCGCTCGTCCATGCCCGTCGCGCCCGCATGCAACCGCAGCGCATAGGTCAACGCGCCGAAGTTGCGCAGGATCTGCCACATCGGCTCGCGCATCTGCGCCAGCGGCTGATACACCATCGGCTCCGGCGGCTCGGCCGGGCCGGCGTGGCGCACGTCGCCGACCACACCGACCACGCGCATCGACAGGCGGCTATTGTCGCCGTCGTCGGGGACGGTGACGATCTTGCCGAGCGCATCGCCGTGCAGGTAACGCTGCGCGAACGCCGCGCTGACCAGGCAGACCTGCTCGGCGCCGGCCACGTCGCCGTCGGCGATACCGCGCCCGGCCAGCAAAGGAATGCGGAAAACCTCCAGGAACTGCGGCGTGATCAAGCGGTACTGGCTGCTAATCGTCGGCTCGCCATCATCCACCGACACGCTCCAGTTCAATTGCGTCGATGTCGGGGGATTGGTGGACACGCCGACCCGTTCGATACCCGGCACCTGCTGCAGCCGCGCGACGATGCGCCGGGTCTGCTGCATTGCCTCGCCGACCGTGGCATAGCGTTCCTTGACCGGCGCCAGGGTGAATACCACGGCGGAGCGGCTGTCGAAGCCCATCGGCACCTCCGCCAGCTTCTGCAGCGTGCGCGTGAACAGTGCTGCGCCGATCAGCAGCATCACCGCGATAGCTACCTGCGCGATCACGAGGATGCGACCGAGGCGGCCGGCCTGCAGGCTCCAGCCGCCGCGTCCGCCGCCGGCCAGTTCCGCGACCAGATTGCGGCGGCGACCGCGCACGATGCCCAGCGCCGCGGCCAACACCGCGGTAGCGCCGCCGGCGAGCAGCGCGAACAGCACACTTGCGCCGGTCAGTTGCGGGGCTTCGCCGCGCATCCACAGCAACGGCACCCAACCACCGAGCAGGCGCAGCCCGAGCCAGGCCAGCGCCAGCCCGGCCAGGCTGCCGAGCGCGCCGATCAGCACGCCTTCGGCGAGCGCCGGCAGGCTCAGCCGCAGCCACGGCGCGCCGAGCGCAGCGCGGACCGCGCTGTCGTGGCTGCGGCCGAGCGCACGCAGCAGCATCAGGCTGGTCAGGTTGATCGCCGCGATCAGCAGCACGCAGGCCGCCGCGGCGAAGAACAGCCATAGCGTGTTGCCGCTGTAGGAGTTGTACAGGCTGTCCTGCAACGGCAAGGCGCTCGGCGGGTTCTGCTGCAACCTCCGCCACCACCCCTCGTCCATGTGCCGGCTGGCGCGCAGCAGTTCCTTGAGCACCTGTGCGGTCTGCGCCGAGGCCGCCGCAACGCCGACGCCCGGACGCAACCTAGCCACCACGATCTCGTTGGTGGACAGGTTGCTCGCGGTCAGGTCCGGCTGCATGTTACGGATCAGGTCGAACGGCTCCGCCCAGGGAAAGTCCGCCGGCAGCACGCCGACGATCTGCACCGGCTTGCCCTCCACCTGCAGCGTCCGCCCCACCGCGGCCGGATCGCCGCCGAAATAGCGCTGCCAGAAGCGATGCGCGAGGATCACCGCTTGCGGTCCGCCGGGCCGGCTTTCCTCGGCATTGAAATTGCGGCCCGCCGCCATCGGCAGACCCAAGGTGCGCAGGAATCCCTCGTCGGCGCTGATCGCCGTCACCACCTCGCTGGCATCGCCACGGGCGATGTTGGCCGGCACCGGAAACCCGCGCGCGATGCCGATCGCCTGCAGGCTGGACATGCGCCGCAGCACCGGGTAATAGCCAGGCGCGGCGATGTTGTGGCCGCCGTCGATGGCCGTGCCCAGGGTGACCAGACGCTGCGGTTGCGGAAACGGCAGCGGCTTCAGCAAGGCCTGGTCGAGCAGCGCGAACACCGCGGTGGTGGTGGCCACGCCCAGCGCCAGGGTCAGCACCGCCAGCAGCAGGTAGCCGGGCTTGCGCGCCAACGCGCGCCAGGATTGCCGCGTCTCGGCCCAATGGATGGCGGCGCTCATCGCGCCGGCTCCGCGGCGCGCGCCGGCAACGCCACGTCCTGCTCGTGGCGCAGCCGCTCGAAGGTGTCCTCGTCGACGATGCGCCCGTCGAGCATGTGCACGATGCGCTGCGCGCGCCGCGCGAACGCCGCATCGTGGGTGACCATGCACAAGGTGGTGCCGTTGTCGTGCAGCTGTTCCAGCAGCTGCATCACCGCCTCACCGTTGCGCGTGTCGAGATTGCCGGTGGGTTCGTCGGCGAGCAGGATCGACGGATTGCCGGCCAGCGCCCGCGCCACCGCCACACGCTGCTGCTGGCCGCCGGACAGTTGCCCCGGGTAGTGCTTGTGGCGATGGTGCATGCCGACCAGCTCCAGCACCTCGCGCACGCGCTGGCGGATCTGGCCGCGCTCGGCGCCGTCGCGATAGGTCAGCGGCAGCGCCACGTTCTCTTCCACGGTGAGGTCGGCGATCAGATTGAAGGCCTGAAAGATGAAGCCGATCTCGGCGTTGCGGATGCGCGCGCGACCGACCGCGTCCAGCTCCGCGACGCTGCGGCCGTTGAGCCGGTACGTGCCGCCGCTGGGCGCATCGAGCAGGCCGAGGATCGACAGCAGGGTCGATTTGCCGCAGCCGGACGGCCCGGTGATGGCGACGAAATCGCCGCGCGCCACGTCCAGCGCGATCTCGGCCAACGCGTGGGTCTCCACCTCGTCGGTATGGAACACCTTGCCCAGCCCATGCAGGCGGATCAGCGGTTCGGTGGAAGGTGCGGGAATTGCGGTCATTCTGGGTCTCCTGGAGCGCTAGCGTAAGCGCAGGGTGGCGTAGGCATTCCACTGGCTGGTGTCGGACAGCACGACTTGCTCGCCGGCGCGCAGCCCGGCACGCACTTCGATGCGGTCGCTGGAGGCGGCGCCGAAGCGCACGCGGATGCGCTGCGCGCGCGCGCCGCCGTCGCGCAGCACGAACAGGCTGCCGGCGGTGTTCGGGGCGGCCAGTGCCGGGCGCGGGATGCTGACCACGTCGCGCAGGGTGCCGAGCACGATGCGCCCGTCCACCGACAGGTCCGGGCGCACGCCCGGCGGCAGCGGCGGCGCCAGGCGCACGTCGACCACCACGCTGCCGCTGCGCACCGCCGGGTCGATCCGCGCCACCCGCCCGCCGACCACGCCGTTATGCGTATCAACCGCCACCGGCAGGCCGTCGATCACGTCCTTGGCCAGCACCTCGGCCACCTGCAGCCGCGCCAGCAGGTCGTCCGGGCGCGCGACCCGCGCCAGTTTGGCGCCGACCTCGACGCGCTGGCCGGGTTCCACGTCGACCTGCTGCAGGATGCCGTCGCTGCCGGCGCGCACCTGCAGCGAGGCGGCCTGTTGCGCGGCGATGGCCAGCGCGCTGGCGGCCTGCGCGCGCCGCGCCTGGGCGGCGCGCAGCTGCGCGGCCATGTTCTGCCGGAACGCGGCCACGCGCTTGCCCTCGATGGTGGCGCGGCCATGTTGCTGCGCCTCGGTGATCTGGCTCTGGGTCAGATCGATCGCCGAAATCGCGCCGCCGTCGTGGCCGCGCTGGTAGGCCTGCGCCTTGACCTGCGCGATGCGCCAGTCCGAGTCGGCCTGCGCCTGCAGCGCCTGCTGGTCCAGCAGTTGCGAGGCCAGCGCGGCGCGCAGCGCGGCCACGTCGGCGTCGGCGCCGGCCAGTGCGGCACGGGCGCGGTCCAGGCCGGCGTCCAGTTCGGGATTGGCCAGTTGCAGGATCAGCGTGTCCGCCTGCACCCGCGCGCCGGCATCGACCAGTTGCTGCTGCACGGTGGCGGTGGCGCCGGCGGTGATCCAGCGGATCTGCCGCGGCACCAGCACGCCGTTGGCGCGGATCTCGCGGCGCATCTCGCCGCGCGTGGCCGCGTCGATCCACAGCTCGCTGCGGCTTACCTGCGGCGCGGCGCGGCCCGCACCCAACAGGATCACGCCGAGCAGCAGCACGGCCGCCGCGGCCAGCGCCAGCCAGCGGCGCCGGTGGCGCCAGATCGAACGGTTGGGAGACTTCGCGATATCCATGCCTACTGCAGAGCAGGCCGCATGCCAATCGGCGAAGCGCGATAACCCATTGAAACGACTGCATGGCGCCCGCATCGGGCGTGGCCGCCGCGTCCGCAAGCGGACGATCGGCGACCGATTACGGACAGTTGCGCGGCGAACCGCGCGCGGTCAGGGCTTTTTTTCGAGCGAAGCGCGGTAGCGCAGCAGGGCTTCCGGTTCGTCGGTCTGGAACGCGCCGATCCCGTCGCGGTACAGCCGCCCCCACACCGCATCCGGATCGCGCACCGCGTCGGCGTCGCCACCGTAGCCGGCGACGAACCCTTCCCACAGCGTGTTGACCAGCAGCCGCACGTGCTGCTGCCTGGTCAACGCGGCCAGCGCCGGCAACTGTTCGGCGCGCATCCGCGGCAGTTCGATCGCCACCGGGCGGACCTTGCCGCCGATCTGGGTGCGCACGGTCTGCAGCAGGTCGTCGGTGCCCGGCGGATTGAGCAGCACCGGGGTGAAGTTGATCTGGTCGAACGGCGGCAGCGACGCCAGCGGCTGGCTGTACACGCCAACCTCGGTCTTGAGCACCACCTGCCGCTGCATGCCCGCACGCCGCACCGCGTCCGCCACCTCCGCATAGATCGGCGCCTTGACGTCGAGATTGAGCATGATCCGGCCCTTGGCCGCGGCCAGCATCTGCTCCAGGGTCACGGGATGCTGGTCGGTGAGCGGCGCATCGGCGCCGCCCTCGTCGTCGCGCAGGCGCAGCCGCGACAGCTGCGCCCAGGTCATCTCGGCGACCTTGCCGCTGCCGTCGGTGGTGCGCTCGACGGTGGCGTCGTGGAACATCACCAGGGTGCCGTCGGCGGCGCGGCGGATGTCGGTTTCCAGCATGTCCACGCCCAGCGCCACGCAGCGCTCCAGGCCGGACAGCGAGTTCTCCGGCGCATGCCCGGGGAAGCCATGCGCGGGCGCCGGATTGTGGCAGCCGCGATGGGCGACGACGAAGATGCCGCCGGCGGGATCGGCCAGGCGCGCCTGGCTGGCGGCGCTGCCGGCGGGGGCCGCAGCGACGGGACCGGTCAACGCGCTGCCCAGCAGCAGGAGCGGCAACAGAGTGGATTTCATGGCGATGGGCGTCCGAAGGATTGAAAGGGTTTAAAGAGAAGGCGTGAAGCGGATGCCGAACCAATAGGTGGTCGGCACCGAGTAGGTGTCCTTCAACAGGTTCTCGCCCGGCCCGGTCACGCTGGTGATGCGGCTGTGGGTGACGTTGCTGACCTGGCCGACCACGCTGACCTGCTTGTTGATCGCATAGGTCGCCGACAGGTCCAGCTGCGAGCGCGGCGCCCAGTACAGATCCTGCCAGTCGATGTTGCTGACGATGGCGCGCAGCGCCTTGCCCTGGCGGTTGTAGGCCGCGCGCAGCTCCAGCCCGCCGACGCTGTAGAACAGCGAGGCGTTGGCGGTGTAGCCGGGCTGGCCGACCAGGCGATCGACGCTGCGCTGGCGCTGGCTCACGTTCGGCGCGCTGCCGACGCTGTACGGCACGTCCATGCCGCCGTCGAGCAAGGCCAGGTTGGCGCTGCCGCCCAGCCCGGACAGCGCCGGCACGCCCGGCAGCAGGGTGTTGAGCACCGCGCTCAGTTCCAGGCCGCGGATATGCGCCTTGGACGCATTGGCCGGGGTGCTGATCAGCACGTTCGAATAGGTGGTGCCGTTGTAGCTGAACTGGTCGGTGCGCGACAGGGTGAAGATCTCGTCCTGGATGCGCTTGTCGAACACCGCCGCAGCCAACATGCCGTCGAAATCGTCGGGCAGGCGCCATTCCAGCGACAGGTCCAGGTTGGTCGACACGCGCGGCTTGATGTCCGGATTGCCCACGGTCACGGTCACGCCCTGGGCGGTGGGATTGCCGGCATCGGTGCTGTTGACGAAGCCGATCGAGGTGCGCGCGGCGTAGGCGTCGTAGGGCGGACGGCCGAGCGT
This sequence comes from Xanthomonas bonasiae, assembly GCF_014836395.1. Taxonomy (NCBI): domain Bacteria; kingdom Pseudomonadati; phylum Pseudomonadota; class Gammaproteobacteria; order Lysobacterales; family Lysobacteraceae; genus Xanthomonas; species Xanthomonas bonasiae. Next base: position 268,991 of record NZ_JACSQX010000004.1, read on the forward strand.
GCGGCTGGCGCCGGCGCGCAGGTCGAGGCGCTCGCTGAGGTGGTAGGTCATGATCGCCGACGGCAGCAGGTTGGCGTAGTGCGAATCGGTCGGCGCATCGACGTAGACGTACTTGCCGCTGGCCGTATCCAGCTGGCGCTGGCGGCCGACAGTGGACTGGTCGGTGTCGTCGTAGTGCAGGCCGGCCTCCACGTTGAACGCCTCGGCACGGTAGCTGACCAGGCCGTAGGCGCCGAAGATCTTTTCGGTATGGGTGAAGTTGTCCTGGTTGCTGAAGGCCGACTGGTCGGTGCTGTTGAACGCGCTCAGCGGCGTGGACTGCAGCACGTGCCGGGCCTTGTTCGGATCGATGGTGATCAGGTTCAGGCCCAGATAGCGCAGCGGCGCGTTGGACGGTGCCAGCACGTCGGCGATGTTCAGTGCCGGCGCGCTGCGGTTGGGCTCGTAGTCGTCGCGGTAGATGTCGAACGACGGCTTGTCGGTGGTGTACGACACGCCGGCGCCGAAGCCCAGGCCGCGGTCCTGCTCGCCCTGGTTGAAGCCGTAGTCCAGGCGTCCGGTGAGGATGCGGTCGCGCGCGCTGCGCTTGTAGTCCGGACGCCAGTACAACAGGCTGTAGTTGTCGTAGTCGTAGTACGCCTGCGATGCCACCGGGAAGCGCTGGTTCAGCGCCGAGGTGTCGTAGCTGAAGGCGTAGTTGGCGGTGGGATTCACGGTGACGCCGGGGCCGGTCTGGCCGACCGCGACCGCCGCCGGGCGCGATGCGCCGGTGACGTACTTGAACATCTGGATCGGCTCGTCGTAGGTCGCATCCGACCACGAACCGCGTGCGGAGAACATCTGCTGGTCGTCCGGCCGCCATTCCATGCCGGCCTGGCCGAGCTTGGTGCGGGTGGTGGTGACCTGGTTGGAATAGCCGACCTCGATGTCGCCGGCCGGATAGCTGCCGGAGGTCGCGGTCTGGTTGGCGACGCGGTTGCGGTTGCGCGGATCGATGATCAGCTCGTTGCGCTGCATGTCGTCCTTGAAATAGTAGTAGCCGGCGGTGACGTAGGCCTGCAGGTCGGCGCTGGGATGCGCCTCGAACTTGCCGGTCAGGCCGTAGCGGTCGCGCTTGTCCATCACGTACCAGTACTTGTCCTGCTGCGGCACCGCCCAGCCGTTGCCGAGGTTGCTGCCGCTCTGCAGCACGCCGTTGCCGTCGTAGAACCCGTAGTGCACCGTGTCGGTGGTCATGTGGGTTTCGGTGTAGCTGCTCAGCGTCTGGTAGTTGCCCGACAGGGTCAGGCCGTATTGCCGGTCGCTGCCGAAGGTGGTGCTGCCGGTGGCGCCGAGGCGGTAGCCCGGATCGTCCTGGTCGCGCGGCTTGCCGACGTCGTTGGCATGGCCGAGCGAGGCTTCGCTGGTGAAGAACGGCTTGCCGCCGTTCTCGAACGCGCTGCGCGTGCGCAGGTTGATCGCGCCGCCCGTGGCGTTGGGATCCAGGTCGGGAGTGAAGGTCTTGACCACCTGCAGTTCGCTGACCATCGAGGCCGGCAGGATGTCCAGGCGCACGCCGCGGGTGATCGAGCCGAGCGTGCCGTTCGGCGTGCCCGGCGAGGCCACGGTCAGGCCGTCGATGGTGACATTGTTGTAGGACGGGCCGAGGCCGCGCAGCACCGGCGTGGCGGCCTCGTCGCGCGGATGCTCGTTGTCGGTCGCCGGCAGCACCGACAGGCCGGGGATGCGGCGCAGCGCCTCGACGATGGTGGTGTCCGGCAGCGCGCGCACGTCGGTGGAACTGACCACGTCGGTGATGTTGGTCGCCGCGCGCTTGCTCTCCATCGCCGCGGCATTGGCCTTGCGCACGCCGGTGACGACCACGCTGTCCAGGGTCTTGGCCGCGCCCGCAGCGGCGGCGGCCGGCGGCGATGCAGCGGCCGGCGCAGCGGCGGCGATATCGGTGGTGTCGCCGTCCGCGGCGGAAGGCGGCAACGGCCTCGTGGCCTGCTGCGCGAGGGCGGCCTGGCAACTGGCGGCAAGCAGGCACACCAGCAACGTGCGCTGGTGGCGGTGGTGCGATCGCGTCATCTCGTATCCCCTGGAAAATTTCAAAATTAATTAATAACTTCAAAGTAGTTAATTTTATCCAGGGGGCGATGACAGGCCCATGTCACCGGGTTGGCAGTTGCGAGAGCGGCGGGTTGGCTGCAGGTCCGCCGCTGCGGGCGCCAGGTGTGGGCGATGGAGTCCAGGGTGTCGAGAGCGCGGCGGAGGGATTGGAAGAGAGAGGGCGGTGGAAGCGACCGCCTGGCGATGCCGAAAACGTTCAAGGCTTCGCCGTACCCTCATCCGCCCCTTCGGGGCACCTTCTCCCGCAGGGAGAAGGGAGACGCCGGCAGGTGCGGACGGCGCCGGATGCAGGGACTGCAAGCAACAAGGCCACGAACCATCCGCACAATGCGCCGCTAGCGATTGTCCAGCACGGCGCGGCAGCGCCGCGACGGTGGCGCCGCGACGGTGGCGCACGGCACACAGCCGCCCAAAACGACGATAGGGCCGCAAGGGCCCTATCGTCGTCTCCGTTCTACCTGCGGCCGGCACGCTGGCGCGTGCCCGGACCGTCGCCCGCTAGGGCTGCACGACGCTGATCGTGCCCGGGTTGCTGCGCCCCACCCCGCGCAGGTCGGGACGGTACATGTCCTCGACCAGCGGCGGCGGCACCGTGTAGGTCCCCGGGGTCACCGCGCGCACCAGGTAGAACACCTGCGCCTTGCCGCCCTGCGCCAGGCTCAGCGCGGCCACGTAGCGGTCGTCGCGGAACTCCTCGTGCTTGACGTCGGCGGCGTTGGAACGGTCGCTGATCTCGATGCCGTCCACCACCACGTCGGCCCACTGCTTGGCATCGCCCAGATTGAAGTTCTCGATCTCCAGGCCGGCCGGCAGCAGGTCGGTCAACAGCGCGTCGGGCATGCCCACGTTGGAGGTGATGGTGACGCGCACGATCAGCGCCTCGCCTTCCTTCAGCGGCCGCGGCGTCCACGGCTTGCCGTCGGTGCCGTACCACTCGCGCTCCACCTTCAGCGTGCTCTCGTCCACCTCCGGCGCCTTGCGCGGGATGCCGGCGATTTCCAGGCTGGCGTACAGCGGCGCCTCGCCCTGCGGCACGAAGCTGACCCCGCGCGCCAGCTCGGCCTCGCCGAACTGGCGGCCGAACGCCTTGGCCGCGCCGATCGCCTCGCTGCTGTCGCCGACCGCCAACTGCCCGGACACCAGCTTGCTCTGGTTGACCAGCAAGGCCTTGCCCATCCGCGCAAGGGCCACCTGCTCCTGGGTGCTCAGCCACAGCCAGCCGCTGCGGCGGCGCGCGTCGAGTTCGCGGCCCAGCGCCACCGCGCGCGCGTCGTACTCGGGCTTGGCCAGGCCGCGCTCGTGCAGCAGCGCGATCATCAACGCGTCGTCGCGGATCACGCTGCCGTAGTCGCCGAAGTAAGGCGGGCGGTCGCCGCTGTCCTTGGCGAAGCCGGCCGCGATCGCCGCTTCGCCGCGCTTCTTGTCGCCCTGCAGCGACAACGCCACGCCCAGGTGCACCAGCGACAGGCCGGTCAGCGCCTTGCCGCGGTCGTTGTCGTACAGCGCACGCAACGTGCCCAGCGGCGCACGATTGACGCGGGCCAGCACGTAGCCGGACCAGGCCTGGTTGGCGAACTTCAGGTTCTCGCGGCGGTCCTGGCCGTAGAAGTTGTTGCCGCCGGACAGCAGGTCCTCGCTGAGCCGGTTCAAGGCCTTCTGCAGCACGTTGTCGGGCACCGCGAAACCGGCGTCCTTGGCGTCGAGCAGGAACTCGGCGATGTACGGGGTCAGGCCAGGATTGACGTAGCCGTCGTCGCCCCACATCGAGAAGTGGCCGCTGGAGATCTGCATCGAGGCCAGCCGGCCGAACGCGCCTTCCATGCGCTCGCGGCGGGTCGCCGCGTCCAGCCCCTTGGCGCCGAGCAGCCTGGCGGTGGCGTCGTCGAGCAGCAGCGCGGCGTAGCCCTTGCTGGTGGTCTGCTCGGCGCAACCGTACGGGTAGTTCAGCGCGCCCTGCAGCGCGCTGGCGAACGGGATCGGCGGCAACGCGCTGACCAGCATGCGCGCGTTGACCGAACCGGCCATCAGGCCTTCGGCGTCGCTCATGCCCAGCGTCACCGGCGCCAGCGGATCCAGCACGCGGGTCTGCGCGCGCAGCACCGACGGCCACGCCGCGCGCACCGGCAGGTCGTAGCGGCGGTCGACGCTGAAGCCGTTGCCGTCGACCCGCACCCGCACCTTGGCCACGGTATAACCCTCCTGCGCCACCAGCGGGAAGCTGAGCGTGGCCTTGCCGTCCTTGCCGTCCTTGCCGAGCTTGGCGCTGCGCGCGTTCTCGGCGATCGCCAGCGGGCCTTCGCCGTCCACCTGCACCTTGAACTCGCCCGCCTGCCCGGTGAAGTTCTGCACGTCCAGGGTGACCGTGCTGCGGTCGCCCGGCGCCATCACCCGCGGCATGCTGGCCTCGGCCACGATCGGCGCGCGCACCAGCGTCTCCACGTCGCGGTTGCCGTAGCGCTCGTCCGAATACACCAGCGCCGAGACCCGCAGCGTGCCGTTGAAGTCCGGCACCGGCAGCTGCACCCGCGCGTTGCCCTTGGCGTCGAGCTTCACCGAACCGGAGAACAGGTCCACGGTCTGCACCCGCGCGGTCGGGCGCTTGGCCTGCGGCAATGCCGCCAATGCCATGTCGCCGCCGAAGCGCAGCTTGCCGGTCCCGCCCTCGAAGCTCTCGATCACCCGGCCATAGATGTCGTACGCGTCCACGCCCAGGCGCCGCTGCGCGAAGAACTGCGCGTTGGCGTCGGGCACCGGGAAGCGGGTGATGTTGAGGATGCCCACGTCCACCGCGGAGATGGTCACGTGCGCCTGCTTGCCGGCCAGTTCCGGCACGCTGACCGTCACCGGCAGCGGCTGCTCCGGACGCATCTGCTTGGGCGCGACCAGGCCCACCGCCACGCGCCGGGTCTTGCGCTCCATCGGCACGAAGGCCACGCCGACCGCGCGCGCCGGGGTGATCTTGCTCGGCGCCGAGCCGCCGCGGAACACCAGCGCGGTGACGTAGACGTCGTGGCGCTCCCAGTCCTTGGTCACCGGGATCTCGAAGCTGCTGCCCGGCTTCACGTCGATGTCCTGCACGTACAGCATCTTGTCGCTCTCGACCATCAGCACGCCGGGACCGGCATGCGGCGGGGTCAGGGTGACCTTGAGCGTGTCGCCGGCCTTGTAGCCGGTCTTGTCCAGCGCCAGCTTGACCTTGTCCGGGCGCGCGTCCAGGCCGCGGTTCTCGTCGTTCCAGCTCCAGCCGGCGCGGAACGGATAGCGCGTGGTCAGGCCGGTGGACGGATCGAACACGTCCACGCGGTACTCGCCCCACTCCACCGGGAAATCGAACTTGGCCGCGGCGCTGCCGGCATCGACGGTGAGGGTCTGCTTGTTCTCGAAGCGGCGGGTGAAATCGTAGTCCCAGCGGTTGTCGGCGAACGCCCAGTGGTAGTCGCGCAGCTCGCGCACCAGGGTCACCTTCAGCCCCTTGGCCGGCTGCGGCTTGCCCTGCGCGTCGACCCGCATCAGCTCGAAGCGGGCGTTGGCGTTGGCATCGGCGCCGTCCTTGTCGTCGAACAGCGGGCGCACCCCGACCAGCGCCGGCGCCGGCCACAGCACGCGCTTGAGCGTGCGGGTGACGGTGCGACCGCCGGTCTCGTACACGCTGGCCGAGACCAGCGCGGCGATGGTGCTGGTCGGCTTGGCTTCGTCCGGCAGCGCCAGGTCCTCGGCGATCTTGCCGTCGGCGCCGAATTCGGTATCGATCACGTCCTTGGCTTCGCGCGGCAGCTGCAGCGTCGAGTCGCCGAAGAAATAACCGGGCAGCGACTCGACCGGATGCTGCTCGACCGCCACCGCCAGCTTGGCGGTGAAGCGGTTGCCGTCGGCCGGCGCGCCGTACAGGTAGGCGGCGGTGGCCTGCAGCTTGAACGGCTCGCCCGGCTTGAGCGTCTTCTGCGCGCTGTCCAGGTCCAGCTTCATGCGCTCGGGCAGGAACTCCTCGATGCGCAGGGTCATGCCCTGCACCGCTTCCTTGCTGGACGGATCGGTGCGGAACTCCACCTGCCAGCGCCCGGTCGGCGCATCGGCGGGAATCAGCTGCTCGAAGCTGAAATAGCCCTGCTCGCCCGGCTGCAGGCGGGTCTCGCGGAAGATCTTGCCGTCGGGCTGCTTCAGCCGCAGGAACACCGGCTGCGCCCCCTTGCCGCTGGTCGCCACCGGCTTGCCGTCGTTGTCGCGCAGCAGCGCCGACACGCGCACCGTCTCGCCGGGGCGGTACAGGTCGCGGCCGGACCAGGCGAACACGTCGAACCAGGCGTTCTCGCGTCCGGCCACGGCGAACTCGCTCAGGTCCAGCGCCGGCTGGTTGAACGGCAGCATCGACAGGTCGGTGCCGCTGCGCGCCACCAGCACCTGGCCGGCGTCCAGCGTGTAGTTCAGCAGCGCGTTGCCGTTGGCGTCGGTCTCGCCCTTCAGGAACAGCTCGCCCTTGGCGTCGAGGATGCGCAGTTCCACCTTCTTCAACGGCTCCCCGCTCTGCAGCGAGGCGGTGTGCACGAACAGCTTGTCCTTGTAGGCGCGCGCGTGCAGGCCGATGTCGCTGACGGTGAAGAATGCGGTGTCGTATTCGTTCTCGAACCGGCCCGGGCGCTTCATCACCGCGAAGTACAGGCCCGGTTCCTGCAGTTCCTTGATGTCCTGGATCGGCAGATAGGTCAGCGCGCGCTCGTTCTTGTCGCCGCCGAGCACGAAGCGGTTGACGTAGACCGACTCGGCCAGCTGCGAGATCGGGGTGTGGTCGCTGTAGTCGCTGTCCATTTCCCAGCTGCCGCGGCGGCCGCCGCGCTGGTACTGGGCGAAGAACGCCGGCAGCGAGCCTTCCTTGACCCGCATGAATTCCACGTCCACTTCCGGCACGTTGAGCGACACCACCGGCAGGCCGCGGCTCTCGCGCGCCGGCAGCACGCTGCCCTGCGAGGCGAAGCCGACCGCCGGCTCCAGTTCGCCGGTGTAGACCTTCTGCTTGAGCGGCTTGCCCAGGCGGCTGCCGTCGGCGGCGAGCAGGTCGGCGGAGATCAGTACGGTGTAGTCCTTGGCCGCCTCCACGTACGGATAGCGCAGGGTCTTGCCGTCGTCGGACAGCGACCAGGCGCTGTCGTCGGTGCCGACCTTCTCTTCGAAGCGCAGCAGCTTGTCGAAGTCCTGGGTGCCGACCAGCGGCCGCGAGAACTCCAGCGCCAGCGACAGCCCGTCGCCCTTCTGGTCGGGATAGGCGCGAACCAGGCCGAAGCCCTTCATCGCTTCCTTCTGGCCCTTGACCGGCTCGCCGCTGGCGTCGGGCAACTGCCCGGATTCGTTGCGCTTGCAGCCGCCCAGTGCCAACGCCAGGCCCAGCAGCAGGAAGGTGCTCAACAGCCCCGCGCGCAGGAGGCGCCACTGCCGCTTCGAATCCGTGTGCATACGTTCGCTCCGTGAAAGTGGCGCGAGTATAGAACGCGGACGCGACCGCCGGAGACTCGGAATCGAGATTGCGGACGCGGCGTTCGCCGGCGCCCGGCAAGGCAGCCGGGGACGGCGGCGGGCACCCGCCGCCGGACCGTGCACGCGGCGATTTCTGCGTATGGGGTGCGGGCTCTGTGGAAGCAGCCGATGAGGCCACAGGTTACCCAGACCGGATGCAGTCGGGACTGAAGTCCCTCCCACAGTGCACCCGACCAGTCGGCCACAAGCCCTTGTAGGAGCGGCTTCAGCCGCGACGAGCGGAGCCTGGAATCGCGACGGCTCGGCCATCGGTCGGGGCTGAAGCTCCTCCTACAGTGCACCCAGCTGGATGGCCGCAAGTTCCCTGTAGGAGCGGCTTCAGCCGCGACGAGCGGAACCTGGAATCGCGACGGTTTCGATAACCGGTCGGGGCTGAAGCCCCTCCTACAGTGCACCCAGCTGGATGACCGCAAGTTCCCTGTAGGAGCGGCTTCAGCCGCGACGAGCGGAGCCTGGAATCGCGACGGTTTCGGTAACCGGTCGGGGCTAAAGCCCCTCCTACAGTGCACCCAGCTGGATGGCCGCAAGTTCCCTGTAGGAGCGGCTTCAGCCGCGACGAGCGAAGCCTGGAATCGCGACGGTTCGGCCATCGGTCGGGGCTGAAGCCCCTCCTACAGTGCACCCAGCTGGATGGCCGCAA
>NZ_JACSQX010000004.1:277368-341525 GCF_014836395.1 Xanthomonas bonasiae
ATCGCGACGGTTCGGCCATCGGTCGGGGCTGAAGCCCCTCCTACAGTGCACCCAGCTGGATGGCCGCAAGTTCCCTGCAGGAGCGGCTTCAGCCGCGACGAGCGAAGCGGCGGACTCGCCGCCGCCTCAATGCAACAAGCGCTGCATGTACAGCGCGATCAGCCGCGGCCGGTCCAGCGCAAGGCAGACCTGGGCGTTGGCGGCGCCGGGCGCCGCATGGCCGCCATCCGACGCGTCGTCGACGGCCACAGTGCCGCCAGTTGCCCTCGCGCCAGGCGGCACTTCCCGCGTATACCCCTGGTCGTCGACCGCGATGCGCAACGGCACGGTCGGGCACAGGCTCGGGTCGAGCAATTGCGCCACCGGCACCACGTCGAACAGGGTCGGCGTGGCGCTGGCCCAGGGCTGGTCGGTGTCGCGCCATTGGTAGTAGAGCTGGGTCAGCGCATCGGTCAGCGGATCGCCATGCGCGAACAGCGCCACCCGCTCCGGTTCCTCCAGGGTCACCTGGGTCGCGTCCAGCGGCAGCATCACGATCGGCACGCCGGCGGCGAACAGGCGCTGCGCGGCGCCGATGTCGGAGACGATGTTGTATTCCGGCGCCGGCGCGCTCGGCGGCCGGTAGCGCGACTTGCCGTAGCCCGCCCGCACCGACCCGCCCATCAGCACCACCTGCTTGAGCTGGGCGAAGCCCTGCGGGTCGCGCTGCAACGCGCGCGCCGCGTCGGTCAGCGGTCCGAGCACCAGCAAGGTGACCTGGCCGGGATGGCGCCGCGCCTGCGCCAGGATGAAGTCCGCCGCGTCCGGCGCCTTGCGCGGCCGCGTGCCCTGCGCCGCCCAGCGCGCCTGGCTGAAGGGAATCGTGGCGGTCGTGGCATGGCCGATCGCCAACGGGATCTCGCTGCGCCCGGCCTGTTGCAACAACCGCTGCAGCAACTGCGCACGCAGTGCGGTGTCGCCCCAGGCCGAGGCGATGCCGAGCACGTCCAGCTCCGGGCTGCGCAGCAGCAGCGCCAGCGCGAAGGCATCGTCGATGTCGTCGCCGATGTCGGTGGACACCACCACCTTCTGTGCCGGCGGCGCCGCCGCGGCGGCAACCGATGCCAACGCCAGCAGCGCCAGCGCCGCCCACCGTTTCAGACTGCGCATGCGCGCCTCCCATAAAAAGAAACCGCCGGCATGATAGCCGGCGGTCCCTGGTTCATCGCATCACTGACACGCCGATCAGAAATTGGCGCGGAACTGCGCGCCGACGATCCGCGGATCGTTGATGAAGCCGGTGAGGTTGTTGAAGTCGATCGCACCGGTGGCGCGGATCTGGTTGGTGCAGTTGCGGCAGAACACCGACACCTCGTACGCGCCGGCGCCCCAGTTGTAGCCGATCTTGGCGCCGCCTTCGAGCAGCGGCTGGCCGACGAATTCGCGCGAGTCGTACAGGAAGAAGTTGATCTCGCTGCGGTAGGACCAGTCGGTGTAGAAGAAGAACTCGGCGTCGTCGCCGACCGGGATGCCGTAGCGCAGCGTGGCGTTGCCCATCCACTTGGCCGCCTGCGGCAGCACGTTGCCGTCGATGATGGCGTTGCCGGCGGCGTTGAGCGGATCGGTCACGGTGCAGGTGCGGCACACGCCGACCGACAGGGTCGGATCCTCGATGCGGGTCCAGTTGTAGGCGCCGCCGAGGGTGAAGCGCAGGTTCTGGGTGAGCAGCGCCTCGAAGTCGAACTCGGCGCCGCGCGCCTTGGACTTGTCGGCGTTGAGCAGGCGCACGTCGTTGGAGGTGCCGCCGACCGCGGTCAGCTGCTGGTTCTTCACCTGGAAATCGTAGATATCGAAGCTGATCCGCGCGCGCTTGTCGAACAGGTCGGACTTGATGCCGATTTCGTACGAGTCCACGGTCTCCGGCGCTGCCACGGTCAGCGGCGCGGTCGCCGACGGCACGCCGAAGCTGGCGCCGCGGAAACCGCGCGCGGCGCGGGCGTAGACGTTGACGTTGTCGTTGATGGTGTAGGTCGCGCTGACGTCGCCGGTGACCTTGGAGTTGTCGGTGCTGCCGGTGGACGGCTCGAGCAGGGTGACGCGATCCAGCGCCAGCACGTCGAAGGTCTTCTTGTCGTAGGTGTAGCGGATGCCGGCGCGCAGGTTCAGGCGATCGGTGGCCGCGTAGTTCAGCGAGCCGAACGCCGCCCACGAGGTGTTGCGCTGGCGGGTCAGCTGATAGCTGCTGAGGGTGCCGCCGCCGAAGGTGTCGTAGGTGTAGTTCTCGCCTTCCACCGAATCGTGGAAGTAGTACAGGCCGGCCTGCCAGTTGAGCGGGCCGGCGTACTGCGACTCGGCGCGCAGCTCCTGCGAGTACTGGTCCAGGTTCTTGATGCCGCCGGCGGTTTCCACCGGGAACGCGATCACGCCGGGGCCGGACGGCGGCGCGAACACCGCGCCGTAGCCGCCGTCGATGTCGCCGCGGCTGTAGTACTTGCCGATGCCTTCGTAGCCGGTGATCGAGTGCAGCACGATGTCGCCCAGGTCCCAGGTCAGGTTGGCGCTGCCGCCGTAGGTCTGCAGTTCCTGGGTGTTGCCGCCGTCAATGGACACCTTGTCCGGATCGAAGCCGTCGACCAGCTTGTTGCTGCCCGGCTGGAAGATGTTGGCGCGGAACAGCCGCGCGGTGCCGTCGAGATGCCGCGCATGCGCGTTGAACAGCGCGCTGAAGTCCTCGCCCGGCTGGAACAGCAGCTGCACCCGCACCGCCGAGTCGGTGTAGCCCTCGAACGAACGGTTGTCCACGGTGTTGTCGACCCAGTCGTCGCGGCGCTGGCCCAGCGCCGACACGCGCGCGGCCCACTTGTCGCCCATGGCGATGCTCAGGCCGGTTTCCATGGTCATGGTGCCGTAGGTGCCGTAGGACAGGCTGGCGTAGCCGTCGTTGGCGCCGATGCTCGGCTTGACCGAGTTGAACTTGACCACGCCGGCGGGGGTGTTGCGGCCGAACAGCGTGCCCTGCGGGCCGCGCAGCACTTCCAGGCCTTCCAGGTCGAAGATCGGGAAGCCCTTCAGGAACGCGTTCTCCGCCACTACGTCGTCGTACACCAGCGACACCGGCTGCGAGGCGTAGGTGTTGAAGTCGGTGTTGCCGTAGCCGCGGATGTAGAAGCGCGGGAACACGCGGCCGTTGGAGGATTCGACATTGAGGCTGGGCGCCTTGCCGGCCAGCACGCGTACGTCCGAGCCGCTGGTGGCGATCGCGTCCAGGTATTCCGGGCGCAGCACGCTGGCGGAGATCGGCACGTCCTTGGAGTCTTCCGAACGCCGTTCGGCGGTGACCTTGACCGTGTCCAGGCGGGCGACCCCGTCCGTGCTGTCCGCCTGCTGGGCGGCGGCGGGAAACGAGAGGGCGGAAACGACGGCTACGGCAAGTGCGCTGGTGCGCAACGACCAACTGGCGGACATGGGGACTCCGGAGTGGAATGGGCAAGAGCGAATGCGCGTCGCCGGCAAGCGATGCCGCGCCGCAACATAATTAACACAAAATACACACGCTTTGCATGTCCCGGCCACTTGAACGTGTTAAGGCTGTACGCGCGCAATGGGCTGCCACATATGCCCTGCAGGTGGACTGTCCAGACGCCCCAGGTCTATCAACATCGCACTGCGGATTTCCGGTTGGCCGGCGCCACTGCGCCCTCGGCCGTGCAACAGCGCGCACCGCTGCGCCCACCCGCCCCCTGCGGGAGCGGCTTCAGCCGCGACAGCAACTGCGGTTAGAACTGTCGCGACTGAAGCCGCTCCTACAGGAACAAGACCCGGATTTGCGGCGCCACAGCGATGCGGCCCTGCCGCCGGCGCTGCCGGCTCAGCAGATATCGCCCGGCACCCGCACCCAGCCGTCCATCAGCACCCGCGCGCTGCGGCTCATGATCGCCTTGGTGACGCTCCACTGGCCGTCCCCCTGCTGCTGCGCTTCGGCGCCAACCCGCAACGTCCCTGAAGGATGGCCGAAGCGCACCGCCTGGCGTGCGCCGCCGCCGGCCGCGCGGTTCACCAGCGTGCCCGGGATCGCCGCGGCGGTGCCGATCGCCACCGCGGCGGTGCCCATCATCGCGTGGTGCAGCTTGCCCATCGACATCGCCCGCACCAGCAGGTCGATGTCGGCGGCGGCGACCGGCTTGCCGCTGGAGGCGACGTAGTCGGCCGGCGGCGCGACGAAGGCCACCTTCGGCGTGTGCTGTCGCGTCGCCGCGTCTTCCAGCCTGGCGATCAGGCCCATGCGCAGCGCGCCGTAGGCGCGGATCGTCTCGAACCTGGCCAGCGCCTGCGCATCGCCGTTGATCGCGTCCTGCAGTTCGGTGCCGCGGTAGCCCAGCGCCTGCGCGTCGAGGAAGATGGTCGGGATGCCGGCGTTGATCAGCGTCGCCTCGAAGCTGCCCACGCCCGGCACGTCCAGCGTATCGACCAGGTGGCCGGTGGGAAACATCGCCCCGTCCGCGCCGTCCTCGTCCGCGGCCGGATCGAGGAAGTCGAGCTGGATCTCGGCCGCCGGAAAGGTCACCCCGTCCAGCTCGAAATCGCCGCTCTCCTGCACCGCGCCGGCCACGATCGGCACCTGCGCGAGGATGGTCTTGCCGATATTGGCCTGCCAGATCCGCACCGTGGCCGTGCCGTCGTGCGGAATGCGCGCCGCATCGACCAGCCCGGCGGCGATCGCGAACGGCCCCACCGCCGCCGACAGGTTGCCGCAGTTGCCGCTCCAGTCGACGAACGGGCGGTCGATCGCCACCTGCCCGAACAGGTAGTCCACGTCGTGGTCCGCGCGCGCGCTCGGCGCCACGATCACCGCCTTGCTGGTGCTGGACGTGGCCCCGCCCATGCCGTCGATCTGCTTGGCGTAGGGATCGGGGCTGCCGATCACCCGCAGCAGCAGCGCATCGCGCGCGGCGCCGGGCACCTGTGCGGCAGCGGGCAGGTCCTGCAGGCGGAAGAACACGCCCTTGGAGGTGCCGCCACGCATGTAGGTGGCGGGAATGCGGAGCTGGGGAACGTGGGACATGGCGTTTTTCCGATCGACGCGCAGGCGGCGAGTAGCTCAAGGGTTGGCGGGAATCTCGGCCTCGACCAGCTGCGCCAGCAGGGTCAGCGACTCCTGCCAGCCGAGATGGCAGAACTCCACGGGAATCTGTGCGGGGATGCCGTCCTGGACGATGTCCAGCTCGGTACCGCAGGCCACCGTGCGCAGCTTGACCGTCACCATCATCTCGCCGGGCAGGCCCGGGTTGTCGAAGGTGTCGGTGTGGCGGATCAACTCGCCCGGCACCAGTTCCAGATAGGTGCCGCCGAAGGATTCGCTGGTGCCGGCGCCGAAATTGCTGAAGGAGATTCTGAAGCTGCCGCCCACGCGCGCATCCAGGGCGTGCACGGTGGCGGTGTGGCCGTGCGGCGGCAGCCATTTGGCCAGCGCAGCCGGCTCCAGGAACGCGCGGTAGATGCGCTCGGCCGGCGCGCGCAGGACGCGGTGCAGGCGGACGGTACCGGTCTTGCCGTTGCTCATGATGGTGTCCTCAGCGGTGAAGGCGCGCATCAGGATGGCACGCGCCTGATGACACCGACGAACGGGTCAGGCGATTTTCGACATGTCCAGGAAATCCTGCGCGAAGCGCTGCAGCACGCCACCGGCCTCGTAGATCGCCAGTTCCTCGGCGGTGTCCAGGCGGCAGGTCACCGGTACCTCCACGCGGCTACCGTCGGCGCGGGCGATGGACAGGGTCAGCGTCGCGCCAGGGGTGCGCGCGCCGAGCACGTCGAACACCTCGCTGCCGTCGATGCCCAGGGTCTTGCGCGTGGTGCCGGGCCGGAATTCCAGCGGCAGCACGCCCATGCCGACCAGGTTGGTGCGGTGGATGCGCTCGAAGCCCTCGGCCACGATCGCCTCGACCCCGGCCAGTCGCACGCCCTTGGCCGCCCAGTCGCGCGAGGAGCCCTGCCCGTAGTCGGCGCCGGCGACGATCAGCAGCGGCTGCTTGCGCGCCATGTAGGTCTCGATCGCCTCCCACATGCGCACCACCTGCCCTTCCGGCTCCAGCCGGGTCAGCGAACCGCGCTGCGGCTGGCCATCGACCACGGCCATTTCGTTGAGCAGTTGCGGATTGGCGAAGGTGGCGCGTTGCGCGGTGAGGTGATCGCCGCGGTGGGTGGCGTAGGAGTTGAAGTCCTCTTCCGGCACGCCCATCCGCGTCAGGTATTCGCCGGCGGCGCTGTCGGCGAGGATCGCGTTGGACGGCGACAGGTGGTCGGTGGTGATGTTGTCGCCGAGCACCGCCAGCGCGCGCATGCCGCGCAGCGTGCGTTCGCCGGCCAGCGCGCCTTCCCAGTACGGCGGGCGGCGGATGTAAGTGCTTTGCGGACGCCATGCGTACAGCGGCGCCACCTGCGCGGCGGCCAGCCCGCTGCGCGCGAACATCGGCTCGTAGACCTGGCGGAACTGCTCGGGCTTGACGCTGGCGGCGACGATCGCGTCGATCTCCGCGTCGCTGGGCCACAGGTCCTTCAGCGTCACCGGCTGGCCGTCCTTGTCCACGCCCAGCACGTCCTTCTCGATGTCGAAACGGATGGTGCCGGCGATCGCATACGCCACCACCAGCGGCGGCGAGGCCAGGAACGCCTGCTTGGCGTAGGGGTGGATGCGCCCGTCGAAATTGCGGTTGCCCGACAGCACCGCGGTGGCGTACAGGTCGCGTGCGATCACCTCCTGCTGGATCGCCGGATCCAATGCGCCGCTCATGCCGTTGCAGGTGGTGCAGGCGAAACCGACGATGCCGAAACCCAACTGTTCCAGCTCCGGCAGCAGCCCGGATGCTTCCAGGTACAACTGCACCGCCTTGGAGCCCGGCGCCAGCGAGGTCTTAACCCACGGCTTGCGCAGCAGCCCGCGTGCGTTGGCGTTGCGCGCCAGCAAACCGGCAGCGATCACGTTGCGCGGATTGCTGGTGTTGGTGCAGCTGGTGATCGCGGCGATGATCACCGCGCCGTCGGGCATCAGGCCTTGCGCCTGTTCGGCCTTGCCGGATGCCAACTTGGCCTCGTCGGCGATGCCGCGCGCGGCCAGCTCGCTGGTCGCCACGCGCTTGTGCGGATTGGACGGGCCGGCCATGTTGCGGGTCACGCTGGACAGGTCGAACTGCAGCACGCGTTCGTACTGCGCCGCGACCAGGTCGTCGGCCCACAGTCCTGCGGCCTTGGCATAGGTTTCCACCAACGCGACCTGCACGTCGTCGCGGCCGGTCAGGCGCAGGTAGTCGATGGTCTGCCGGTCGATCGCGAACATCGCCGCGGTGGCGCCGAACTCCGGGGTCATGTTGGAGATCGTGGCGCGATCGCCCAGGGTCAGCGCGGCCGCGCCTTCGCCGTGGAACTCCAGGTAGGCGCCGACCACCTTCTGCGCGCGCAGGAACTCGGTCAGCGCCAGCACCACGTCGGTGGCGGTGATGCCCGGCTGCGGCCGCCCGCGCAGCGCCACGCCGACGATGTCCGGCAGGCGCATCCACGACGCGCGCCCGAGCATCACGCTCTCCGCTTCCAGCCCGCCGACGCCGATCGCCAGCACGCCCAGCGCATCCACGTGCGGGGTGTGGCTGTCGGTGCCCACGCAGGTATCCGGGAACGCCACGCCGTCGCGCACCTGCACCACCGGCGACATCTTCTCCAGATTGATCTGGTGCATGATCCCGTTGCCCGGCGGAATCACGTCGACGTTCTCGAACGCGCGCTTGGTCCAGTCGATGAAGTGGAAGCGGTCGGCGTTGCGGCGGTCTTCCACCGCGCGGTTCTTGGCGAACGCGGCCTTGTCGAAGCCGCCGAATTCCACCGCCAGCGAGTGGTCCACGATCAGCTGCGTCGGCACCACCGGATTGACCTGCGCCGGATCCCCGCCGCGCTCGGCGATCGCATCGCGCAGCCCGGCCAGGTCCACCAGCGCGGTCTGGCCGAGGATGTCGTGGCACACCACGCGCGCCGGAAACCATGGGAAATCCAGGTCGCGGCGGCATTCGATCAGCTGCATCAGCGAAGCGTCCAGCGTGGCCGGATCGCAGCGCCGCACCAGGTTCTCGGCGAACACGCGCGAGGTGTACGGCAGCGCGGCATAGGCGCCGGGCCGGAGCGCATCGACCGCGGCGCGCGCGTCGAAGTAATCCAGCGAAGTGCCGGGCAGGGAGGTGCGGTAGTGGCTGTTCATGGCTGGCTACACTAGAAATAAAGCGAAGGCTGACCCTTCTCCCATCGGGAGAAGGTGCCCCGAAGGGGCGGATGAGGGTACGGGCGAAGCCTAATGCGAATGAGAGCCCACATGAGGCGGATGAGGGTACGAACGAAGCCTGGTGCGACCAAACGCCACGAGGCTGCGCCCGTACCCTCACCCCCTACCCCTCTCCCGACGGGAGAGGGGAGCAATCAACTGCGCCGATCGATCGGCACGAACGTCTGATCCTCCGGCCCGGTGTAGTTCGCGCTGGGGCGGATGATCTTGCCGTCGATGCGCTGCTCGATGATGTGCGCGCTCCAGCCGGCGGTACGCGCGATCACGAACAGCGGGGTGAACATCGCCGTCGGCACGCCCATCATGTGGTAGCTGACCGCGCTGAACCAATCCAGGTTCGGGAACATCTTCTTGATCTCCCACATCACCGCCTCCAGGCGCTCGGCGATGTCGTACATCTTGCGACTGCCCTGCGCGTCGGACAGCTCACGCGCCACGTCCTTGATCACCTGGTTGCGCGGGTCGGACACGGTATACACCGGGTGGCCGAAGCCGATGATCACTTCCTTGCGCTCGACCCGCGCGCGGATGTCCGCTTCCGCCTCGTCGGGGCTGTCGTAGCGCTTCTGCACCTCGAAGGCGACCTCGTTGGCGCCGCCGTGCTTGGGCCCGCGCAGCGCGCCGATGCCGCCGGCGATGGCGCTGTACATGTCGCTGCCGGTGCCGGCGATGACCCGGCAGGCGAAGGTGGACGCGTTGAACTCGTGCTCGGCGTACAGGATCAGGCTGGTGTGCATCGCCTGCACCCATTCCTCGTGCGGCTTGAAGCCGTGCAGCAGATGCAGGAAATGGCCGCCGATCGAATCGTCGTCGGTCTCCACCTCGATGCGGCGGCCGTTGTGGCTGTAGTGGTACCAGTACAGCAGCATCGAGCCGAGGCTGGCCATCAGCTTGTCGGCGATGTCGCGCGCGCCGGGATGGTTGTGGTCGTCCTTCTCCGGCTGCACGCAACCGAGCACCGACACGCCGGTGCGCATCACGTCCATCGGATGCGCCGACGGCGGCAGCTGCTCCAGCGCCGCCTTGACCGCGGCCGGCACCCCGCGCAGCGAGCGCAGCTTGGCCTTGTAGCCGCGCAGCTCGCTGTTGCTGGGCAGCTTGCCGTGCACCAGCAGGTAGGCGATCTCCTCGAACTGGCTGCTGCGCGCCAGGTCCAGGATGTCGTAGCCACGGTAGTGCAGATCGTTGCCGCTGCGGCCCACCGTGCACAGCGCGGTGTTGCCGGCGGCGGTACCGGACAGGGCCACCGATTTCTTCGGCTTGAAGGCCGGAGCGGCCTGGCTGGCGTTGGTGTCGTTCATGCGTTGTCTCCCGGGTAGCGCGGTCGTGTCATCGAGGCGGATCAGGGCGCGGGCGCGGCCGGTGGCGGGGTACCGCCGCGCTCGAGCAATTGCTGCAGCATGGCGATCTGGCGGTTCTGCAGGTCGACCAGCGTCGCCCAGTCCTGCTCGCGCAGCTGGTTGAGCTTCTCGTGCACCTGCAGGATTTCCAGCTCGGATTTGATGTTCACTTCGTAGTCGTTCTGCGCGCGCAGGCGGTCCACCGCGGCCTGGCGGTTCTGGCTCATCATGATCACCGGCGCCTGGATCGCGGCCAGGCACGACAGGCACAGGTTGAGCAGGATGTAGGGATACGGATCGAACGCGTGCGCCAGCACCAGGCTGTTGAGCGCGATCCACGCCAGCAGCACCAGGCCGAAGCCGATGATGAAGCTCCAGCTGCCGCCGATCTCGGCGACCCGGTCGGCGATGCGCTCGCCGAGCGTGCGGTCGCGATCGGCCTGCTTGACGATGTCGCGCGCCACGTGGCGCTTGGCGATGAAGCGCTCCACCACCTCGCGCTCGGCGTCGGGCAGTTTCTCCAGTTCGGTCTGCAGCAACTGCCGCGCGGTCTGGCGGCGGTCGATGCGGCCGCGTGGCGGCATGGTGCCGACGTGGGTGTTCATGGACATGCTCGGACAGGGGAACCGGCGTGGATCATGCGCCCTTGCCGGCGAACAATGCGTCCAGGCGCTGCTCGAAGGCGTGGTAGCCGATGCGTTCGTACAGCTCCTCGCGGGTCTGCATCGTGTCCACCACGTTCTGCTGGTGGCCGTCGCGGCGGATCGCCGTGTACACGGCCTCGGCGGCCTTGTTGGCGGCGCGGAACGCCGACAGCGGGAACAGCTGGATCGCCACCCCGGCCGATGCCAGTTCCTCGCGGGTGAACAACGGGGTCTTGCCGAATTCGGTGATGTTGGCCAGCACCGGCACCTTCACCGCGTCGACGAAACGACGGTAGGTGTCCAGGTCGTAGGCGGCCTCGGCGAAGATGCCGTCGGCGCCGGCCTCCACGCAGGCGATGGCGCGCGCGATCGCCGCGTCCACACCATCCACCTGGATCGCGTCGGTGCGCGCGATCAGGAAGAAGGCGGCATCGGTCCTGGCATCGGCCGCGGCCTTGACCCGGTCGACCATTTCGCCCTGGCTCACGATCTCCTTGCCGGGCCGGTGGCCGCAGCGCTTGGCGCCGACCTGGTCCTCGATATGGCAGGCGGCCGCGCCGGCCTTGATCAGCGACTTGATGGTGCGCTCGATGTTGAACGCGCTCGGGCCGAAGCCGGTGTCGATGTCCACCAGCAGCGGCAGCTCGCAGACGTCGGTGATGCGGCGCACGTCGATCAGCACGTCGTCTAGGGTGTTGATGCCCAGGTCCGGCAGGCCCAGCGACCCAGCGGCGACGCCGCCGCCGGACAGGTAGATCGCCCGGTAGCCGGCGCGTTGCGCCAGCAGCGCGTGGTTGGCGTTGATCGCGCCGATCACCTGCAGCGGCGATTCGGCGGCCAGCGCGGCGCGGAAACGGGCACCGGCGGAAACGTGCGACATGGCGAACTCCTGAGCGAGGGCGGCGGCCCGCACGGCCGTTCCGCGATGGGCGCCAATCTGGCACCATCGCCCGGGCCGATCAATCTTGATTCAATGAATCAACCTATCGACCCTTCATGTCCGACGCCACCGACCGCAACCTGATCTCCGCCGCGGAAGCCTGCGCCCTGCTCGGCATCAGCAGCGCCACCCTGTACGCCTACGTCAGCCGCGGCCTGCTGAGCTCGCGCGCCGGCCCCGACCACCGCAGCCGCGCCTACCTGCGCGCGGAAGTGGAACGGCTGGCGCAGCGCAAGCGCGTCGGCCGCGGCGCCGCGCGCGGTGCCGCGCAGAGCCTGGACCGCGGCCTGCCGGTGCTGGAGACGCGCATCTCGCTGATCCGGCCCGACAGCCCCTACTACCGCGGGCGCTCGGCGGTCGCCGCGGTGCGCGAAGGCGCCGGCCTGGAGGACATCGCGCGGCTGCTGTGGGAGTGCCTGGACGAAGACCCGTTCGCCGCGGCCCCGGTCGCGCCATGGCCGCAACGGGTGGCGCCGCTGGCCGGCGACGTCACGCTGCCGCCGCTGGAGCGCGCCATGGCCTGCATTCCGCTGCTGGCCCTGGAACTGCGCCAACCGCTCAACGCCGCGCCGACGGTGCGCCGCGAGATCGCCGCCACCTTGCTGCGGCAGAACGCCGCGCTGCTGGTCGGCACCCAGCCGGACACCCGGCCGGTGCATCGCCTGATCGCCGACCGCTGGCGCCCGGGCGATGCCGACTTCGCCGAACTGGTGCGCGCCACCCTGGTGCTGTGCGCCGATCACGAACTCAACGTCTCCGCCTTCGCCGCACGCGTGGTCGCCTCCACCGGCGCGCCGCTGCACGCCACCGTCAGCGCCGGCCTGGCCGCGCTGTCCGGCCCGCGCCATGGCGGCGCCACCGCCCGCGCCCACGCCCTGCTGCGCGACGCACAGGACGCGGCCAACCCCGCCGCCTTCATCGCCGAACGCTGGCAGCGCGGCGACGACCTGCCCGGCTTCCACCATGCGCTCTACCCGGACGGCGACCCGCGCGCGGCCGAAGTGCTGCGCCTGCTGCGCGAGCGCTGCGGCCAGCATCCGCAGATGCGGTATGTGGAAACGGTGCTCGCCGCGGCGCAGGACTGCAGCGGCCAGGCGCCCAACATCGACGGCATGCTCGCGGCGCTCTGCCTCATCCACGACCTGCCCGCCGCACACGCCCTGGTCCTGTTCGCCGCCGCCCGGCTGTCCGGCTGGCTGGCGCATGCGCTGGAGCAGCAGGCGCTGGGCAAGCTGATCCGCCCGCGGGCGCGCTATGCCGGGGTCATGCCCGAGGGTTCGACGCCGGGCTGAGGGCGGCAGCTTGCGCGGCAAGCGCCGCATCGGCGGCGGCGTCCATTGCGCATGTCCTGCTGTTGCTGCGCGGCAATCCGCATCGCAGCCCGCCCCCTCGCACCGCAGAAAAAGGGCTGACCGGATTCAGTGAGCCGCGTCGCCAAACTGGCGACGAAGGTGTACAAATGTACACCATGGATACCCTCTCCCCACAACGCGCCGCGATCCTCGCCTACGTCCACGACTGCGCCGAGCAGGCCGGACGGCCGCCGAGCCTGGCCGAGATCGCCGAGCGCTTCGGCTTCGCCTCGCGCAACGCGGCGCGCAAGCACGTGCAGGCGCTGGTCGAGGCCGGGCTGCTGGAGCATGTGCCGCAGCAGGCGCGCAGCCTGCGACCGGTGCAGGCACAGCCGCGCAGCGGGCTGCTGCGGCTGCCGGTGCTGGGCCGGGTCGCCGCCGGCGCGCCGATCGGCGCCGATATCGGCCTGGACCAGCAGGTGCGGCTGGACCGCGCCGTGTTCGCGCTGCGTCCGGACTACCTGCTGCGCGTGCAGGGCGATTCGATGATCGACGACGGCATCCTCGACGGCGACCTTGTCGGGGTGCGCCGCGCCGCCGATGCGCGCAATGGGCAGATCGTGGTGGCGCGGCTGGACGGCGAGATCACCATCAAGCGCTACCGGCACGACGGCGAACGCATCCAGTTGCTGCCGCGCAACCCGGCCTATGCGCCGATCGTGGTGCAGCCAGGCCAGGACTTCGCCATCGAAGGGCATTACTGCGGGCTGATCCGGCAAGGCTGATGGCTGCCGTCGTCGCCCTCGACCGCCTGCTGGCCGAACGCCGGGTCTGGCGCGGCCAGCCGACCGCGCTGCCGCCCAGCGCGCAGCCCACCGGCCATGCCGCGCTCGACGCCGCGCTGCCGGCGCGCGGCTGGCCGGAGATGGCGCTGACCGAACTGCTGCACGCCGCCGACGGCATCGGCGAACTGCAGCTGCTGTGGCCGACGCTGGCGCGGCTGTCGCAGGGCGGCGGCCGCATCGTGCTGGTCGATCCGCCCTATCTGCCCTACCCCGGCGCCTGGCAACAGGCCGGCGTGGCGCTGCCGCAGTTGCAGATCGTGCGCGCCGGCGCGGACGCGGCCTGGGCCGCCGAGCAATGCCTGCGCTCGGGCAGCTGCGCGGCGGTGCTGTGCTGGCCGGCGCAGGCCAACGACAAGACCCTGCGCCGGCTGCAGGTGGCGGCCGAGACCGGGCGCGCGCTGGGCTTCGCCTACCGGCCGCTGAAAGCCGCGGCCAATCCGTCGCCGGCCGCGCTGCGCATCGCCATCGATGCCGCACCGGCGCAGCTGCGCGTGCTCAAGTGCCGCGGCGGCATGCCGCCGGCGCGCGCCATTGCGCTGTCCGCGCTGGCCATGCCGTCGCCGGCCTCGGCTTGAGGACGCGCGCATGCGCTGGGCCTGCATCCTGCTGCCGCAACTGGCGCTCGACACGGTGCTGCGGCGCTGGCCGTCGCCTGACCAACCGCTGGCGCTGCTCGCCGGCCCGCCGCAGCGGCGCACGCTGAAGGCGGTCAACGCCGCCGCGCGCGCGCGCGGCCTGCAGCCCGGGCAATCGCTGGCCACCGCGCAGGCGCTGTGCGACCGCTTCGCCACCGCCCTGCACGATGCCGAGGAAAGCCGCCGCTGCCAGCAGTTCCTGGCGGCGTGGGCGTACCGCTTCAGCTCGCTGGTCAGCACCGACTATCCCGGCGCGCTGCTGCTGGAAATCGAGGCCAGCCTGGGCCTGTTCGGGCCCTGGCCGCGCTTCGAGGCGCGCCTGCGCGAGGAGCTGACCGCGCTGGGCTTCCGCCACCGCATCGTGGTCGCGCCGCATCCGCTGGCCGCGCGCGTGCTGGCCAACGCGCACGACGGCATCGCCCTGCTCGACAACGCCGCGCTGCACGGCGCACTGGGCCAATTGCCGATCGCCCGCGCCGGGCTGGAACCGGGCCTGGCCGACGCCTTCGCGCGGATGGGCCTGCGCACGCTGCGGCAGTTGTTCGCGCTGCCGCGCAGCGGCCTGGCGCGGCGCTATCCGCCCACGCTGCTGCAGCACCTGGACGCCTTGCGCGGGCAGGCGCCGCTGCCGCTGCAGTACTACCTGCCGCCGGACCGCTTCGATGCGCGGCTGGAACTGGGCTACGCGGTGGAATCCAGCCAGGCCCTGCTGTTCCCGCTGCGCCGGCTGACTGCCGATCTGGCCGCGTTCCTGGCCGGGCGCGATGGCGGCGTGCAACGCTTCCAACTGCATCTGGAACACGAAGGCCTGGACGACAGCGTGGTGCCGGTCGGCCTGCTCGCCGCCGAGCGCGATGCGGCGATGCTGTTCGAACTGGCGCGCGGCCGCCTGCAACATGCCAGCGTGCCGGCGCCGGTGCAGGCCATGCGCCTGCGCGCCGACGAACTGCCGCCGTTCGTGCCGGCCGCGCGCGAACTGTTCGACGACCGCGCGCAGCAGGCGCTGCCCTGGGAACAGCTGCGCGAACGCCTGCGCGCCCGCCTCGGCGACGACGCGGTGCACGGCCTGCGCGCGCATGCCGACCATCGCCCCGAATGGGCGTGGCGCGCCGAATCCGGCAAGCCCGCGCAGGCAGGCAAGACCAACCAACCGAGCGCGCCCCGCGCGGCTGCGTCCACCACGCTGCCGCGCCCCGGCTGGCTGCTGACCCGGCCGACTCCGCTGCGCGAGCGCGACCCCGAACGCCTGGCCGGCCCGGAACGCATCGAAAGCGGCTGGTGGGACGACGGCGATATCCGCCGCGACTACTACATCGTGCGTACCCGCCAGGGCCAGCGCGCCTGGGTGTTCGCGCCGGCCGATGCGCCGGACGCGCTGATGCTGCACGGCTGGTTCGCATGAGCCACAGCCCGCCACGTCCGCGACTGCGTGCCGTGCCGGCGCCTGCCGCGCAACCACCTGCCCCCCTGCACGACGCCACCTCCACGTCCGCACGCACGCCGCCGCCGGACTACGCCGAACTGCACTGCCTGTCGAACTTCAGCTTCCAGCGCGGCGCCTCGCATGCGCGGGAACTGTTCGAACGCGCCGCACGCCACGGCTACCGCGCGCTGGCGATCACCGACGAATGCACCCTGGCCGGCATCGTGCGCGCCTGGCAGGCGGCCAGGGACACCGGCCTGGCGCTGATCGTCGGCAGCGAATTCCAGCTCGAACACGGCCCCAAGCTGGTGCTGCTGGCCGAGACCCTGCACGGCTACCAGTGCCTGTGCCGGCTGATCACCCTGGCCCGCCGTCGCGCCGACAAGGGCACGTACCGCGCGCTGCGCGAGGACTTCGACGGCGATCTCGACGGCCTGCTGTGCCTGTGGCTGCCGCGCGACGACAATGGCGGCGACGCAAGCGACGGCGCCTGGCTGCAGGCGCGCTTCGCGCAACGCCTGTGGCTGGCGGTGGAACTGCTGCGCGGCCCAGACGACGACGCCCTGCTGCACGCGCGCCTGGCGCTGGCCCGGCGCCTGCACCTGCCCGCCGTCGCCAGCGGCGACGTGCACATGCACGCGCGCGGCCGCCGCGCGCTGCAGGACACGCTGACCGCGATCCGCCAGCGCCTGCCGCTGAGCGAGGCCGGCGCGCACCTGTTCGCCAACGGCGAGCGCCACCTGCGTCCGCGCGCGACCCTGGCCACGCTGTATCCGCATGCGCTGCTGGCCGAGTCGGTGCGCATCGCGCAGCGCTGCACGTTCGACCTCGGCCAACTGCGCTACCAATACCCGCACGAGCTGGTGCCGCCGGGTCGGACGCCGACGCAATGGCTGCGCACGCTCACCGAGCAAGGCGCGGCCACGCGCTGGCCGCACGGCGTGCCGGAAAAGGCGCGACGCCTGATCGAGCACGAACTGGGCGTGATCCAGCGCCTGGGCTACGAGTCGTACTTCCTCACCGTCTACGACCTGGTGCGTTTCGCCAGGTCGCGCGACATCCTGTGCCAGGGCCGCGGCTCGGCGGCGAATTCGGCCGTGTGCTATGCGTTGGGCGTCACCGCGATCGACCCCGACCGCATCGGCATGCTGTTCGAGCGTTTCATCTCCGAAGAGCGCAAGGAACGGCCCGACATCGACGTCGATTTCGAGCACGACCGCCGCGAGGAGGTGATCCAGTACATCTTCAACCACTACGGCCGCGAGCGCGCGGCATTGACCACGGTGGCGATCCAGTACCACGGCCGCAGCGCGGTACGCGACGTGGCGCGCGCGCTCGGCCTGCCCGGCGACAGCATCGACGCGCTGGCCTCCACGCTGGGCCAGTGGGACGACGACGTCCCGCCGCACGAACGCCTGCGCGAACGCGGTTTCGATCCGGATACCGCGCTGATGCGCCGGCTGCTGGCGCTGAGCGCCGAGCTGATCGGCTTCCCCCGCCACCTGTCGCAGCACCCCGGCGGCTTCGTGATCTCCGAACATCCGCTGCACACGCTGGTGCCGGTGGAGAACGCGGCGATGGCCGAGCGCACCGTGATCCAGTGGGACAAGGACGACCTGGAACTGGTCGGGTTGATGAAGGTGGACGTGCTCGCGCTGGGCATGCTCAGCGCGCTGCGGCGCACGCTGGACCTGCTGCGTGCGCACCGCGGCCGCGATCTGGACCTGGCCAGCATTCCCGCCGAAGACGACAAGACCTACCGGATGATCCAGCGCGCCGACACCATCGGCGTGTTCCAGATCGAATCGCGCGCGCAGATGGCGATGCTGCCGCGACTCAAACCGCGCGAGTTCTACGACCTGGTGATCCAGGTGGCGATCGTGCGCCCCGGCCCGATCCAGGGCGGCATGGTGCATCCCTACCTGCGCCGGCGCAGCGGCGAGGAACAACCCGACGACTTGCCGGAGAAATTGAAGGAGGTGTTCAAACGCACCCTCGGGGTGCCGCTGTTCCAGGAACAGGTGATGCAGCTGGCGATCGTCGCCGCCGACTACGAACCCGGCGAAGCCGACCAGCTGCGCCGCTCGATGGCCGCCTGGAAGCGCCACGGCGGGCTGGAACCGCATCGCGAGAAGCTGACCAACGGCATGCTGAAAAACGGCTACAGCGCCGAATTCGCCGCGCGCATCTTCGAACAGATCAAGGGCTTCGGCAGCTACGGCTTCCCCGAGAGCCACGCCGCCAGTTTCGCCCTGCTCACCTACGCCAGCTGCTGGCTCAAGTGCCATGAACCGGCGGCCTTCACCTGCGCGTTGATCAACAGCTGGCCGATGGGCTTCTACAGCCCCGACCAATTGCTGCAGGACGCGCGCCGCCACGGCCTGCAGGTGCGTCCGGTGGACGTGCGCTACAGCGACTGGGATTGCGGGTTGGAAGCCTACAGCGCCGATCCGGCGGTGCAGCCGGCGATCCGCCTGGGCCTGCGCCTGGTCCGCGGCCTGGCCGAAGACGCTGCGCTGCGCCTGCAGCAGGCACGCGCGCAGGCGCCGTTCCACGATCTCGCCGACCTGTGCCAGCGCGCCGCGCTCGACGACAAGGCGCGTGACAGCCTGGCCGACGCCGGTGCGCTGAAACCGCTGGCCGGGCACCGCCACCGCGCACGCTGGGCGGTGGCCGGCGTCGAAGCGCAACGTCCACTGTTCGAGCCGCTCGCCGCCACGCCGGAACAGCAGGTGGCGCTGCCGCTGCCCAGCCTCGGCGAGGACATCCGCGCCGACTACGCGACCATCGGCACCACCCTCGGCAAACACCCGCTGACCTTGCTGCGCGCGCAACTGCGTGCGCGCCGCTATCGCCACTCCGCCGAACTGCGCGCCCTGCCCCACGCCAGCGCGGTCGCCATCGCCGGCCTGGTGACCATGCGCCAGCGCCCGCAGACCGCCAGCGGCGTCACCTTCCTCACCCTCGAAGACGAACACGGCCTGGTCAACGTCGTGGTCTGGCGCCGCCTGGCCGATCGCCAGCGCCAGGCACTGATCGAATCCAGGCTGCTGGCGGTGCGCGGCCGCCTGGAAACCGCCGACGGCGTGCGCCACCTGATCGCCGGCCACCTCGAAGACCTGACCCCGCTGCTGCTCGGACTGGACATCCGCAGCCGCGATTTCCACTGAGCGATAAGCACAATGCTGCATGCCATGCTCAACGAACAGACAGGCCGCTGTTATTCCGATGGCGCATCCGCTGCACGGCTGCATGCCTGCAGCGCCCGCTGCACCGCATCCGCTTCGCCCAGGCGTTCGCGGTAGATGGTGGCGGCCAGTTCGCGCCTGGCCTTGCTGGACCCGATGGAACCGTCACTTGCGATGTCCGACAGCGGCCCGCCCAACTGGCGATACCTGGCCACGAGCCGGCCGTCGCGGCCAGGCTCGCGCACTCCACCGGCGCCGCGCGCACCGCGACGGCGACCGCATGCCCGGATCGCGCCGGCGCTGCCGCAAGCACCGGCCAGGAAGATGCGGCAAGGAAGGCGCGCGATGCGGGCGAGGTCGATCCGGCCGGATCGACGAGGGCGGTCGGCGCAGCCTGACCCTGTGCCCATGCGCACGGGATCGCACCGGTAATGACAATGGCAATGGTCGAGGCCAACAATGTGGCGCCGTGGTGCCAGGATGCAGCGAGGGACGGCATGACGGGTCTCCTTGCGAGCGTGAAGAAATGAACGGCGTAGTGGCATGCAGCGAAGGCCCCTGAGCGGCGATACGAGCCACCATCGCTGGGCATCTCCCTCATCCACAAAGCGAAGCGAAAGCATTTGCAGATTGAATGACTACACGTGTAGTTAAAATAGCTTGACTACATATGTAGTCAAGCATGCCGAAGGTCATGCCGAGCGGTCGCGCCCGATGGCGGTCGAAGTGCCACAGGCCCTGATCGAATCCAGGCTGCTGGCAGTGCGTGGCCGCCTGGAAACCGCCGACGGCGTGCGCCACCTGATCGCCGGCCACCTCGAAGACCTGACCCCGCTGCTGCTCGGACTGGACATCCGCAGCCGCGATTTCCACTGAGCGATAAGCACAATGCTGCATGCCATGCTCAACGAACAGACAGGCCGCTGTTATTCCGATGGCGCATCCGCTGCACGGCCGCACACCTGCATCGCCCGTTGCACCGCATCCGCTTCGCCCAGGCGTTCACGGTAGATGGTGGCGGCCAGCTCGCGCCTGGCCTTGCTCGAGCCGATCGAACCGTGACTGGCGATGTCCGACAACGGTCCGCCCAACTGGCGATACCGGGCCACGAGCCTGGCGGTGGCGGCCATGCTGTCGCACTCCACCGGTGCCGCCTGCACCGGCGCGCACAGCATCAGCAAACACGAAAAACCCAGCGCGGCGAGTGTCTTGTTCATAGCTGCTCCCAAGCGGAGACGAAGACCGCCATCCCCATGCGGCCGCGCAGGGCTGAAGCGCTGCAGCACATCGCTGCACAGCACTGCAGCGCGCAGCGCGGCATCGCCACACCACCACCGAGAGCACCGGCAAACAGGCCGCAGCGGCATCGGGCCGCGCGTATCGCCATCCGCTCAGTGCGGACAGCGCCGATGGAAGATAGCCAAGGCAACTGCCGTCGCCAGCCGTGTTGCGACGAAACCCGGCGGCGGCGGATCGAACAATCGGATCAGCGGCGCGAAGTGCGACAGCAACGTCGCCGCGCGCCGTCCATCGCGCAAGCACGGACGGTGCCCATGTCGGAGCGTGCGCGCAGCCATCCGCTGTTCGGGACGCGTTCGGGCTGGCTGGCTGGCGCAATTCGACGGCAGAAAAGCCGCTGGCGATGCGCGGCAGACCGCAAGCACCGAACGCATGCGCGCTCGACCGTCCACCTGCCAGAAGACCTGGCTACGTCACTGCAGAACGCGACTTTGCGCAACCGGCATTTCAAGCGGGCGAACGCCCGCCTGGACTTCGTCTTCGATCAAGGCGTGCGATACGTCGAACACACGACCGTGGTCGAGTTTTGCCGAGCATGGCGCGCACGCAGGCAGCCATGCTCTTCGGTCGAACGCCATGGACAGGCCGAATGCATCCGGTTTCTTTATCCGTCAAAACTGCGCGGATCGACTGGCAGAAACCGGCGGTGCGGCAGAGCGTGGAATTGCATCCGGCACGCTCCCCATTGCGAGGTGCCGCGCCCGCGATCAGGGGGCAGGAGCGGCCAGGCGCGCGTACTGGTCGCGGCCGATCCAACCGGTGAACGAACCATTATTGGCATTGATGAATTCGACCTGGGCCCAGCCATCCTTGAACGCCAGCACGCCCACCACATCGCCCTTGACGACATAAGCCCCCTTGGGCGTCTTGGGGCCCGGCGTTTTCTGCAGATACGCCTTGTCGGCGGACACCGTCACCAGGCCGATCCATGTGTTGCTGGCGGTCCGGGTCAGGTCCAGGCCAGTGGCGATTTCCGGCATCAACACACTGAGGCAACCGGGATGCTGACGGCCCTGCTTCACGGTCAGCGTCACGCCGTCGGACGAAGCCGCCACGGTTCCGGGATAGGCCTCGTGCGACCACGTGGTGACCGAGACCGGCGCGTTCCCCTCGGCCTTGCCCTGCAGATAGAACGTACAGCCACGGCTCACGCCCTCGCCCATCTCTTCCGAGTAGAAGCCTTCGATCCGATGCTCGGGCGTCACCGCGAGCATCAGCCCTTCGTACTTGCCCGAATGCAGCGCAGCCGTGCCCGCGAGTGCAGGCGCTACGGGGCAAAGCGAGAACAAACCAATAGCCAGAAACCGGGTGATCGCCATTTTTTTCCTTCAAGTGCTTCGCAAGTTCTTTGAAGCGTTTGTCATGGCAACCATCATAACCGCCGCAGGTATGCAGCACGGCCACCAAATCGCGCTCTTGATGGCCTCGCTCCACAGCGGACGCTTGCTGCAAAGCCGGGAACGCCTTCGATCGACTATCGCCAATGGCCGCGTCGCCCACTCGGAACCGAGCAGACGATGGCCGCTGCCAGACCCGATTGCGCCGCGCAGCTTGCGCGGCACCGACTATGGCTTCCGGCCCAACCCCGTCAGCAGCGTCTGTACGCCTTTCCAGCCCCAGTACACCCGATGGCACGCGATCAGGCCGCGCGCATCCAGGTCCATGACTTCCACCAGGTCGACCTGATCGCCGTCCGGCATTTCTCGCGGATATTCCCAGACCACCTGGCGCTGCGAAGCATGCCAACGACCGCTGCGATGCCAGCGGCCGAGGCCGTTTTCGGGCTGGGCGAAGGACGCCGCGAAGAACGTCCTGAGCGCTTCGCGTCCCTGCAGCCTGCCATCCTGCCGCTCTGCGGAGACCACATAGGCCAAGGGCGTTTCCAGCATCGCGTCTTCCGCGTACAACGCCATCAGCGCATCCAGATTCCGCTCGACAACGCTTTTGTGCCATTGCTCGAAGATGCGGCGGGCATCGCCCTCCGATCCGTTCGATCGCGCTTCGATTTCGCTCATGCAAGACACTCCGACACAGTGCACTGCAGTCTAGGAACATGCGCAGGCCGTCGATTCGATGCGTGTCGAAGCGTTCCGGCGAGGCGCGGTCTATGATGGCCGCGCCCGCCAGGAGTGCACACGATGCCGGTCGAACAGCCCAAGCTTGCCGCGACCGCGTTCCTCATCGCCGATCCCGCCCGCGCCGCCATGTTGATGGCGCTCATCGACGGGCGTGCACTGCCTGCCGGCGAGCTCGCCTTCGCCGGCGGCGTCACCCCGCAGACGGCCAGTTCGCACCTGGCGAAACTGCTGGACGGCGGCTTGCTGGCGGTCGAGGTCCAAGGCCGCCACCGCTACTACCGGCTGGCCGGTTCGCACGTCGCGTTCGCACTGGAGAATCTGGCGACGCTCGCCGCGCCCACCGCACCGCGATGCCGGAAAGCGGGGCGCAAGCAACAATCGCTGACCTTGGCCAGATGCTGTTACGACCACCTGGCGGGGCGACTGGGCATCGCAGTGACCGAAGCGCTGGAGCGGCGCGCGCTGATCGTCAGACAAGACGACAAGCAATACGCGGTATCCGCCGAAGGCAGCGCATGGTTCGCGCGGATGGGGCTGGACGTTGCGCGCCTCGTCCCGACCAGGCTCGGCATCGCACGACAGTGCCTGGACTGGACCGAACGCAAGCACCACCTCGCCGGACCGCTCGGCGTCGAGTTGCTTACGCTGCTTTGCGCCAAACACTGGCTGCGCCGCGAACAGGGCACGCGTGCGGTCCACATTACCGACATCGGCTGGGCCGGCCTGCAGACCGAGCTGGGAATCGGCCGGCTTGCCGGGGACGAACTGCCGCTCGCTTCTTGAGCGGCAAACCATTCCGACGGTTGCAATGCGCTCTACGCAGAGTCTCAGCATCGGATCGCGCGACAGCGGGGAGTGCCGCGGCGATCGCATAGGGATCCGAACTCACCGGTCGCGAACGACGCCTTTTTTAGAAGGCTCATGCTTCGGAGCGTCCAGTGCGTACCGGCGCTGGCAATGCTCGCAGAAGAACGCGCGCCGCTGCGCCTTGCCGAGCTGCTTGCGATAGGTCAGCAGATGGCCGTCGCGCGGACAGGTGGTCTTGGTATGCACCTGGTAGTGCTTCTTCAGCACGAAGGCCTTCTTCCAGGTGTAGAAATCGAAGCTGTACTCGCGCGCCTGCGTCACCAGTTCGGCCAGCTTGCGCGGCGGCAACGCCCCGACTTCGCTCTCGGGATGTACGCGGATGCGGAACAGCACCTCGTTCTTGATGATGTTGCCGACCCCGGCGAACACGTCCTGGTCCAGCAACGCATCGGCGGCCAGGGTGCGCGGCCGCAGGCGTAGCTTGCGCCGCGCCTGCGCCGCGTCCCAATCCGGGTTCATCACGTCCCCACGCCAGTCGTAGGCCTCGTCCAGCGCGCCCTCGATGAACTTGACCGAACACGCGTAGAAGTTCAGTTCCTCGCCCTTGGCGAAGCCCAGGCTCAACCGCGGCGACGCGTCCTTGCGCGCATTGATCCGATAGCTGCCGAACAGCAGGAAATGGATGCGCACGCTGAACCCGTCGAACTCGATCAGGAAGTGCTTGCCCCAGCTGCGCAGCGACAGGATCTTGCGGTTGCGCATCCGCGCCAGCTCCTGCTTGCTGTTGCCGGACACCCGCAACACCTTGCGCCCCGCAAACGCGGCCGCCTCTTCTTTCAGGATGACGATCGAAGGACCTTCGGGCATGACCGCAGTATCGATGGCGGCCGTGAGCGGTTCGTGATTCCGAAAGCGAACGCTAGTGATCTGCCGTCAGATGCGGAATCCTTCCGGGATCTTGAATGGATCGCCAGACGCCGACGGACACTCATAGAAGATCTTTTCCTTGCGGACATCAATGATTCTGTAAGCCCCGCTTGGGTTGATCAAAAGCAAATGTGCGTTGAGTACGACGCGTACGGACCCATCGTCGTATGACTTGGTCATTTCGTGAGCAAGCGATGGAACCGTCCAGTCGGGGTGAGCACTGGCGGCAGCCTCCCTGAGCGCTTGCACCACGTCCTCTTTGCTTGAACACGCCGGTAGCGTTTTGAGCTTCCCAAGCATGCGCTCGAGCGCAGCCGCGACTTCCGTTTCACTCAGGGACATTTCTTCGATCCTATGCAGCAAGGGCAGACACTGCTCGGCGATTCTTGCTACGAAAACACAGCGCGATCGCCAGCCACCGGACATGCCCGCTTCCGGCATGCGCCTGCGGCAGTCGCAGCAACCGACACGACGACGGCTAGGGCGAGCGTGCCGTACTCATCGGCACAACGAAAAAGGCCACCTGCGAGGGTGGCCTTGGTCGTCTGTCGCGTGGTGGGCGGTGCAGGGTTCGAACCTGCGACCCTTGCCGTGTGAAGGCAATGCTCTACCGCTGAGCTAACCGCCCGTGTCGCGAGCCGCACATTATAGGGCTGTCGCGGCTGGCGTCAACGGTCCTACGCGGACGCCGTGCCGGCGCGGCCGCTACATGGTCTGGGTGGGCTTGTCGGCGTTGAGGGTGCCGGCCAGCTGGGTCTCGATCTTGTTGCGGATGGTCTCGCCTTCGCTGTTGTCCGGCAGCTGCACGCCGATGCCGGCGGTGCGGTTGCCCTGCGCGCCCATCGGGGTCACCCAGATCACCTTGCCGGCCACCGGCAGGCGCTCGCTGGAATCGGGCAGGGTCAGCAGCAGAAACACTTCGTCGCCCAGGAAATAGCGCTTGGGCGTGGGCACGAAGATGCCGCCGTTCTTCACGAACGGCATATACGCGTTGTACAGCGCCGCCTTGTCCTTCACCGCCAGCGACAGGATCCCCTGGCGTCCGCTCATCGCACTCATCGTTGTCCCCCTCTCCGGACCGGGCGATCGCCATCGCGCCAGGCCAACAACAGTTCCGCGATGGCCAGGTCGCCACGGACGGTGGTGCGCAGCAGGTCGCGGGTGCGGTTGGCTGCGTCGAACCAGGTGGCCAGCTTGTGCAATCGCGCCGGGTCGGTCAAGCCGGCCTGCGAGGCCTGCGCCAGCGCCAGGTCGGCGGCATGGCCCAGGCGCTGCTCGGCGAAGCCGTCGGCGCTCCAGCGCTGTGCCGCCTCGACCGTGCCCAGCTTGCCCGCGGCGACCTGCTCCAGGTCCGCGGCCACCTGCCGGCGCAGCTTCAGGCCGTCCTCGCGCAGCCACTGCGCGGCCAGGCCGGGATGGCCGCGCGCGGCGGCCAGCGCTTCGCGCGCGGTCTTTTCCGGGAACTCCTGTGCCAGCAGCCAGGCGATCGCCTCGTCGGCCGGCGGCAGCTTGAATTCCAGGCGCTGGCAGCGGCTGCGGATCGTCGCCGGCAGCCGCGCCGGCTGCGCGCTGATCAGCCACAGGTAGCGGCCGGGCTGCGGCTCCTCCAGGGTCTTGAGCAGGGCGTTGCAGGCGGCGCGGTTGATCGCGTCGGCCGGGTCCACCACCACCACCTGGGCGACGCCGTACTGCGGGGTCAGCGACAGTTTCTGCGAGATCTCGCGCACCTGTTCGATGACGATCTCGGTGCGCAGCTTGTCGCCGGTGCGGTTGGGAATGAACGAGATCAGCTGCAGGTCGGGATGGGTGCCGGCGGCGATCAGCTGCGCGCTGCGCAGGTTCGCGGCCGGCTCGCCCTGGCCGAGCACGTGCGCGGCCAGCTTCAGCGCCACCGCGCGCTTGCCCAGGCCGTCCGGGCCGCAGATCAGCAGGCCGTGGCCGAGCCGGCCGGCGTCGAGCGCGGCCACGGTCTGCTCGTAGGCGCGCTGCTGCCAGGGCGCGAAGGGCAGCTCGCTCATGGCGTGCCCCCCTGCTGCACCCAGGCCGCCAGCGCCGCGGCCACGTCGTGCGCCACCGCCTGCGGCGGCTGGCTGGCGTCGATGGTGCGGAAGCGCTGCGGGTCCTGCGCGGCGCGCTGGCGGAAGCCGGCGCGCACGCGCTGGAAGAAATCGTCCTGCTCGCTCTCGATCCGGTCCGGCCACAGGTCGCGGCCGCTGGTGCGGGCGCGGCCGATCTGCACGTCCAGGTCCAGCAGCAGGGTCAGGCCCGGCTGCAGGCCGACCGCGCGCCGCTCCAGGTCGGCGATCCAGGCGCGGTCCAGGCCGCGGCCTTCGCCCTGGTAGGCGTAGCTGGAATCGGTGAAGCGGTCGCTGACCACGTAGGCGCCGCGTTGCAGCGCCGGACGGATCACCTCGCGCACATGCTGGGCGCGCGCGGCGAACACCAGCAGCAGTTCGGTCTCGGCGGCCAGCGGCTCGGCCGGCTGCAGCGCCGGCGCGTTGTTGAGCAGCAGCTCGCGGATGCGTTCGGCCAGCGGGGTGCCGCCGGGCTCGCGGGTCAGCACCACCTCGTGGCCCTGCGCCTGCAACCAGTCGCGGATCGCGTTGATCGCGGTGGTCTTGCCGGCGCCCTCGCCGCCTTCCAGGCTGACGAAGCGATGGTGGCGCAGCACGGCCTCGCTCATGGCGTCACCGCCGCGCCGCTGCGCGCCTGGCGCAAGCGCTGCAGATAGCGCGCCACCGCCGCGGTGTGCTCGCCATAGCTGGCGGAAAACACGTGCGCGCCGCTGCCGTCGCCGACCGCGACGAAGTACAGGCTGTCGCCGGGCGCCGGATTGGTCGCCGCGCGCAGCGCATCGCGGCCGGGCATGGCGATCGGGGTCGGCGGCAGGCCGCTGCGGGTGTAGGTGTTGTACGGGGTATCGGTTTCCAGGTCGCGTTTGCGGATGTTGCCGTCGTAGGCGCTGCCGATGCCGTAGATCACGGTCGGATCGGTCTGCAGTTTCATGCCCTGCTGCAGGCGACGCACGAACACGCCGGCGATCTGCGGTCGCTCGGCGGCCAGGCCGGTTTCCTTCTCCACGATCGAGGCCAGGGTCAGCGCCTGCTCCGGCGACTGCAGCGGCAGCCCGTCGGCGCGTGCGTCCCAGGCCTCGGCCAGTGCCTTGTCCATCGCCGCATGGGCGCGCTGCAGCACGTCCAGATCGCTGTCCTCGCGCTGGTACAGGTAGGTCTCCGGCAGGAAGCGGCCTTCCGGGTGCTGCCCGGGCTGGCCGAGCTTGGCCATCAGTTCGCTGTCGCTGAGCTCGGTGGCGACGTGGCGCAGCGGCGTGGCCGCGTTCAGCGCCGCGCGCAGCTGACGGATGTTCCAGCCTTCGACGATGGTGAAGCGGTAGTGGATCACCTGGCCCTTGCGCATGCGGATCAGCAGTTCGCGCGGCGTCAGCGCCGGCTGCAGCGCGTATTCGCCGACCTTGAGCTTGCCGGCGGCATCGAGCTGGCGCGCCAGCAGTTGCCACTGCAGATTGCTGCCCTGTTCGACCCCGGCCGCACGCAACTTGCGCAGCACGCCGTTGAACGAATCGCCGCGCGCCACCTCCACGCTGGGCTGCGCCGCATGCAGCGGCTGGTCGGCGAAGGCGCGATAGCCCTGCCACCACCACGCGCCGGCCGCGGCGGCCAGCAGCGCAAGCACCAGCAATGCCGCCAGCAGGGTCAGACACCCGCGTTTAGCCCAAGCCACGACCACCTCGAAGCGAATTCAACGGGGTGCAGGATACCGCGCGGCCGGCATCGGCCGGTATCGCGTGCCGCTCACGGTTCCAGCGCGCGCAGCAGGCCGCGCGCCTTGGCCCGGGTTTCGTCGAGTTCGCGCTCGGGCTGCGAGTCGACCACGATGCCGGCGCCGGTGCGGAAATGCGCCTGCGCGCCGTCCACTTCGGCGGTGCGGATCAGGATGTTCAGGTCCATGTCGCCGTCGCGGTTGAGCCAGCCGAACGCGCCGGTGTAGGCGCCGCGCGGAGTCTGTTCCAGCTCGGCGATGATCTGCATGCAGCGCACCTTGGGGCAGCCGGTGATGGTGCCGCCGGGAAAGGTGGCGCGGATCACGTCGCCGGGGCTGACCCCGGCGCGCAGCCGCCCGCGCACGTTGCTGACGATGTGGTGCACATGGGCGTAGCTTTCCACCGTCATCAGCTCGTCGACCTCGACGCTGCCCGGCGCGCAGACCCGGCCCAGGTCGTTGCGCTCCAGGTCGATCAGCATCACGTGCTCGGCGCGTTCCTTGGGGTGCCCGACCAGCTCGCGGATGCGCGCGGCCTCGTCGTCGCCGGGCGCGCGCGGGCGGGTGCCGGCGATCGGCCGGGTCTCGACCACGTCGCCGCGCACCGATACCAGCCGTTCCGGCGAGGAACTGACCACGGCGCGGCCATGGCCGGCGAACAGGCCGGCGAACGGCGCCGGATTGGCGCGGCGCAGCTGCGCGTACAGCGCAGCCGGATCCAGCGCGGCGGCGAAACGCGCCGACCAGCGCCGCGACAGGTTGACCTGGAACACGTCGCCGGCGCGCAGGTAGTCGAGGATGCGGCGCACGCCATCGACGAAGCGCTGCGGCGGGTCTTCGTCGATCGCCAGCGGCGGGGTCCAGGCCGGCAGCGGCGCGGCGGCCGGCACGGCCTGCAGATCGGCGAGCAGTTGGTCCAGCAGCCCTGCGTGCGCGGTTTCCGCCAGCGCCACGCACTCGCCGCTGGCATGGTCGCGCAGCAGCGCGGCCGGGCAGCGCAATGCCAGCGCGACCGGCGCCGTCGCCTGCCCCTGCGGCAACTGCAGCACCGGCTCGACCTGCGCCGCCAGCTCGTAATCCAGCAGCAGCGCCCAGCCGCCGCGGAACGGCCAGCGCGGTTCGTCGCGCGCGCAGCGTTCGGCCTGCCAATGCGCGTCCAGCGCGGCCAGGAAATCGCCCTCGACAACCGCGCCGCGCAGGTCGCGGGTGACGCCATCGCGGTCCAGGCGCAGGCCCTCGCCGCCGGCGATCAGCAACAGGTCCCAGCGGCCCTGCGCGGTCCCCGACGCCGCCGATTCCAGCAGCAACGGATAGCGCTGCGGCGCCAGGCGATGCAGCGCCAGCAGATCGGTGTCGGCCGGCAGGGGAACGGTACGCAGCATCGAAGACCCGGTGGAAGATGGAGGTGATGCGGATGCAGGCGGCGGCGCCCTGCTCCATGCGAACGATCGGCGCCTACAACCCGCTACCGCGCGAAGCGCCTGGCACTGGCGTGCTGCAGCATGCGATAGAACGAACCGGCGCCGTCACCGCAGCAAACTGCCAGGCTACACGACGCCTATCCGGCACCACCGCGACTGCAATTGACCTGGCGACGCGCGCCGCCAGAGCGCTGGCGCGTGCGGACCACGCCTCAGCGCTGCAGGCGCGTCATCGCGCGTACCGGACAACGCGCGACCCCAGAAGCATCCGCACCACCAGGCGTCTTGGCAGACCGACAAACAAACGAAGCGCGGATCGCGAGAGGAACCGGGACGGCTCCAGCTCTTGCCAATCCCGAATCCCCACTCCCCAATCCCGGCTCAATCACATCCGCTTGAACACCAAGGTCCCATTGGTCCCGCCGAAGCCGAACCCATTGGACATCGCCACGTCGATCTTCTTCTCGCGCGCCACGTTCGGCACGTAGTCCAGGTCGCAGCCTTCGCTGGGCTCTTCCAGGTTGATCGTCGGCGGGATGATGCCGGTGTGCAGCGCCATCACCGAGAAGATCGCCTCGGCGCCGCCGGCCGCGCCGAGCAGGTGCCCGGTCATCGACTTGGTCGAACTGACCATGGTCTTGTAGGCGTGGTCGCCCAGCGCGCGCTTCATCGCCAGGGTCTCGGCCAGGTCGCCCAGCGGCGTGGAGGTGCCATGCGCGTTGAGGTAGTCGATCTGGTCGGGATTGAGCTTGGCGTCCTTGATCGCCGCCAGCATGCTGCGCGCGGCGCCTTCGCCGTCCTCGCTCGGGGCGGTCATGTGGAACGCGTCGGAGCTGGCGCCGAAGCCGACCAGTTCGGCATAGATGCGCGCGCCGCGCGCCTTGGCGTGTTCGTACTCTTCCAGCACCAGCACGCCGGCGCCGTCGCCGAGCACGAAGCCGTCGCGGCCCTTGTCCCACGGCCGCGAGGCGGCGGCGGGATCGTCGTTGCGGGTGGACATCGCCTTCATCGAGCAGAAGCCGCCGACCGAGGTCGGCGAGGAGCCGCGCTCGGCGCCGCCGGCCAGCATCACGTCGGCATCGCCGTGCTGGATCATGCGCAGCGCGGTGCCGATCGAATGGTTGGAGGTGGCGCAGGCCGAGACCGCCGAGAAGGTCGGGCCCTTCAGGCCCTTGATCAGGCTCACCTGCCCGGGGAGCATGTTGATGATGGTGCTGGGCACGTAGAACGGCGAGATCTTGCGCGCGCCGCCCTCGTGGAATTTGATGGTCTGCTCCTCGATGCCGAGCAGGCCGCCGATGCCCGAGCCGAGGATCGCGCCGATGCGCTCGGCGTTGCTGTCGTCGATCACCAGGCCCGAATCGTCCAGCGCCATGAACGAGGCGCCGACGCCGTAGTGGATGAACGAATCCATCTTCTTGGCGTCCTTGACCGACACGAACTTGGTCGGATCGAAATCCTTGATCTCGCCGGCGATCTTGGTGGTGAACTGCGACGCATCGATCTGGGTGATCGGGCCGATGCCGGAACGCCCGTTGACGATTCCTTCCCAACTGCTGGCCAGGTCATTGCCCAACGGCGATACCAGGCCCATGCCGGTTACGACGACGCGACGGCTCATTGCGAAATCTCCTCGCCGCGATGCGCGCGGCGTTGACGCTGTAAAAACACAGGGCCGCATGCGCGGCCCCATGGGATTGTCACGCGGACCGGACCCACGCAGGCGCCGATCGCGATCGAGAACGGAGCATCAGCTCTTGACGTGCGCCTTGACGTAGTCGATGGCCTGCTGCACCGAGGTGATCTTCTCGGCTTCTTCGTCCGGAATTTCGCACTCGAACTCTTCTTCCAGCGCCATCACCAGCTCGACGGTGTCCAGCGAGTCGGCACCGAGGTCATCGACGAACGATGCGCTGTTGGTGACTTCTTCTTCCTTGACGCCGAGTTGTTCGACGACGATTTTCTTGACGCGTTCTTCGATGGTGCTCATTGGGATATCGCTCCAGATGGAGTAGTGGTGGTTCGAAACGCCATCGGGCTGCGATGGCCGCGTTGGATAGTGTAGTGGAAACCGCCCGGCGCTTGCATCGCTGCACAAACGCCCATCGATCAGCCACTTAGGCGCAGTCCTTGCGCCGCAGGCTTACGGCATGTACATCCCGCCGTTCACATGCAGGGTCTCTCCGGTGATGTAGCCGGCCCCGGGGCCGACCAGGAACGCCACCGCGTTGGCGATGTCGGCCGGCTGGCCGAGCTGGCCCAGCGCGATCTGCTCCAGCAGCGCGGTGCGCTGCGCCTCGGGCAGGGCCTTGGTCATGTCGGTGTCGATGAAGCCCGGCGCGACCACGTTGACGGTGATGCCGCGCGAGCCGATTTCCTTGGCCATCGACTTGGAGAAGGCGATGATCCCGGCCTTGGCCGCGGCGTAGTTGGCCTGGCCCGGATTGCCGGTCACGCCGACCACCGAGGCGATGTTGACGATGCGGCCCTTGCGCGCCTTCATCATGCCGCGCAGCACCGCCTTGGAGGTGCGGAACACGCTGGTCAGGTTGGTGTCGATGATCGCCTGCCAGTCCTCTTCCTTCATCCGCATCAGCAGGTTGTCGCGGGTGATGCCGGCGTTGTTGACCAGGATCGAGACCGCGCCGAATTCCTTGCCGATCGCCTCGATCAGCGCCTCGACCGCGGCCGGGTCGGTGACGTCCAGCGCGCGGCCGTGACCGCCGTTGGCGGCCATCCGCTCGCCGATCGCCTGCGCGCCGGAGGCGGAGGTGGCGGTGCCGATGACGGTGGCGCCCTGCGCGGCCAGGGTGTCGGCGATGGCCGCGCCGATGCCGCGGCTGGCGCCGGTGACCAGGGCGATCTCGCCCTGCAATGGCTTGCTCATCTGCTGTTCCTTGGGGGAAGGACGGCGCGCGAAGCGCCGCGGGAAAGGCCGCCGCCGCGGGCGCAAGCGCCCGCGCGCGGCAGCGGGATCAGGCGGCCCAGGTCTCGAGCGCGGTGGCGAAGTCGGCCGGGGTGGCCAGCGCGCGCCCGTCCAGCGACTTGTCGATGCGCTTGATCAGCCCGGTCAGCACCTTGCCCGGGCCGCATTCGGCCACGCGGGTGGCGCCGCGCGCGGCCAGCGCCTGCACGCAGCCGGTCCAGCGCACCGGCAGGTACAACTGCTCGACCAGCGCCTGGCGGATCGCATCGATGCCGTCGTGCACCTGCGCATCCACGTTCTGCACCACCGGCAGCTGCGGCGCGTGCCAGGCCATGCCGCGCATCGCCTCGGCCAGGCGGTTGGCGGCCTCGCGCATCAGCGGCGTGTGCGAGGGCACGCTGACCGCCAGCTTCACCGTCTTGCGCACGCCGCGCTCGGCCAGCAGCGCCAGCGCGCGGTCGACCGCCGCCGCGTCGCCGCCGATCACCACCTGGCCGGGCGAGTTGTAGTTGGCCGGGACCACCACCTGGCTGCCGGCGGCCTGCGCGCAGACCTCCTCGACCAGCGCGTCCTCGGCGCCGATCACCGCGGCCATCGCGCCGACCCCGGCCGGGGCCGCGTCCTGCATCAACTGGCCGCGCAGGCGCACCAGGTGCGCGCCGTCGTGCAGCGACAGCGCACCGGCCGCGACCAGCGCGCTGTATTCGCCCAGGCTGTGCCCGGCCAGCAGCGCCGGCCGCGCGCCGCCCTGGGCCAGCCACAGCCGCCACAGCGCCACGCTCGCCGCCAGCAGCGCCGGCTGGGTGTATTCGGTGCGGTTGAGCATTTCCTCGGGGCCGCCCTGGGTCAGCGCCCACAGGTCGACGCCGGCGCCGTCGGAGGCCTCGACGAAGCTGTCGCGCAGCGGCGGGTGCAGTTCGGACAGTTCGGCCAGCATGCCCAGCGACTGCGAACCCTGGCCGGGGAAAACGAAGGCGAGTGTGGAATCGGTCACTGAAATGCCCAACAGCGAAAAACGAGCGGCGATGATAAGGGCGAAACCGGCCGTGCGTCTGTACCCGGGCGTATGTGCGC
Organism: Xanthomonas bonasiae; assembly: GCF_014836395.1. Lineage (NCBI taxonomy): Bacteria > Pseudomonadati > Pseudomonadota > Gammaproteobacteria > Lysobacterales > Lysobacteraceae > Xanthomonas > Xanthomonas bonasiae. The sequence goes on from NZ_JACSQX010000004.1 coordinate 310,290, forward strand.
CTGCAGCAACGCCGGCGCCGCGCCAGGCGCGGGCGCTGCCGGAAACGCTCAATCGCGGTCGGGCGCGCCGAGCGGGAACAGGCCGCGATACGGCCGCGCCTCGTCCACGGCGCGGGCGAACGCGGCGCGCGCCAGCAAGCGCACGCGATACGCGCGGACATGCGCGAACGAGGCGGCGATGCGATGCGTCCAGTCCGCATAGAACAGGAACGGCGCCGCCGCGCAATCGGCCAGGCTGAAGTCCTCGCCGGCGGCCCAGGTCCGGTCGGCCATGGTCCGATCCAGCCACGCATACGCGGTGTCGAGCGTGGCGCGCGCATCGGCCACGCCGCGCGGATCGCGCTCGCCCTCGGGCCTCAGGCGATCGGCCACGATCTTCTGCTGCGGCGTGGCGAGGTAGTTGTCGAAGAAGCGGTCCATGAAGCGGACCTCCAGCGCCGCGCGCGGATCGGCCGGCAGCAACGGCACCGGCCCGGGATGGTGCAAGGCCAGATGCTCGATGATGATCGTCGCCTCGGCGACGCTGCGGCCGGCGTCCACCAGCAGCGGAAAGCGTTTCAGTGGCCAGCGTGCGCCCAGTTCGGCCATGGGCTGCGGGTCGCCGCCAGCCAGCTGGCGATACGCGAACGGCGTGCCGTTCTCGTACAGCGCGACCAGGACTTTCTGGCAGTAGGACGAGAATGGATGGGCATAGAGCGTCAATGGCATCGTCGTACACCTCGAAGTGAAGACCGGAGCAGGCGCGGAGGCGCTGCTGTCCTGACGACGCTCGGCGGAGACGGAAATCGACATGCGCGGATGGCGCGCACGGCCGCGGGCACGGAACCGCGCGACCACAGCCCCGCGCCCGGCGGAGCGCCGGCCGGGCGCGCAGGTGTCTTGCAGGAGAGGAGACGCGGTGGCGCGGGCGGCGGGCGCCCGCGCGACGATCAGTAGCGCAGCAGCGCCGAGCCCCAGGTGAAGCCGCCACCGAAGGCTTCCAGCAGCAGCAGCTGGCCGCGCTGCACGCGGCCGGAACGCACCGCCACGTCCAGCGCCATCGGCACCGAGGCGGACGAGGTGTTGCCGTGCATGTCCACCGTCACCACCACCTGGTCCATCGACAGTTCCAGGCGCTTGGCGGTGGCTTCGATGATGCGCAGGTTGGCCTGGTGCGGGATCAGCCAGTCCAGGTCGCCCTTGTTCAGGCCGTTGGCGTCGAGGGTCTCGTCGACCACCGCGTCCAGCGCCTTGACCGCGTACTTGAACACCTCGCTGCCCTTCATCTGGATGCCGCCGGCGGAGGCGTCGCCGGTGCCGTCGCCGAGCCCGGTGGAGATGCCGACCGGATTCCACAGCAGTTCCTTCTTGCTGCCGTCGGCGTGCAGATGGGTGCTGAGGATGCCGGTGTCTTCGTCGGCGCGCAGGACCACCGCGCCGGCCCCGTCGCCGAACAGCACGCAGGTGGTGCGCTCGGTCCAGTCGACGATGCGGCTGAGGGTCTCGGTGCCGATCACCAGCACGGTCTTGGCGTCGCCGCAGCGGATGAACTTGTCGGCCACGCTGAGCGCGTAGACGAAGCCCGAGCAGGCGGCGTTGACGTCGAGCGCGGCGCAACCGACCGCACCCAGCCGCGCCTGGATCAGGCAGGCGGTGGACGGGAAGATCAGATCCGGGGTGGTGGTGCCGACGACGATCATGTCGAGCGCGGCGACCTCGATACCGGCCGCCTCGATCGCCTTCAACGCGGCTTCGTAGCCGAGGTCGCCGGCGGTCTGGCCCGGCGCGGCGATGTGCCGCTCGCGGATGCCGGTACGGCTGCGGATCCATTCGTCGCTGGTATCGACCATGTGCGACAGATCGTCGTTGGTCAACACTTTTTCAGGCAAATAGCTACCGGTGCCCGCGATCCTGGAATAGATCCGCTTGCTCATGCTGATTCCTGTTGCCTGTTACGCAGGCCGCCCGCGCGGGCGCGGCCTGTGAAGATGGGTGACTCCGTCCGCCGCGGCGCGAGGGACGGGCACGGATCAATCTTCTTCGACCTGCGAGGTCTTGGTGGCGATCACCTTCTTGCCGCGGTAGTAGCCGTCGGCGGTGATGTGGTGGCGCAGGTGGATCTCGCCGCTGGTCGGGTCGGTCGACAGCTGCTTGGCGCTGAGGGCGTCGTGCGAACGGCGCTGGCCGCGGCGGGACGGGGTGACACGGGATTTCTGCACAGCCATGGGATTGCTCCAAACTCGGTTCGTTTACATCTGTCGTCATTACGTCGCGCAGGACGCGCGCGTCCGGCAACAACCTTCAAGGCAGCGCGCCGGCGGGCCGACCGCTACTGTTTCTTCAGCGCCGCCAACGCCGCGAACGGGTTGGCCTTGCTCACCTCTTCCTCGGTCGCCGGCCAGTCCTGTTCGACCGCCTCGCTTCCGGGCGCCACCGGCACCAGCGGAACCGCCAGCACCAACTCGTCCTCGACCAGATCGGCGGGCCGCAGCATGCCGTCGTCCGGCACCAGCAAGGCCTCGTAATCCGGCGGCAGCGCGGCCTCTTCGGCCTCGCTGCGGATCAGTCCCAGCCGCTGTACGCTGGACACCGGCAGCAGGAAGCGCTGCAGGCTGCGCTGACAGATCAGCGGCAGCTCGGTTTCGAGCGTCAGTTCGACGTAGGACACTTGCAGTACAGCGTCGCGGCCGAATTCCAGCGTGTAGCGGCATTCGCCTTCGGTATCGGCCAGGCTGCCTTGCAGACGGGTCATCGCCGAGAGCGGCAGGCGGTCTTCGAAGACCCTGCGCGCTGCGACCATCCGCCAGGCATCCAACAGTTCGGGCACGTTCGCGGACATAAGCCGCAGAATGTTAAGGACTAGGACAGGCTCTGTCAAACCGTCCTGTCCTCCTGCTTGCCCGGCCGCACGCCGCGCCGCAGACTGCCGGCCCCGGCGCCCGCGCCGCCCTGCCCGACCGCCGATGCCGCGCCTGATCCTGGCCTCCACCTCCGTCTACCGCCGCGAGCTGCTGCAGCGCCTGCGCCTGCCCTTCGACAGCGCCCGCCCGCAGGTCGAGGAGACGCCGCTGCCCGGGGAAGCGCCGCTGGCGCTGGCGCAGCGCCTGGCGCGGGCCAAGGCCGCGGCAGTGGCGGCCGGCGCCGCCGATGCCTGGGTGATCGGCTCCGACCAGGTCGCCGAACTCGACGGCCAGCCGCTGGGCAAGCCCGGCCATGCCGAGGCCGCGCAGGCGCAGCTGGCGGCAATGTCCGGGCGCAGCGTGCGCTTCCATACCGCGGTGTGCCTGCTGCACGGCGAGCGGGCGCTGCAGCTGTGCGACCTGACCGAAGTGCGCTTCCGCGTGCTGCAGGCCGAGGAGATCGCCCGCTACGTCGCCGCCGAGCAGCCGCTGGACTGCGCCGGCAGCTTCAAGTGCGAAGGCCTGGGCATCAGCCTGTTCAGCGCGATCCACAGCCAGGACCCGACCGCGCTGGTCGGGCTGCCGCTGATCGGCCTGGCCGGGCTGCTGCGCGAGGCCGGCTACGTGCTGCCCTAGGGCGCGCCATCAATCCCCGAGCAGATCGCGCCGCTCTTGTGGGTGCACGAGGCAAGCAAGAGCGGGAAGGCATGGAGGATGGTTCCGCCCGGGCGATGACGTAGCGCCGAAGGCGCACAAGAGCGGCCCTGCGGGTTGGGCCTGTCAGGCCGCCAGCCGGCGCCGCGCGGCTTGACCTGACCACCAGTCAGGCGCTGCGCCACGCAGCGCCGGCTGGCGACCTGACAGACCCAACGCGACCTACTCGGGAATCGATGACACGCCCTAGCCCGGCGAGGCCGGCGTCAACGCCGGCCGACGCGGCACCACTGGTAGGGGAAGCGCGCCTGCCCGACCCAGGACTCGTGGACTGCGCAGGTGTCCAGCTGCAAGGCCAGGCCGTAGCGGGCCAGTTGCTGGTCGGCCAGGGCCAGCGCCGCGCGATCGCCCGCGGCGATGTCGATGGCCCGCTCCGGCAGGATCGTCCACTGGCAGCGGCCATCGCGCTCGGTCACCGCCGCGCGTACCGGCCGGTGCGCCAGGCGCCGCATCAGCCGGCAGTCCGGCCCCCGGTCCAGGCCCAGCCGCGCAGCCAGCGCATTGAGCCGCTGCAACCGCGCGACGTTGCGATCCACCGTCGCCGGCAACAGCGCATAGCCCTGGCCGCGTTCGGCCAGCAGCGCCTGCACGCGCTCGGCGTAGGCCGGCGATTCGGGGAAATTGGACGCCACCGACGCGTACGCCGCCTGCGCCGGCAGGAACGGGATGCGCCACGACTGCGGCACGTCGCCGACCAGCAGCACCAGGCTGCGCGCCGGCTGCGGCATGCTCGGCGCCTGCACCCGGAACGCCGCACGCGCCCAGCGCTCGTGGCCCCAGTCGCCCCAGCCCTGTAGCGCGACCAGAGCGCAGGCGATCAGCGTCCAGCGCGCCGCCGGGGCGGCGATGCGTGCCGGCAGCAACCGCCGCAGCCCGACCCACAGCACCAGCGGTGCCAGCAACTCCGGCACCACTAGGTAGCGCTGGATGCTGAAGACCGACTGCCAGGCCAGGTACGCGACCACGAAGAACACCAGCAGCGCGCGCCACGCCGGCGCGACCACGTCGCTGGCCGCCGCGGGCCGGGGTGGCCGGCGCAGCGCGAACCGCAGCAGCGCGGCCAGGCCGACCAGGTACAGCAACGGCCAGACGATCTGCCGCAAGGCGACCTCGCTGACCCGGTTCGGCGCGAACGAGAAGTGCAGCGGCCAGCTCAGCCGCTGCAACCAGCCCTGCGGCAGCCAACGCGTATCGCTGAGCGCCACCGGCTGCGCCAGCGGCGCCAGGAAGTGGCTGTTGAACTGCGGGAACAGCGGGTTGCCGAAGGTCTTCCACACGCCCAACAACCAGGGCCCGGCCAGGACCGCGAAGCCGAGCACGGTGACCGCGGTCAGCACCGCGGCGCCGCCGACGCGCTGCCGCATGCGGCCGCCCGCGGCCAGCGCCGCCACGCCCAGCGCGAGCGCGAACGCCGCATTGGTCAGCTTGCAGGCCAGCGCCAGACCCAGCAACGCACCGGCCAGCGCCCACCACGCAATCGCCACGCCCTGCCCGGCCGCCTGTTGCCGGCGCTGCGCGTGCAGCGCGGCCAGCAACGCGCCCAGCACCGGCAGCGCGCTGCTGTTGTCGGCCATGGTGCCGGCGAATTCGGACAGGAACGCGGCGCTGCACATGCCGGCCAGGGCCAGCCACGGCGCCAGCCGCGCCCGGTCCAGCCGCGGATTCAGCACTTGCCAGGCGATGCCGGCCAGCAGCAGGAACGCCAGCGCGTGCAGCGCGCCCATCGCGAATCCCGCCAGCGGCGCCGGCAGGCCGGTCATCAGCGCGTAGTGCAGCATGTCCAGCAGCGGATTGAAGTAGCTCTGCAGCTGCGCCGGCGCCAGGTCCGTGCCGAGGCGGCCGTGCAGCGCGGCATAGCCGTTGTACAGGTGGTAGTTGCGCAGATCCCAGTTGGCGTCCTGGCCCAGCAGCAGCGACAGCACGCCGCCGAGCAGCGCGACCGCGATGCCGGCGGCGATCACGTTGCCGCGGTCGTGGAAAGCGAAGCGGCGATCCAGCGCGCGCAGCAGGCGCTGGCGGCGAGTTGGACGCGGCACTGCCGCGTTTGCCGCACTCATGCGCGGTCGTCTTCGGCTGCGGGAGACGCCGATGGCGACCGCAACGGCAGCGCAGGGATTGCCAGATAGGCCAGGCGCTTGGCCTCGACCCGGCCGCGCGTGACCGTGTCCAGGATCAGCCCGCAGGCCAGCAACAGGAAGCCGAGCAGCACCAGCGCCGAGCACAGGATCGCGGTCGGGAAGCGCGGCACCAGGCCGGTGTGCGCGTAGGTGAGCACCAGCGGCACCGCCAGCCCCAGCGCCAGCAGCACGCAGGCGCCGAAGCCCAGCGAGAAGAACAGCAACGGCCGTTCGGCCTTGAACAGGCGCAGGATGGTCAGCAGGATCCGGGTGCCGTCGTGCCAGGTGCGCAGCTTGCTCTGCGAGCCTTGCGGCCGCGCGCCGTAGGCCGTGGCCACCTCCGCCACCGGCATGCGCAGCTGCAGCGCGTGCACCGCCAGTTCGGTCTCGGTCTCGAAGCCGGCGGCATGGGCGGGAAACGACTTCACGTAGCGGCGCGAGAACACCCGGTAGCCGGACAGCATGTCGTCGAAACTGCGCCCGAACAGGAAGCTCACGCAGCGGGTCAACAGCACGTTGCCGACGCGGTGCCCGGCGCGGTAGGCGGCCGCCTCGTCGCTGCGCCGCGCGCCGACCACCATGTCCAGGCCATCGCGCAGCAGGCGCTCGATCAGCGCCGGCGCCATCGCCGCGTCGTAGGTCGCATCGCCATCGACCAGCACGTACACGTCGGCATCGACATCGGCGAACAGGCGCCGCACCACGTTGCCCTTGCCCTGCAGTGCGACTTCGCGTACCTGCGCGCCGGCCGCGCGCGCCCGCGCGATGGTGGCGTCGCTGGAATTGTTGTCGAACACGTGGATGCTCGCCGTCGGCAACTGCGCGGCGAACGCGGCGACGACCTGGGCGATCGTGGCCGCTTCGTTGTGGCAGGGAACCAGCACCGCGATCCGCGGCATGGCCGCGGCGTGGGCAGCAGAAAGACTCGGCATGGGCGGTGGGCGGTCCTGCGCGGCGGGCGTGGAAAGGCGCGCCATGCTATCAGCGGCGGCGCAGTTCGATCGGCTGCTCCCACCACTCCTCGACGCTGCCGTCGCGGCCATGCAGGCGCAGGCCGAGCCAATGCGTACCCGGCGCCAATCCGCTGGCATCGAGTTCGGCGCGGAAGCCGACGTTGGGATGGCCCGGATCGGTGGAGATCTTCCAGAACGCGGTGATGTCGTAGTTCTCGCCGTAGCGGGCCTGCGCGGCGACCTTGCCGTCGAGCAGCACCTCGACCCGGGCGATGCCCACGCCGTCCTTGAACGCCCAGCCGGACACCGCGAAATGGGGCGCCACCTTGTCGCCCACCTCCGGCGCGTTGAACCAGGCCATTCCCGGCGTCGTGCACGGACCAGGCAAGCGCTGCGCCGGCAGCGCGAACAGCAGGAAGCGCTGGCTGCCGTGATCGCTGGATACCACCTTCGGCGGCGGCAACGGGCCGACCAGCTCGCAGACCGCGTGATAGCGCTGCAGCAGCAGCCGGTATTTCATGTCGCTGGGCGACAGCACCAGCAGCCGCGGCCCATCGCGCCGGCCGTCGCTGAGCAGGCCCCACTGGCGCAGCTGCGCGCTGCGCCCGTGCTTGTCGTTCAGCGGATGCGGCAGCACCTGGATGTCGGCATCGCCCAGCTCGAAACCGAGCTCGGCGCCGACCTTGAAATTGTCGGCCAGCACCTGGGTGCCCGCCGGCATCGCCGCCAGTTCGCGGCGTACCGCCGACGCCAGCGGCTTCCAGCCGGCGAAGTTGCGCGGGTAGTACTTGTCGCCGGCGGCATGCTCGCGCACCGCCGGCACCGACACCGCCAGGTAGTAGCCGAACGCGCCGACCAGGCCCAGCCCGGTCAGCAGCCAGGTCGCGCGGCGCAGCGGCTTCGGCCAGCCGTGGAGGATCACCGGCGCGGCGATCAGCAAGGCCAGGTAGCCCGGCAACGGCCAATGGAAACTGATGCGCTCGGCATCGGTGAAGAAACCGAGCAGGAAGATGCCCAGCGTGGACACGCCGCCGAGCAGGCCGAAATAGCGCCACTGCACGCGCGCGCCACCGCTGCCGCCGCCGCGCGTGGCCACCAGCGCCACTTTCCACATCGCCACCGCCAGCAGCGGCGTGACCAGCAGGCCCTGGATCAGCACGAAGGCGATGCCGCTGGGCTGGAAACTCCACGGATGCCGGTCGATCAGCTGGAACCTGACCCCGGCCTCGCCGTTGTCGGCGTTCCAGGCCAGCAACGGCAGCCAGGCGACGATGCCCATCGCCAGCGCCACCCACACCTGCGGATCGCGCAGCATGCGCCGGCCCTGCGGGATCAGCAGCAACGCGATCGCGCCGACCCCGATCACCCCGGCGAAGCGGTAATGGCTCAGCGCGCCCAGGGTCAGGCCCAGCGCCAGCTCCACCGCGCTCATCGCATCGATCTGGCGCAGCAGCCGCGCGCTGGCGTCCATGCACAGGATCGTCGCCAGCGCCATCGGCACGTCCGGCAGGGCGAGGATGCCGAGCGTGCCCGACAGCGGCATCAGCAAGGTCAGGCTGCCGGCACGCCAACCGGCCACCGCACCGAACCAGCGCGTGGCGATGCGCGCGATCAGCCACGGCATCGCCGCCGACACCAGCAGGAACGGCGCGCGCAGCGCCAGCAGGTGCTCGCCGCCCAGCGCCACGCCCAGCCGCGCCAGCCAGGCGGTCAGCCCGGGCAGATCCGAATAGGCGGCGGCCAGGTGCTGGCCTTCCTGCCAATAGAACGCCTCGTCGACGAACAACGGCAGGCGCGCGGCCACCAGCAGCTTGGCTGCGGTGACCAGCATCCACAGCACCATGAAGGTGGTGCGTGCACGTTGTTCGCCTTGCATTGCCTTTAGACTCCCCTAAACCGTTGCGAGAATGCGATGCCTACTCCGCCCCGCTTGCCGGAAATGCTAACCGATACGCTGCGCGAGGCGCTCGCGCAGGCCCAGCAGCAGGTCAATTCGCTGGTGTTGGGCAAGCCACAACAGGTGCGGCTGGCGTTTGTCGCGCTGTTGTCCGGCGGACATCTGCTGATCGAGGATCTGCCCGGGCTGGGCAAGACCACGCTGGCGCATGCGCTGGCCGCTAGCCTGGGATTGAGCTTCCAGCGCGTGCAGTTCACCTCCGACCTGCTGCCGGCCGACGTGCTCGGCGTGTCGGTGTACGACGCGCAATCGCGCCAGTTCCAGTTCCATCCCGGCCCGGTGTTCGCGCACGTGCTGCTCGCCGACGAGATCAACCGCGCGCCGCCGCGCACGCAGAGCGCGCTGCTGGAAGCGATGGCCGAACAGCAGGTCACGCTGGACGGCACCACGCATCCGCTGCCGGCGCCGTTCTTCGTCATCGCCACGCAGAATCCGGTGGACCTGTCGGGCACCTTCCCGCTGCCCGATTCGCAGCTGGACCGCTTCCTGCTGCGGCTGGCGCTGGGCTATCCCAACGCCGAATCCGAACGCGCGCTGCTCAGCGGCAGCGACCGCCGCGACCTGATCGCACAGGCGCGGCCGCTGCTCAGCGACACCGACATGGCCACGCTGCGGCACAGCGTGGAGCAGATCCATGCCAGCGACGCGCTGGTCGGCTACGTGCAGGCGCTGCTCGCGCGCAGCCGCCAGCATCCGGGCGTGCGCGTGGGCCTGTCGCCGCGCGCCGGCATCGCGCTGCTGCGCGCGGCCAAGGCGCACGCGCTGCTGCTGGGTCGCGCGCATGCGCTGCCCGAGGACGTGCAGGCGCTGTTCGTGGCGGTCGCAGAGCACCGCCTGGTGGCCGAACAGGAATCGGCCTCCGGGCAAGCGCTGGCCAAGGCGATCCTGCACAGCGTCGCGGTGGACTGACCCGAATGCGGGCACGGCTGCGCGAGTGGCGGCAGGCGCTGGCACGGCTGGCGCGGCCGCGCGATCCCGAGCCGCTGCCGGTGCGGCTGGACCGGCGCCGGATCTACATCCTGCCCACGCCGTTCGGCGGCTTCCTGGCGCTGCTGCTCGGCGCGATGCTGCTCGGCGCGCTGAACTACAACAACAACCCCGCCTTGCTGCTGGCGATGCTGCTCGGCGCGGCCGCCATCGCCAGCGCGATCGCGGCGCACCTGCAGCTGTCGGGACTGCGCCTGGACGCGCTGTCGGCCGAACCGGTCGCGGCCGGCACCCCGCTGCGGCTGCGCCTGGCGCTGGCCGCCGACGACGCCCGGCACCGCCGCGGCCTGCGCGTGGCGCATGCCGGCCGGCACACCTACATCGACCTGCACGGCGACGGCGCCAACGAAGCCGACCTGGAGCTGCCCACCGAACGCCGCGGCTGGCTCGACCTGCAGCGCATCCGCGTTTCCACCACCCAGCCGTTGGGCCTGCTGCGCGCCTGGGCTTGGTTCTGGCCGGACGCGCCGCTCCTGGTTTACCCGCAACCGGAACACGACGGGCCGCCGCTGCCGCACGGCGACGGCACCCCGACCCAGACCCGCCTGCACGCGCTCGGCGAAGAGCTGCACCAGTTGCGCCCGTACCGCGCCGGCGATGCGCCGCGCGCGATCTCCTGGAAGCACTCGGCGCGCCGCGACACGCTGCTGGTGCGCGAATACGAACGCCCGATCGGCGTGGACGTGGTGCTGGACTGGCGCACCCTGCCGGCGCTGCCCTACGAGCGCCGCATCGCGCGGCTGGCGCGCTGGGTCAACGAGGCCGAGCGCGACGGCCGCCGCTATCGCCTGCTGCTGCCGGGGCAGCCGCCGCTGGGTCCGGGCCGCGGCCCGCAACACCGGCACCTGTGCCTGCGCGCGCTGGCGCTGCTGCCGCATGGCTGAGCCGCGCTCGCCCGCGCTGAGCGACGCCAGCCGCCACTGGGCGCTCGCCGCAGGCCTGCTGTCGCTGCTGCCGCTGCTGCTGCAGTTGCCTGGCGCGCTGGCGCTGCTGTTCGCGGCGACCGCGCTGCTGATCGGCGCCAGCTCGGCATGGCGACCGCTGCCGGCCGCGCTGCGCCTGCTGCTGGTGGCGGCGATGCTGGCGGCGATCTACTGGCAGGTCGGCATGCGCTTCGGCCGCGACACCGGCTGCGCCATGCTCGCGGCGATGCTGGCGATCAAGCCGTCGGAACTGAAGACGTTGCGCGACGCGCGCAGCCTGCTCGGCTTCGCCCTGTTCGCGCCGTTCGCCGCGTTCCTGCTGGACCAGGGGCCGATCACGATGCTGCTCGGACTGGCCGCGGTGGTCGCCGCGCTGCTGTGCATGCAGCGCCTGGCCGACCAGGAAGGTCATAGCGCGGCGCCGCCGCTGCGCGGCCAGCTGCGCGGCGTCGGCCGGCTGCTGGCGCTGGGCCTGCCGCTGGCACTGGCCGCGTTCTGGCTGTTCCCGCGGCTGGGCTCGCCGCTGTGGGGCGTGCCCGAGCGCGCGCTGGCGCGGCCTGGCCTGTCGGACACGATGAGTCCCGGCCAGTGGCTGGACCTGATGGCCGACGACACCCCGGCGCTGCGCGTGCAGTTCTTCGGCCGCGTGCCCGCGCCGGCGCAGCGCTACTGGCGCGGGCCGGTGCTGTGGGATTTCGACGGCAGCACCTGGCGTGCGCAACGCGGCAACGACTACCTGCCGGCGCCGGCGGTGCAGGTCGGCGCGAACGCGTGGGACTACGAGATCGAGGTCGAGCCGACCGATCGCCGCCAACTGGTCGCGCTGGACCTGCCGCTGCAGGCACCCGAGGGCACCCGCCTTTCCGCCGACTACGTGCTGCACAGCGAGCGCCCGCTCGGGGCGCTGAGCCGCTGGCGCCTGCGCTCGGCGCCGCCGCTGCGCTTCGAGAGCGCGCTGACGCCGGCGCAGCGCCAGCGCGCGCTGGCGCTGCCGCCCGGCTACAACCCGCGCACCCTGGCGCTGGCCCGGCAATGGCGGCAACAGGCCGGCGCCGACGACGCCGCGATCGTGGCGCGCGCGCTGCAATGGATCCGCCGCGATTTCGCCTACACGCTGGAGACGCCGTTGCCCGGCCGCGACGGCGTCGACGAATTCCTGTTCCAGCAGAAGGCCGGCTTCTGCCAGCACTTCAGCTCCGCTTTCGTGGTGCTGATGCGCGGCGCCGGCATCCCCGCGCGCGTGGTCACCGGCTATGCCGGCGGCACCCGCAATCCGTTCGGCGACTACTGGGTGGTGCGGCGCATGGACGCCCACGCCTGGGCCGAAGTGTGGCTGCCGCAGCGCGGCTGGGTGCGCGTGGACCCGACCGCCGCGGTCGCCCCGGAACGCATCTACGACACGCTGGAAGACCGCCTCGGCAGCGCTGCCGGCACCCGGGGCGGCATCGCCGACTGGCAGTTGCGCGACGTCGGCGACTGGCTGCGCCGCGGCTGGAACGACCTGGTGCTGTCCTTCGACGCCAACCGCCAGCAGCGGCTGTTGAGCGAGCTGGGCATCGCCAAGCTGGAGCCGGCGCAACTGGTCGCCCTGTTCGCCGGCTTCGCCGCGTTGCTGCTGGGCTGGATGGCCTGGCTGCTGGCGCGCGGCGAGCGCGAGCGCGACCCGCTGCTGCGCGCCTGGCGCCGGCTGGGCCGGCGTTACGCCCGGCTCGGCCTGGGCCGCGAGGCGCACGAACCGGCCTTGACGTGGGCGCTGCGTGTACACCAGGTGATGGAGGCAAACGCGTTGCTTTCGCTCAGCCAACGTTTCGCTGATTCGCGCTACGCTGGCGCTGATTCGGACAGGGCTTCATTGTTGCGCGACCTGCGCAGGCACCGTCCGCACACCGGAGCATCTCGATGAAGATCCGATTGCTGTTCCCCGTCCTGGCCGTTCTCGCCCTGGGAGCCTGCGCGACCGCGCCCAAGCCGCTGCAAGGCCAATTCGCCACCGTCACCCCGCGCGACTCGGTCGCCGGCCAGCAGGTCGGTACCTCGGTGCGCTGGGGCGGCAAGATCATCCAGACCAAGCCCGGTCAGGGCCAGACCTGCTTCCAGATGCTGTCGCGGCCGTTGAGCGCCAGCGGCCGCCCGGACAGCGACTCGGCCGACGCCAGCGACGGCCGCTTCATCGCCTGCCGCTCCGGCTTCTACGACCCGGCGGTGTTCGAACCCGGTCGCGAGGTGACCTTCATCGGCCACGTCGCCGGCTACGAGAGCACCCGCATCGGCGAGTACGACTACCGCCTGCCGAAGATCGACGCCGACGTGGTTTACCTGTGGCCGGTGGTGCGCCAGGTCGACGTGGTGCCCGCCTACCCGTACGGCCCCTGGGGCCCGTGGGATCCGTGGGGTCCGCGCTGGGGCTGGGGCCGCGGCTGGTGGTAAGCCGCCCGCTGGCACGCGTTGTGCCATGATGGAGAAGAAAACGCCGCTGAAAAGCGGCGTTTTCCGTTTGCCCGGCAGCGCCGCGCGCCGGCCGCTCAGGGCGTGCCGAAGCGGCCCAGCGGCGCGCCGGCCAGCAGGTGCAGGTGCAGGTGGAACACGGTCTGCCCGGCATGCTCGCGGCAGTTCATCACCACCCGGTAGCCGTCCTCGGCCAGGCCCTGTTCGCGCGCATACGCGGCGGCGGCCAGCACCAGCTTGCCGACCAGCGGCGCCTGCTCCGGCGCCAGGTCGTCGAGGGTGGGAATCTCCACCTGCTTGGGAATGAACAGCACGTGCACCGGCGCCTGCGGCGCGATGTCCTTGAAGCCGAGCACGTCGTCGTTCTCGTACACGATGCTCGCGGGAATTTCGCGGCGGATGATCTTGCCGAAGATGGTGTCCATGGGCTGGCTCGCACAGCGGAAAGGGGCAGTCGTTATAGCCGAATTCGGCGGCACGCAGGCACTGCCGCGCGAGGCCCCTGCGTCGTCCTTCCTGGTGCTTGTTCCCGTGCACGCGCACAGGAGCGGTGCAACCTGACGACAGGCCCTACTCGCCTGCGCCGCCCCGCGGGACCTCGTTGCGGCTGCCGAACGCATGCGACAGCGTGCCGCGGTCCACGTATTCCAGTTCCCCGCCCAGCGGCAGGCCCTGCGCCAGCCGGCTCGGGCGTACCCCATGGCGGCGCGCCAGCTGCGCCAGATAGTGCGCGGTGGCCTCGCCCTCGACGGTGGAATTGGTGGCGATGATCAACTCGGCGATCTCGCCCTGCGCCAGCCGCGTCCCCAGCCGGTCCAGGCCGAGTTCGCGCGGGCCGACGCCGTCCAGCGGCGACAGCCGCCCCTGCAGGATGAAGTACAGCCCGCGGTAGCCGGTGGCGTGCTCGATCGCCAGGCGGTCGGCGGGCGACTCCACCGCGCACAGCTGCTGGCGGTCGCGGCCGGCGCTGGCGCAAATCGCGCACAGCTCGGTCTCGCTGAAATCGCGGCACTGCGTGCAGTGGCCGACCTTCTCCACTGCCTCGGCCAGCACGTTCGCCAGGCGCAGCCCGCCTTCGCGCTCGCGCTCGAGCACGTGATAGGCCATGCGCTGCGCCGACTTCTGGCCCACGCCCGGCAGGATCCGGAAGGCCTCGATCAGTTGTTCGAGCAGGGAAGACATGAATTCGGGAGTCGGACGTCGGGATCCGGGACCGGGACGCAGCGGCTTCGCTCTTGCCTTGGCGAATCCCCACTCCCCATTCCCGAATCCCGGCTGCTCAGAACGGCAGCTTCATCCCCGGCGGGATCGGCATGCCGGCGGTGGCCGCGCCCATCCGCGACTTGGACTCGGCGTCGATCTTGTTGGAGGCATCGTTGAAGGCGGCGGCGATCAGATCCTCGGCCATCTCCTGGTCGGAGAGGATGCTCGGATCGATCCGCACCTTGCGGCACTCCTTGGCGCCGGTCAGGGTCACGCTGACCATGCCGCCGCCGGCGCTGCCGGTGACTTCCAGCTGGGCCAGTTCTTCCTGGGCGCGCTGCAGGTTTTCCTGCATCTTCTGCGCCTGCTGCATCAATTGGGCGATGTTCCCACGCATGCTTGATTACTCTTGGTAGGGGCGGATGGAATCGGGCACGACCCGCGCGCCTTGCTGCTGGATCAGCGCTTGCACCGCCGGGTCGTGCAGGAACGCGGTCTCGGCCGCGCTCTGGCGCTCGCCGCGCTGCCGGTGCGAGCGCTCGTGCAGGGTCTCGGCATCGACCGCGATGCCGCTTTCGATCACGATCTTCGGTCGGCTGCCCAGCGCGTCGGCCAGCGCCGCGGCCAGTTCGCCGAGCGAGCGCTCGGACTGCAGGTATTCGAAGCCCGGCGACAGCGACAGCCGCAGCACGCCGTCGGCGTGGCTGACGAAGGCCGAGTTGGCCGCGAGCTGCCGCGACGGCCCGGTCAGGCCGCAATCGGCGACCAGTTCCAGCCAGTCTTCGGCCGCGTGCAGCACGCGCGGCGCGGCGTATTCGGTCGGCGTGCGCGCAGCGACGGCCAGCGGTGGCACCATCGCCATTTCCGGCTCCGCCGCGGGCGCGGGGACCGGCGCGACCGGCGCCATGGTCGCGGCGGGCGGCGTTGCCGGTGCCGGTGCCGCGGTTTCCCACGGCGGGTCGAGCACGGCGGGCGCCGCGACCGGTGGGGGCGCCGGTGCCGGCTTGTCTGCGACCGCGGCCGCTGTCGGCGCTGGCGCCATCATCGGTGCGGCGGGCGCAGGCATCGCGGCGACGGATGGCGTGGCGACGCTGGCCGCAGCGGCAGCAGGCGCCGCCGCCGGTGCGGCGGGCGCACGGCCTTCCGTCGTCGTCCCCGACCCGGATGCGGCCGGCAGCGGCGCCGCGCCCGCCGGGCGGAACGCCAGCATGCGCAGCACCGCCATCTCGAACCCGGCGCGCGGACTCGGCGCCAGGTACAGATCGCGGCGGCCGTTCAAGGCCATCTGGTACCACAGCTGCACGATTTCCGGACGCAGGCGCTCGGCGAACGGCGCCGGGTCCAGCCCGTCCAGGCCCGCCGCCGCCGCGCCCGGCACCAGCTGCCGCACCTGGATCCGGTGCAGCGCCTCGGCCAGCGCCTCCAGCACCCCGCCCCAGTCCGGCGAGAACTCGGCCAGCCCGGCGACCACCTGCAGCAGGCGCTGCCCGTCGCCATCGGCCAGCGCCTCGAGCATCGCCCCGACCTGGGTGCGGTCGACCGTGCCCAGCATCGCCCGCACCACGTCGTCGCGCAGCGCGCCGCCGGCGTAGGCGATGGCCTGGTCGAGCAGCGACAGGCCGTCGCGCAGGCTGCCGTCGGCGGCCTTGGCCAGCTGCACGATCGCCGAGGCATCGACCTCGATCTGCTCGGCGGCCAGGATCCTGGTCATCTGCCCCTGGATCTGCTCCTCGTCCAGGCGCTTGAGATTGAACTGCAGGCAGCGCGACAGCACCGTCACCGGCAGCTTCTGCGGGTCGGTGGTCGCCAGCAGGAACTTAACGTGCTCCGGCGGCTCTTCCAGGGTCTTCAGCAGCGCATTGAACGCCGCCTTGGACAGCATGTGCACTTCGTCGATCAGGTACACCTTGTACTTGCCGCGCGAGGGCATGTACTGCGCGTTCTCGATCACCTCGCGCACGTCGTCCACGCCGGTGTTGGACGCGGCGTCGATCTCCAGCAGGTCGATGTAGCGGCCGGCGTCGATGTCCAGGCACGCCGGGCACTGCCCGCACGGGTCGGCGCTGGTGCCCTGCTCGCAGTTCAGCGACTTGGCGAAGATCCGCGCGATGGTGGTCTTGCCGACGCCGCGGGTGCCGGTGAACAGGAACGCGTGGTGCACGCGCCCGCTGTCCAGCGCATTGGTGAGCGCGCGGACCACGTGCTCCTGCCCCACCAGCTCGGCAAAACGCTTGGGGCGCCACTTGCGGGCGAGAACGAGATAGGACATCAGGCAACCGTCTTCATCTGAACCGCCATTGTGCCATGTCGCGCCGCGTCGATCGTTCAGCGGCAGCCGCGACCGGCCCGCCGCCACTGGCCAGGACGGCGGCCGGCCAGCACGCTTCCGCGACCGGCAGCCGGCACTGGCGGCGCGTCCCCGCTTCCGCAGGCAGTTCTCCTTGTTAACGGGGCCCGCGACGGCTAGAATCCCGCCCCTGCCGTCGGCTACCTCGCGCCGGCAGGTCCGGAGAGGTGTCCGAGTGGTTGAAGGAGCACGCCTGGAAAGTGTGTAAGCGTCTAAACCGCGCTTCGGGGGTTCGAATCCCCCTCTCTCCGCCAGATTCGAATTGCGCTTCCCTCGCAGGGTTCCTTCGCCGCCGGCGAAAGAACTCAAAGGGAAAGACCGCGCCACGGCGCGGTTTCGTCTCTATGGTGGCCCCGTCGGCCCCTCGCGACGCTAGGTCGAAAACTCCGCCAGGGCCGGAAGGCAGCAACGGTATCGATCGACGCGGGCGCCGAGGTCAGCCGGCGGGGTCGCCACCCTAATTCTGCAACGCAGCCGCACGGGTCGATTCGACGCCTGTACAGATGGCGTTGTCCGCGCGAGCTATGGCCATGGATCGCATGGCGGCAATCCGCTCAAGTCCTGGCCAGTCATTGGCACCGGCCGTGGCGACGGCCCGGACATCCCCGCAACGGCAGCGCTCCCTCAGCGCGGTCAGCCGGCGGGGTCGCCACCCTAATTTCGCAGCGCAGCCGCACGGGCCGATTCGACGCCTGCTTGCGGCGTTCGCGCCTGCTGGTCCGCCGCGTCGCGGCCGACACCGCAGGCGCTATGTCTCCGGGTGCAACCAGCCGGCGTCGCCTTCGCGGTAGCGCTCGCGCTTCCAGATCGGCACCCGTGCCTTGACCTCGTCGATGACGTAGCGGCAGGCGCCGAAGGCGGCGTCGCGGTGCGCCGCGACCACGCCCACCCAGACCGCCAGGTCGCCGATCGCCAGGTCGCCGACGCGATGCACGCAACGCAGGTCGAGGATGTCGAAGCGGGCCAGGGCTTCGTCGGCGATGCGCCGGCCTTCGGCCTCGGCCAGCGCCGCATACGCCTCGTAGCGCAGGCCATCGACCGCGCGGCCATCGTTGTGGTCGCGCACCCAGCCTTCGAAACTGGCGTAGGCGCCGGCCTGCGCATGCGCCAGCGGCGCGCGCAGCGCGGCGATGTCGAGGGCGCTGTCGGCGAGATGGAAGCGGTGCGTGTCGGACATCGGTCAGCCTCCCGAGACCGGCGGAATGAACACCACTTCGCTGCCCTCGCGCAGCGCGTCGTCCCAGCCCACGAAGGCGCCGTCCACGGCCACGCGCAGGCGCTGCGAGGGCCAGCGCAGGCCGTGCCGCGCGTCGAGTTCGGCGTACAGCGCGCGCAGGTCGGCGGCCGCGGTCTGCACCTGTTCGCGCTCGATGCCCGCCGCCTCGCGCAGGCTGGCGAAATACAGCACGGTCACGCGCACGCTCATGCCGCGCTCCCGACGTCGCGCTTGCCGCCGCGCTTGCCGAGCAGCCGGACCGGGCCGATCGTCATCGCATGGGTCAGCGCCTTGCACATGTCGTAGACGGTCAGCGCGGCGACGCTGGCGCCGGTCAGCGCCTCCATCTCCACGCCGGTGCGGTGCACGGTGCGCACCGTGCATTCGATCCGCAGCACCTGCGGCGACGCCCAGTCGATCGCGAAGCGGCAGCCGTCGATCGGCAATGGATGGCAGAACGGGATCAGTTCGTGGGTGCGCTTGACCGCCATGGTGCCGGCGATCACCGCGGTGTCGACGATGCCGCCCTTGGCGCTGCGTAGCGCGTCGGCGCGCAATTGCGCGGCCACCGCCGCGGGAAAGCGTACCCGCGACTCGGCCACCGCGACGCGCGCGGTGACGGCCTTGGCCGAGACGTCCACCATCGTCGGCAGCCCCTGCGGGTCCAGATGGGTCAGCCGCTTGCGCGCCGCGACGGCGTAGTTGGCCTTTTCTTCGCTCATAGACTGCGCTGCCGCTCCCACGGCACCTTGCTCAGGCGGCGCCGGGAATCGGCGTGCCCTGGTGGAACAGCATGCGCCATTCGCCGTCGCGGCAGCGCCACAGCGAACTGCGCAGCGCATGCCGCACCGGCGCGCCGTCGCCATCGCGGCGCTCGCTGCGATAGCGCAGCTGCGCCAGATCCGGCGCCGGCAACCACGCCTGCAAATCGAACGCGCGATAGCGGACCGCGCCGGCCTCTGCCGGCAATGCCTGCAGCAACGCCTGTCTGTCGATGCTTCGCCCGGACGCGCCGAATTCGACGAACGCCTCGTCGAGCAGCGCCGACAACCGCGCCACCGAGGCGCGCGTCGCCGGCTCCAGCAATTCCAGCTCCAGCGCGAACAACCGCTGCTTCAGCGCCTCGTCCATTCCGCTCATCCGCCGATCAGGAACATCTCGACGTGCTTGCCGCGCGCCGCGCGCGCATCGCCGCGCAGTTCGCTGTAGCGGTCGCCGCGCTGGCCCCACAGCGCTCGCACGCGCTCGGCCAGCGCGTCCTCGCCGCCGGCCAGGGCCGGCTTGAGGTCGGTGCCGGCGGCGGCGAACAGGCAGGTGTAGAGCTGGCCGTCGGCCGACACGCGCGCGCGATGGCAATCGCCGCAGAACGGCGCGCTGACCGAACTGACGAAGCCGATCTCGCCGCCGCCATCGACGAAGGCATGGCGCGCCGCGACTTCGCCGACGTAGTGCGGATCGAGCGCGCGCAACGGCCAGCGTGCGGCGATGCGCGCATGCAGTTCGGCCGAAGGCACCACCCGTTCGCGGCGCCAGGCATTGCAGGTGCCCACGTCCATGTATTCGATGAAACGCAGCACGTGGCCGCTGCCACGGAAGTGCGCCAGCAGCGGCAGCACCTGGTCGTCGTTGATGCCGCGCTGGACCACGCAATTGATCTTCACCGGCCCCAGCCCGGCCGCCACCGCCGCGTCGATGCCGGCCAGCACCTGCGCCACCTCGCCGCGGTCACCGGACATGCGCCGGAAGGTCGCCGCGTCGATCGCATCCAGGCTCACCGTGACCCGGCGCAATCCCGCATCGCGCAGGGCCTGCGCGTGCCGCGCCAGCAGCGAACCGTTGGTGGTCATGGCCAGGTCGTCGAGACCGGGAATGCGCGCCAGGCGCCGTACCAGTTCGGGCAGGTCGCGGCGCAGCAGCGGCTCGCCGCCGGTCAGGCGCAGCTTGCTGACGCCGTTGCGCACGAAGCCGCGCACCAGCGTCTCGAGTTGTTCGAACGACAACCGCGAGGCCGCATCGAAGCCGTAGTCGTCGGGCACCTTGTCGGCCGGCATGCAGTAGCCGCAGCGGAAATTGCAGGCCTCGATCACCGACAGGCGCAGGTCGCGCAACGGCCGCCCCAGCCGATCCAACGGCGCGATGGGCGCGAGCGGCAGCGGCGGACGCAGGACGGCGCTCATGGCGCCGGCACCTGCGGCGCGCGCGGCGTCTGCAGCGCCACGCACTCGCCCGGCCGCGCGACGCGGTGGCCGCGCGCACGCAAGGCCTCGGCATCCTCGGCGCTGGCGTAGTGGTACAGCATCATGCGTTGCAGCAACTCGGCGGGATATTCCCGTTCCAGGTCATCCACCCCAGTATGCGACGGATTGCCGTGAAGGCCGCAGTCATGCGCGACCAGCTCGCCGTCGCCGGCATAACGGCTCAGCATTTCCGGGATCGGCCGGGTATCGCCGCTCCACACCAGCGCACCCTGCAGGCGCAGCCCGTAGGCGGTGTCAGGCCAGTGGTGGCGCACCGGGAACACCTCCAGCCGCACCCCGTCGTGCCAGAACGCATCGCCGACCGCGATCAGCTGGAACGCGTCCCAGAAATTGGCGCCGCCCTCGGCCAGCACGTTCGGGTAGTCGCCGATCCGGCGATGCAGCAGCGGCAGCACCGGCGCCGGCACGTAGACCCGCACCTTGCCGCGCCGCGCAGAGAAATAGGCGTCCACGAACAGCCGTTCGAACCCGGCCACGTGGTCCAGATGCACATGGGTCACGAACAGCGCCTGCGGCATCGCCGCATAGTGCGCCTGGTAGGCGCTCAGGCCTTCGCCGCCGCAGTCGATGCTCAGCCACGGCGCGCCATCGCGCTCGATCGTGGCCATCGGCGACCCCAATTCCACCGCCGACGCATTGCCGACGCCCTGGAAGCGCAGCGCCCAGGCCATCAGTAGCCCCGGTTCCAGGCCAGGTCGTAGGCGCGGCGCAGACGCGCGTAGTCCTTGTTGACCTCGTCCACGCTGCGCTCGCCGCGCAGCTTCAGCAGCGAGCGGTGCAGGCGCTTGAGGTTGCGCTCGCGCCAGCGCGTGGC
The DNA here is from genome assembly GCF_014836395.1 of Xanthomonas bonasiae. NCBI lineage: Bacteria > Pseudomonadati > Pseudomonadota > Gammaproteobacteria > Lysobacterales > Lysobacteraceae > Xanthomonas > Xanthomonas bonasiae. The sequence continues at coordinate 331,103 of NZ_JACSQX010000004.1, forward strand.
CGGAATACGCAGCACGCCGCGGTCGAAATCGATCAGCCAGCCGCGGCCGTTGCCGTCGAACAGGATGTTGTGCGCGTTGAGATCGGCGTGATCCAGCCCGGCGCGGTGGAAGCGCGCGACCAGCCGCCCGGTCTCCTCCCACGGCGCGCCGCGCCCGGCGACATGCGCGCGGTCGGCCAGCGAGCGCACCCCTTCCAGCCTTTCCATCAGGATCGCGGCGCGGTAGCGCAGCCCCTGGCGCAGGTAGCAGGCGGCCAGCGGCCGCGGCACCGGCAGCTTGCGCGCGATCAACGCGCGCATCAGCCGGAACTCGGCGAAGCTGCGGGTGCGGTCGGCGCCGGACCACAGGTAGCGATCGCGGCTGAGCTTGGCGACCAGGCCGCCGCGCCGGTACTGGCGCAGCACGCTGGCGCCGAACGGGGCATCGACGAACCAGGCGCCGCCGCGGCCGCCCTCGTCCACCGGGCGCGCGCGCTCGGCCCAGTACGCGGCGGAGAACAGCGCCGGCTCGGCTTGCCGCAGCCGTTGGCGGTCGAACAGAATGGCGCCATAGCCGCGGCCCTCGCGGTACGGCGTCAGCGCTTCGGTGGCGTCGAATGCAACCATTCAGCGAGTCTAACAACACCATGGCAGCAACGCTCCCTTCGCTGTGCCTGTTGCGCCTGTCGGCGCTGGGGGACGTGACCCATGTGGTGCCGCTGGTGCGCACCCTGCAGCGCGCCTGGCCCGCCGCGCCGCCGCTGCACTGGATCATCGACAAGGCCGGGCACAGGCTGCTCGACGGCCTGCCCGGAGTGATTTTCCACGACTACGACAAGCGCAGCGGCCTGGCCGGCATGCGCGCGCTGCGCCGCGACCTGCCGGCGCAGGGCTTCGATGCGCTGCTGCAGATGCAGGTGGCGCTGCGCGCCAACGTGCTGTCCGCGTTCGTTCGCGCGCGCCGCCGCATCGGCTACGACCGCAGCCGCTCCAAGGACCTGCACGGCCTGTTCGTCAACGAGCGCATCCCCGACCGCTCCGGCATCCACGTGCTCGACGCGATCGGCAGCTTCTGCGAACCGCTGGGCCTGCGCCAGACCGAGGTGCGCTGGGACCTGCCGATCCCGGACGACGCGCACGCCTGGGCGCAGGCGCAATGGCCCGAGGACGGCCGCCCGGCGCTGCTGATCTCGCCCTGCTCCAGCCACGTGCGGCGCAACTGGTACGCCGACCGCTACGCCGCGGTCGCCGACCACGCCGCCGCGCAGGGCTGGCGGGTGGTGCTGTGCGGCGGGCGCAGCGACCTGGAGCGCAGCACGGCAGATGCCATCGTCGCGGCGATGCGCGCGCCGGTGCTGGACCTGGTCGGGCGCGACACGCTCAAGCAGCTGCCGGCGCTGCTGCAGCGCGCCGCACTGGTGATGACTCCCGACTCCGGCCCGATGCACATCGCCAATGCCGTGGGCAGCAAGGTGCTGGGCCTGCACGCGGCGAGCAACCCGCGCCGCAGCGGCCCGTATTCGGACACCCGCTACTGCGTGGACAAGTACGACGCGGCGGCGCGCAAGTTCCTCGGCAAACCGGCCGAACACCTGAAATGGGGCAGCAAGATCGAAGTCGACGCGGTGATGGCGCTGATCGGCGTGGACGACGCGATCGCCGCGTTCGAGCGCTACCGCACCGACCAGGGCATGTAAGCCGGCTTGTGCGCGGGCCGAGCACGGCCTTACCATTGCGCCTGCGCGTTCGCCACCGTTTCGGTCTGCGGACGCCGCCGTAAGCGTTTACGTCAAGCAACGCGCCAACCGCGCCGGATTCGTCCGGGGCCGTTTCCCGTCAGCGCCCCGGCGCGTGCGGGTGGCGCCTTTGCTTCGACCGGCTTACGGAGTTCGCACCATGTCCCGTTCCCCTCGGTTTTTCCCGCGCAAGCTGCATCCCCGCCATGCCGGCTGGGTGATGCCGCTGTTGTTGTCGATCCTGATGACCTGCGTGGTCTCGATGATCAGTACCCTGCGCACGGTCGGCCTGGCGCCGGGCGTGTACGCGCTGTGGCTGGGCGCCTGGGCGTTGTCGTGGCTGATCGCCTTCCCCACCCTGCTGCTGGCGTTGCCGCTGGTGCGCCGGCTGACCGCACTCCTGGTCGCCCGCGCCTGATCCACCCGTCCCTGGCCCGCACGGGCCGCACCGGGAGGCGGCGACGCCTCCCGGATGCTTCGCTCAGGACGTCGCGCCGCGGTAGTCCTGGTAGGACTTCTCTTCGACGTAGCTGGAGCCCAGCGCCAGGTTGATCTCCTTCTTGATCCGCGCGCGCTCGTCGTTCTCGTAGTACACGCTGCGGGCGAGCTTGATGAATTCCTCGTCGAAGGCCTGCGCCTTCTCCTTGATCCGGATCTCGTCCTCGATCACCCACAGGCGCTCGTTGACCGCCTTCAGCTCCAGGCGCAGGCGGGCGACGTCGCCGCTGGCGGCCGGATGCGCCATCCAGGTCTTTTCCAGCGCCGACAGCTCCGCGCGCACGTTGGCCAGCTTGGCCGCATCGCCGATGCGCTCGGACTTGATCTGCAGGATGGCGATCTTGTCGAGCAGTTCGCCGAAGGACACGGGGACGAGGATTTCGGACATGGGCACACCCAGGCGAGAGTTGAAAGGAAGTGTAACGAGCAGGCCTTAAAGCCATGTCGGCGCGGCCGCAGCCGCAGCCGTCAAAAACAAAAGGCCCCTGACGGGGCCTTCTGCAAAACTGGCGGGAAGGGGGGGATTCGAACCCCCGAGGCGCTATAAACGCCTGCCTGATTTCGAGTCAGGTACATTCAACCGCTCTGCCACCTTCCCGGGTGGTCCCCGGCGGACCGGGGGCGTGCATCATACGGTTCCCGCCGCGCGCGGACAAGCGCCGCGTCGCAAGGCGGCCTGGTCCCCACCCCCACACCGCCATGAACCCCGCCTGCCCCGCGGCGCGGCCGGCGATTGCCTGATGTCCGCTTGGCCGCGATGATGCCGTTTGAATGACAGGAAGCCGGGCCAGCCGCGGGCACGCAATGATCGAATTCGGACACCTCACCCACGTCGGCCTGCGCCGCGAACTCAACGAGGACACCTATTACGGCGACAACGAGCTCGGCCTGTGGCTGGTCGCCGACGGCATGGGCGGCCATGCCTGCGGCGAGGTCGCCAGCGCGCTGGCGCGCGAGGCCATCGTCCGCGAGGTGCGCGGCGGCACGCCGCTGGCGCAGGCGATCCGCATCGCCGACGAAGAGATCATCCGCGCCTCGCGCCGGCGCAACGACACCTTGCCGATGGGCACCACCGTGGTCGCCGCGCGCGTGCAGGGCAACCGCTTCGAGGTGGCCTGGGTCGGCGACAGCCGCGCCTACCTGTGGCGCGACGGCAAGCTGGCCCAGCTCAGCCAGGACCACAGCTACGTGCAGGAACTGATCGCGCAGGGCGCGCTGACCGCCGAGCAGGCGCGCGCGCATCCCCACCGCAACGTGGTCACCCAGGCGCTGGGCGTGACCGATCCGCTGCACCTCAACGTGGCCACGATGACCGGCGAACTGCGCCCGGGCATGCAGTTGTTGCTGTGCAGCGACGGGCTGACCGAGGAAGTGGACGACCCCGGCATCGCCGCCACGCTCGGCCACGACGACTGCAGCGCGCAGGAATGCGTGGACACGCTGGTGGCGGCCGCGCTGGACGGCGGCGGCTCGGACAACATCACCGCGATCCTGGTGCGCTGCCACTGAGCGCAGGCAGGCGGCGCGACCGGCGCCGGGCGCGAGCGCGGTAGCGGCAGGCCGGCGGCGGCATCGATGCCGCAGCGCGTGCCATCACAAGTAGCCGCGCGCCGCCGCTGCGTCAGTACGCGCGCGCGCTCCTACCGGGTCATGTCCCCGCTGCACCGACATGCCGAGATGGCCGTGCGGCGTCCCGGGTCATTGCCGCACGGACCGGCTCCGGCACCGACGTGGCGAACCTCGCCGACGCACGCCGACAAACGCCAGCACCCAGCGCCGCGGCGACTCAGCCAGCGACAGCCTCGGCCAGCGCCGGCTCGGCGGCGTCCCACAGCGCGCGCCCGGCCTTCTTGCGCATCTTTTCCAGCCGCGCCTGGTGCGCCTCCAGCTCCGACGCGGTCGGCAGCACACGCGGCCGCGGCAGCAACGTCGCCATGTCGAACACCGCGCGTTGACCGTCGGCGTGGTTGCCGCGCTCGTCGGCCAGGGCGAAGCCGATCTCCTCCTGCCCCGAGGTCAGCGCGATATAGACGTCGCTGAGGATCTGCGCATCGAGCAGCGCGCCGTGCAGTTGCCGGTGCGAGTTGTCCACGCCCAAGCGCTTGCACAGCGCGTCCAGCGAATTGCGCTGGCCCGGGAAGCGCTCGCGCGCCAGCAGCAGCGTGTCGATGACCGTGGCGCGGTCGAGGATGCGCCCGTAAGAGTCGCCCAGCCGCGACAGTTCGTAGTCGAGGAAACCCAGATCGAACGAGGCGTTGTGGATGATCAGCTCGGCGCCGTCGATGAACGCCAGGAACTCGTCCACCACCTCGTGGAATTCCGGCTTGTCGGCGAGGAATTCCAGGGTCAGGCCGGTGACTTCCTGCGCGCCGGGTTCGAAGTCGCAGTCCGGGCGCAGATAGCGGTGGAAGTTGCGCCCGCTGGGGCGGCGTTCGAGCAGTTCCACCGCGCCGATTTCGACGACGCGGTTGCCCTTCTTCCATTCCAGGCCGGTGGTTTCGGTATCGAGGATGATCTGACGCATGGGGCTCGCTGCAGGATGAGGCGTGGAAAGGATCAGGACGCGACCGCGGCGCCGCCGGCGCGCACCCGCAACGCCTGGTTGCGCGCCAGCACGTCCACCCGCTCGTTGTCCGGATCGCCGCTGTGGCCCTTGACCCAGCGCCAATCGATGGCGTGCCGCTGCGCGGCGGCATGCAGCCGCTCCCACAGGTCGCGGTTCTTGACCGGGTCGCCGCCGGCGGTCTTCCACTGCCGACGCACCCAGCCCGGCATCCATTCGGTGATGCCCTGGCGCACGTACTGCGAATCGGTATGCAGCACGATCTGGCACGGCTCGCTGAGCGTTTCCAGCGCCATGATCGCGGCCATCAGCTCCATGCGGTTGTTGGTGGTGTGCGCCTCGGCGCCGGCGACTTCGCGCTCCAGGCCCTTGTAGCGCAGCAGCGCGGCCCAGCCGCCGGGGCCGGGATTGCCGAGGCAGGCGCCGTCGGTGTGGATATCAACAGTCTTCATGTACGTCCAGGAATCAGATGGAGGCGGTCGAACCGCGCCAGCGTACCGGCGCGCGCAACGGAATGGGGCCGATGCCGGCGGCGGTGCGCTTTTCCGCCTGCAGCAGGCACACCGCGCGCAGCGGCGCGCCGGAGGTCGCCGAGCCAACGCCGCCGCGGGTCGGCCACACCGGGCCCAGGTAGCGCAGCGGATCGGTGCACGGTAGCCCGGCCTGCTCCAGCAGCCCGCGCCAGCTGCCCGGCGGCCGAGCCACCAGGCCCTGGCGGCGCCAGCGCAGCCGGTACGGGCTCACCGCATTGAGCGCGAACAGCCAGATCCGGCCGCCCGGCAGCAGCACCCGCTCGCATTCTTCCAGCAGCGCCGCGGCGTCGGCGCCGAGCACGTGCTGCAGCACGATCGCGTTGACGCTTTCCGAAGGCAGCGGCAGCGGCAGCGTGCACACCAGGTCGCCGGCGTAGCCGCGCGCGGTGCGGTGCAGGCGCACGCCGCGCCCCGGCAGCTCGCGCGCCAGCGGCGCGAACGGCACCGGCGCCAGCCACAACCAGGGCTGCGCGGGGCGTCCGAGCAAGGCGTCGAGGATCAACGGCTGCTCGGCCTGGAGCAGCTTTTGCGCCACCGCCGTATCAAACCAGGATGAGACGGCGGCTTGACGGGGGAACGGGGTGGCAGGCATGGTGCCAATTCTATGCGACTGATCGCCCTGCCCGCATTCCAGGATAACTACATCTGGGCGATCGCCGCCGCGGATGGCCGCGCCGTGCTGGTCGACCCGGGCCAGGCCGAGCCGGTGTTCGACGCCGCCGCGCAAGGGCTGCAACCGGCCGCGGTGCTGCTGACCCACCATCACGACGACCACATCGGCGGCGTGGCGGCGCTGCGCGAGCGCTGGCCGGACCTGCCGGTGTACGCCCCGGCGGACGAGCCGCGGATCCCGTTCGCCAGCCAGCGCGTCGGCGACGGCGATGGGGTCCAGCTGTTGCAATGGGAGTTCCAGACGCTTTTCGTGCCGGGGCATACCCGCTCGCACGTGGCCTATGTCGGCCACGGCCATCTGTTCAGCGGCGATACGCTGTTCAGCCTGGGCTGTGGACGCATGTTCGAAGGTACGCCCTCCCAGATGTTGGGTTCGCTGCAACGGCTGGCCGCCCTCCCCGGCGCCACGCTGCTGTGTTGCGGACACGAATACACCCTGGCCAATGCGGCATTCGCCGTCACGGTCGATCCCACCAACGCTGCCTTGCGGCAGCGCCATCAGGAAGTCCAGGCCATGCGTCATGCTGCCCGTCCCACTGTTCCCGTCAGTCTCGCCAGCGAAGTGGCGACCAATCCGTTCCTGCGCACCGCCTCGGCGGCGATCCAGCAGGCGGTCGGCGCCCGGCTCGGCCGCGACGCCCAGGACGAAGTGGAAGTATTCGCCGAATTGAGGCGCTGGAAAGACGATTTCCGCGCATGAGGTCGCTGCTTTTGACGGCGGCGCTGACGTTGGCGATCGCCTCGACAGCCCCCTCCGCGAGCGCGGCGGCCCCCATCGGTGCGGCGCTGGAGCAGACCGTCGCCGGACTGAACGTGTTGCCGATGGACGCCGCGGCGCTGCCGCCGGCGACCACGCGTAACGGCCACACCATCCTCGCCAGCTTCCGCGACGGCCTGGCGGACGCGCAATGCGACGGCGGCGCCACCGATGCGCGCTGGAAGCAGCAGTTCGCACGCGCGCCGGCGCGGCTGGCCAACGAGGACGAGGACGTGCTGCCGCTGTTCGGCTACGTGGTGGACGAATTGCGCGCCGCCGACCTGCCGACCGAATTCGCGCTGATCCCGTTCGTGGAAAGCGGCTACCGCCCCGCCGCGCGCAACAGCGGCGGCCCGGCCGGCCTGTGGCAGTTCATCGCCGATACCGCCCGCAACCACGACGTGCCGGTCGAAGGCGGCTACGACGGCCGCCTGTCCGCGGTGGATTCCACCCGCGCCGCGGTGCGCTACCTGAAGACCTTGCACGGCATGTTCGGCGGCGACTGGCGCCTGGCGATCATGGCCTACAACGCCGGCGAATACCGCGTGCTGCAGTCGATGCGCCGCGCCGGCATGAACGCGCAGAACGCGCAGCCGGCCAAGTTGCCGGGGCTGTCGCCGATCACCTATGCCTACGTCGAGAAGCTGCACGCGCTGGCTTGCGTGCTGGAGCAGGCGCAGACCCGCGACGAATGGATGGCCTCGCTGGACCGCGAGGTGCCGATCCTGCAGGCGCGCACCCTGCCCGCCGGCATGGCGCTGGACGAGTGGGCGCGGCAGCAGGCGCTGCAGGGCAACCAGGTCGCGCGACTGAATCCGGCGCTGGGCAGCGTGCGCAATAAAAAGCGCGCGCTGCCGGTGCTGGCGCCGGTCGGCAGCGGCGGCAGCGCCGCCACGGCCGCTGCCGATGCCATGGCGGCGGCGGCGCAACCGCAGCAGGCCGAAGCGCCGGCGACGCGCGCCGTCGCCAGCATCGCCGAGCCCACGCCGCCGCGCATTCGTTCGCGCACGCCATCGGCGCGCCGCACCCACACGGTCCGCGACGGCGACACCGCCTGGACCATCGCCAAGCGCTACGGCATCACCGTGCAGACGCTATTGGCGAAGAACGGCCTGTCCGCGCGTAGCGTGCTGCGCCCGGGCATGGTGCTGAGCTACGAGGAATAGCCGGCCTCCCGCTGCGGCGGGGCGCGGCGAGATCGCGACAACGGCACCGGCAGCGCTGTCGATGTCGGCCAGCTCAAGCTGGCTACTTGTGGGAGCGACTTCAGTCGCGACGGGCTTCACCGGTAAAGCCTGTCGCGACTGAAGTCGCTCCTACAGCATTGCGAACTCCCGGGAGAAAAGCTGGAGGTCTCAAGCGCTCCCACATTGGCCGACGCCGCAGCTGATCGCGCAACGCACCAGTGCGCATCCGACTGCCCTGGCGCCCAGAGCGCAGGATCCAGAAACGAACAAGCCCGGCAGTGCCGGGCTTGTTCGCATCATGCATTGGCCAGCGGCAGTTACAGATCCGCTTCCTGCACGCTGACCTTGTAGCGCTTGCGCATCGCGTCGATGTAGGCCTTCGCCGCGGCGGCGCCTTCGATCTGGCCCAGCTGCTGCTTCAACGTCGCCTGCTGCTCCGCCGGCACCTTGCTCAGGTCACCCGGGTTCACCTTGTTGAGCACGAACAGCGCGTAGCGCTTGGCACCGCCCGGCACGCCGTTCGCCGACAGCTCGACCTTGCCCACCGACGGCTTGCCCGCGGCCGGCAGCGGCGCGCTGAAGATCGCGCGGTTGGCTTCCGGGCTCGGCATCGGCACGGTGCGCGGCAGCCCCGGCATCGGGTTGATCTGCAGCTTCTCCGGGCCGGCCAGCGCCTGCAGCGTTTCGCCCTTGCGCAGCTTCTCCAGCAGCGCGTCGGCCTTCGCCGCGGCCGCCTTGGCGGTGCGATCGGCATGCACCGCGGCCACCACCTGCTCGCGCACCTTGGCCAGCGGCTGGGTCTGCTCGGGCAGGTGCTGGGTGACGCGGATCAGCACGCTGTGGTTCGGGCCCAGGTTGATCGGATCGCTGACCGTGCCGTCCTGCACCAGCGTGTCGGAGAACGCCGCGCGCAGCACCGCCGGCTGCGCGGCGACGCCGCTGGCGTCGGCGCGCGAGAACGGCCCCAGGGTCTGCACCGGCAAGCCGACGTCCTTGGCCGCCGGCGCCAGCGCGGTCGGGTTCTTCAGCACCAGATCGACCAGCTTGCCGCTCAGATCGCTGTAGACCTTCTCGTTGTCGGCCTGCAGCTGCTCGCCGGCCAGTTGGTCGCGCACCTGCTCGAAACTCTTGCCCTGGCCGCCCTTGATCTCGCGCAGCTGGATCACGTGGTAGCCGAACTCGCTCTTCACCGGGCCGACGATCTCGCCGGCCTTCATCGCGAACAAGGCGTCCTCGAACGGTTTGATCATCACGCCCCGCTCGACCCAGCCCAGGTCGCCGCCGGCGTTCTTGGAACCCGGGTCCTCGGAATTGGCGCGGGCCAGCGCGGCGAAATCGGCGCCGGGCTGCTTGGCTTCGGCCGCGAGCTTGGCGGCCTTGGCCTCGGCGGCCTTCTGCGACGCGGGATCCTTGCCGGCGCTGATCAGGATGTGCGAGGTCAGGCGCTGATCGGGTTCGACGAAGCGGGCCTTCTCGTCCTCGTAGCGCTTGCGCAGCGCCGCCTCGTCGGCCGGCTTGGCCGGCGGCAGCTTGCTCGCGTCCAGCTCGACGTATTCGATCGACACCCGCTCCGGCTGCTTGAAATCGGCCTGGTGCGCGTCGTACCACTGCTGCACCTGCGCGTCGCTGACCGGGGTGGTGTCGGCCGGCTGTTCCGGCAACAGCGCCAGGTCGACGTCGCGGGTCTCGCCGAGCATCTTCAGCAGGCGCTCGGTTTCCTGCTTGGTCGCGAACGCCGATTCCATCAGCGCGGACGGGATCAACGACTGCTGCAGGCCATCGCGCACCAACTGGTCGAACATCGCCGGCGTGCGCGGCGGGGTGCCCGAGGCCAGCGCCAGGCGGTAGCGCTCCGGATCGAACTTGCCGTCGTTCTGGAACGCCGGAATGGTGGCGATGTAGTCGCGAACCGCGGCATCGCCGACCACCACGTGCGCCTGCTCGGCGGCCAGCTTCACCACCTGCTCGTCGATCAACTGGTCGAGCACCTTGCGCTTGTTGTCGGCGCTCTCGAACTCGCGCGGATCGAAGTTCTCGCCCTGCTGCTCGCGCTCCCGCTGCCGCGCTTCCTCGAAGCGCGCACGGAACTGCTCGGTGCTCACCTCGTGGTGACGCCACAGCAGCGAGGCCGGCCACCACGACGGTGCCGACGACCACCACGACGGCGGCGCCTGGATCTTGGCGACGTTGTTGGCACCGACGCCACCGAGATAACTGCTGTCGATGACGAACAGGAACGGAATCATCAACAGGCCGATGATCGCGGTGGCGATCCAGCCCGAGGTCTTTTCGCGGAGTTTCTGCAGCATTGGTTGGGAACCGAGGCCTGTTGGCGAGCCGCGCAGTTTAACCCGCTTCACGCCCTGCGGCGGAATGGCGTGCCGCGCGGCCTGCGCCCGCATGGAATCCGCGGCCCGCTTTGGGGGGGGCGCCGGCAACGCACTCCGGAAAAAAAGAAACCCCCGATCGCTCGGGGGTTTCGCGTACAAAACTGGCGG
>NZ_JACSQX010000004.1:341625-443108 GCF_014836395.1 Xanthomonas bonasiae
AGTGGACGGGACTCGAACCCGCGACCTCCGGCGTGACAGGCCAGCATTCTAACCGACTGAACTACCACTCCGCTTTTTGAACGGAGGCAGGCACGAGGCCCGCAATCTCTGCGGCATCTGCGCAGCGCAGGGCGCGGCGGATGCTTCGAGAAACGAAACCCCCGATTTCTCAGGGGCTTCGGTGCAACTGGCGGAGTGGACGGGACTCGAACCCGCGACCTCCGGCGTGACAGGCCAGCATTCTAACCGACTGAACTACCACTCCGCTTTTGAAACTTGTCGCTCGGTGCTCTGGTGGGTGCTGAGGGTTTCGAACCCCCGACCCTCTCCGTGTAAAGGAGACGCTCTACCGCTGAGCTAAGCACCCTAGCGAGTCGATTAGTTTACGGCATCCTTCAGCGCTTTGCCAGCCTTGAAGGTCGGATTCTTCGACGCGGCGATCTTGATCGAGTCGCCGGTCTTCGGGTTGCGGCCGGTGCGCTCGGCACGGTCGCGCACCTGGAAGGTGCCGAAGCCAACGAGGGTCACGCTGTCGCCCTTCTTGAGCGCCTTGGTGACTTCGGACACGAAGGCGTCGACGGCGCGACCGGCTTCGGCCTTGGAGATATCCGCAGCGGCGGCGATAGCGTCGTTCAGTTCGGCTTTATTCATTTCTTGATGACTCCATGTGCGGCAGAAAACCGCGGAATTGAGGATCGGGTGTCGGCGTGGCCTGCCTCGTCTGCGACGAGGCCCCGATTGATTTTTTCACTACCAAGCACGCGCGTTCGCAGTGCTCGCAAGTCGTGCATTTATACCAGCGGCCTCCCACCCGCGCAAGCCGAAAAGCCAGCAACGGCGCGGGTTTGAGCCACTTGGGCGGGCGCGGTTCAGCGCCCTTCAGTGCTTGACGCGGGCGTTCGAGGATGCTTTCGGCTTGGGCTTGCGCCGCACCGGCTCGCCCTCGGCGGCGGCCGCGACCTTCGGCTTCAGCGGCGTCTCCAGCGCCAGGTCGAGCACTTCGTCGATCCACTTGACCGGCACGATCTTCAGGTCGCGGGTGACGTTCTCCGGAATGTCGGCCAGGTCCTTGCGGTTCTCCTCCGGGATGATCACCGTGTGGATGCCGCCGCGCAGCGCCGCCAGCAGCTTCTCCTTGAGTCCGCCGATCGCCGAGACGCGGCCGCGCAAGGTGATCTCGCCGGTCATCGCCACATCGGCCTTGACCGGCACCTTGGTCAGCATCGACACCAGCGAGGTCACCATCGCGATGCCGGCGCTGGGGCCGTCCTTCGGCGTGGCGCCATCGGGCACGTGCAGATGCACGTCGTGCTTCTGCAGGAAGTCGACCTCGATGCCGAGCCGCTCGGCGCGCGAACGCACCACCGACAGCGCCGCCGAGGCGGATTCCTTCATCACGTCGCCGAGCTGGCCGGTCAGGATCACCGCGCCCTTGCCCGGGACCAGGGTCGATTCGATCTGCAGCAGGTCGCCGCCGACTTCGGTCCAGGCCAGGCCGGTGACCAGGCCGACTTCGTTCTGCTCCTCGGCGCGGCCGAAATCGAAGCGGCGCACGCCCAGGTACTTGTCCAGGTTCTTGGAGCCGACGCTGACCCGCGCCTTGTCCTTGCGCACCGCCGCGCCCTTCTTCGCCGGCGCCTTCTTGGCCACCGCCGGCTGCGGACCGGCCAGCGCGATTTCCTTGACCACCTTGCGGCAGATCTTGGCGACTTCGCGCTCGAGGTTGCGCACGCCGGATTCGCGCGTGTAGTAGCGCACGATGTCGCGGATCGCGTCGGCGGCGATCTCCAGCTCATCGCCCTTCAGGCCGTTGGCCTTCAGCTGCTTGGGCACCAGGTAGCGCATGGCGATGGCGAGCTTCTCGTCCTCGGTGTAGCCGGGGATGCGGATCACCTCCATGCGGTCGAGCAGCGGGCCGGGGATGTTCAGCGAGTTGGAGGTCGCCACGAACATCACTTCGGACAGGTCCAGGTCCACTTCCAGGTAGTGGTCGTTGAAGGCGTTGTTCTGCTCGGGATCGAGCACTTCCAGCAACGCCGAGGACGGATCGCCGCGGAAGTCCATCGACATCTTGTCGATCTCGTCGAGCACGAACAGCGGATTCTTGCTGCTGACCTTGTTGAGGTTCTGCACGATGCGGCCCGGCATCGAGCCGACGTAGGTGCGCCGATGCCCACGGATCTCCGCCTCGTCGCGCACGCCGCCCAGCGACATGCGCACGAACTTGCGGTTGGTCGCCTTGGCGATGGACTGGCCGAGCGAGGTCTTGCCGACGCCGGGCGGACCGACCAGGCACAGGATCGGGCCCTTCATCTGCTTCACCCGCGACTGCACCGCCAGATATTCCAGGATGCGGTCCTTGACCTTCTCCAGGCCGTAGTGGTCGGCGTCCAGCGTTTCCTGCGCGACCTTCAGGTCCTTGCGCACCTTGCTGCGCTTCTTCCACGGCACGCCCAGCAGCCAGTCGAGATAGTTGCGCACGACCGCGGCCTCGGCCGACATCGGCGACATCTGCTTGAGCTTGTTGAGCTCGGCCTTGGCCTTGGTTTCCACCGGCTTGGGCATGCCCGCCTCGGCGATCTTGCGCGCCAGTTCTTCCAGCTCGCCGGGCGCGTCGTCCAGATCGCCCAGTTCCTTCTGGATCGCCTTCATCTGCTCGTTGAGGTAGTACTCGCGCTGGCTCTTCTCCATCTGCGACTTGACCCGGCCGCGGATGCGCTTCTCCAGCTGCTGCACGTCGATCTCGCCGTCGACCAGACCGACCAGCATCTCCAGCCGCTCGCCCACTTCCAGGGTTTCCAGCAGGCGCTGCTTGTCGGCCAGGCGCACGCCGATGTGCGCGGCGATGGTGTCGGCCAGGCGGCCCGGCTCGTCGATGCCCGACAGCGTCTGCAGCAGCTCCGGCGGCAGCTTGCGGTTGGTCTTGACGTACTGCTCGAACAGCGACATCAGCGAACGCGCGATCGCCTCGACCTCGCGCTCCTCGCGCGACTCGGCGGCATCGATCTCGCTGCCTTCGCCCTGCAGCGCGCCGTCGCGCTCGACCACCTTGTCGACGCTGACCCGCGACAGCCCCTCGACCAGCACCTTGATGGTGCCGTCGGGCAGCTTCAGCAATTGCAGCACCTGCGCCAGGGTGCCGACGTTGTACAGGTCGGCCGCCACCGGATCGTCGGTCTCGGCGGACTTCTGCGCGACCAGCAGGATGCGCTTGTCGGCCTCCATCGCGTGCTCGAGCGCGCGCATCGATTTGTCGCGGCCGACGAACAGCGGGATGACCATGTGCGGGAAGACCACGACGTCGCGCAACGGCAGGACCGGCAGGTCGAGGACTTCGGATTTGGACTGGGCCATGAGGGTTCCGATGTGGGGTGCGGGAATGCGGAAAGGCGGGCATAAAAATGCCGATGGCCCCGTTATGGGGCCATCGGCTGGATGATGCAAGGGCAGCGAAAAAGACCCTTTTCTTTCAAGCGTTTAGCCAGTCGCGACGGCCGCGGCAGGACAGCGCCGCGGCTTCACCCGGCACTCACTCGGCCGAGGCCACCTTCGGCGCCGGCGGCGGGGTCTGGTAGATCAGGTACGGCTCGGACTTGTGCTCGATCACCGACTCGTCCACCACCACCTTGCTGACGTTTTCCTGCGACGGCAGCTCGTACATCGTATCCAGCAGCACCGACTCGACGATGGTGCGCAGGCCGCGCGCACCGGTCTTGCGCTTGAGCGCCTTCTTGGCGATGGCCAGCAGCGCGTCGGGCCGGAATTCCAGCTCCACGCCTTCCATCTCGAACAGCTTCTTGAACTGCTTGGTGATCGCGTTCTTCGGCTCGGTCAGGATCCGGATCAGCGCCGGCTCGTCCAGTTCCTCGAGCGTGGCGACCACCGGCAGGCGGCCGACGAACTCGGGGATCAGGCCGAACTTGATCAGGTCTTCCGGCTCCACTTCGGCCAGGATCTTGCCGACTTCGCGCTTGCGCTCGGAACTCTTCACCTTGGCGCCGAAACCGATGCCGCCGACGTCGTTGGAGCGCTGCTGGATCACCTTGTCCAGGCCGGCGAACGCGCCGCCGCAGATGAACAGGATGTTCTTGGTGTCCACCTGCAGGAATTCCTGCTGCGGATGCTTGCGCCCGCCCTGCGGCGGCACCGACGCCACGGTGCCTTCGATCAGCTTCAGCAGCGCCTGCTGCACGCCTTCGCCGGACACGTCGCGGGTGATCGACGGGTTCTCGCTCTTGCGCGAGATCTTGTCGATTTCGTCGATGTAGACGATGCCCTGCTGCGCCTTGTCGACGTCGTAGTCGCACTTCTGCAGCAGCTTCTGGATGATGTTCTCCACGTCCTCGCCGACATAGCCGGCTTCGGTCAGCGTGGTCGCATCGGCGATCGTGAACGGCACGTTGAGCAGGCGCGCCAGCGTTTCGGCCAGCAGCGTCTTGCCCGAACCGGTCGGACCGACCAGCAGGATGTTGGACTTCGCCAGCTCGACTTCGTCGTTCTTCTGCCGGCTCTCGATGCGCTTGTAGTGGTTGTACACGGCCACGGCGAGCGTGCGCTTGGCGCGCAGCTGCCCGATCACGTACTGGTCCAGCACCTCGAGAATTTCCTTGGGCTTGGGCAGGCTGCTGCGTGCGGACTGCGCCTTCTCCTCGAGCTCCTCGCGGATGATGTCGTTGCACAGCTCGACGCATTCGTCGCAGATGAACACGCTCGGCCCGGCGATCAGCTTACGGACCTCGTGTTGACTCTTGCCGCAGAACGAGCAGTACAGAATCTTGTTGCTGTCGCCGGAACGGCCTTGCCGGTCTTCGCTCATTGCTTCGCTTACCCAGTTACCCCACCCGATGAACGGGGGTTCGATTTCGAGAATAACACAGGGCCGGGAGGACGCTAGCCCGACCCCGGCCCTGCGGAATACGCTGCGTTTTGCAGTACATGCAAGCCTTATGCCGGCTGGATCGACTCTTCCGGACGGCGCTCCAGCACCTGGTCGACCAGCCCGTAGGTCTGCGCGTCGACGGCGCTCTTGAAGTTGTCGCGCTCGGTATCGCGGGCGATGGTTTCCAGCGACTGGCCGGTGTGCTTGGCCAGGATTTCGTTCAGCCGCGAGCGCAGGGTCAGGATCTCGCGCGCGTGGATGTCGATATCGGTGGCCTGGCCCTGGAAGCCGCCCAGCGGCTGGTGGATCATCACCCGCGAGTTCGGCAGCGCATAGCGCTTGCCGGCCGCGCCCGACGCCAGCAGCAGCGCGCCCATCGAGGCGGCCTGGCCGACGCAGATGGTGCTCACGTCCGGCTTGATGTACTGCATGGTGTCGTAGATCGCCATGCCGGCGGTGACCACGCCGCCCGGCGAGTTGATGTAGATGCTGATGTCCTTTTCCGGGTTGTCCGCTTCCAGGAACAGCATCTGCGCCACGATCACGTTGGCCATGTGGTCGTCGATCGGACCGACCAGGAAGATCAGCCGCTCCTTCAGCAGGCGCGAATAGATGTCGTAGGCACGCTCGCCGCGACTGGTCTGCTCGACCACCATCGGAACCAGATTCAAGGCCTTGGTCACATTGTCCACGCGGGAACTCCTGCTCTGTGTCGTCCCTGCACGGGGATGTGCAGGGCTTCGCATCTTGTCGCGCCCCCACGGCTGCGAGGGCTTGGATTGCGTCTCCAACCCGCATGCAATATGCGGGCCGCCGCGAAGCGGCGCCTTACTGGCGGATCGCTTCCTGGAACGTCATCGCCTGCTCGGTGTGCTTGGCGCGCTCGGCGATCCAGTCGATCACCTGCTCTTCCATCACACGGCTCTGCAGTCCCCCCATCAATTGGGGATCGTTGCGGTACATCTCAATGACCTGTTCCGGCTCTTCGTAGGTCGAGGCGATCAGGCGCAGGGTTTCCGAGACCCGCTTGGGGTCCAGGCGCAGCTCGTTGCGGCGGGCGACCTCGCCGACCAGCAGGCCGACCAGCACGCGCTTGCGCGCCGCGTCCACGAAGCCCTGGTGAGCGTCGTCCGGCACCTGGCCCGGGTCGCGGCCGGAGCGGCGCATCTGTTCCACCTGCTGCGCCAGCATCGAACGCGCCTCGTTCTCGACCAGCCGCGGCGGCATTTCCACCGACGCGTAGGCGGCGATCAGCTGCTCGCCGACCTCGCGGCGCAGCCGGTTCATCAGCGCGCCCTTGAGCTCGCGCTCCAGGTTGATGCGGATGTCCTTGCGGAACTGCTCGGCATCGCCGCTCTTCACGCCGAAGCTCTTGATGAACTCCTTGTCCACCTCCGGCAGCACCGGCGCGGCGACTTCGACCGCCTTCACGTGCACCTGGACCTGCTTGCCGGCGAATTGCGGCACGCGCCAGTCGGCCGGGAAATCGACCGTCAGGGTCTTTTCCTCGTCCTTGGACAGGCCGACCAGGCCCTGCTCGATCGCCGGGAACATGACGCCCGAGCCGATCACGCTGCTGCCCTTCTCCACGCCCTCGGCGGGCAGGCGCTCGTCGCCGGCCTGCGACCAGGTTTCCAGGGTGACCAGGTCGCCGTCCTGCGCCGGACGCCCGGCGGGCTGCCAGGTGCGGCGCTGCAGGCGCAGGTTCTCGATCATCTGCTCGATGTCGGCGTCGGTGACCTCGGCGGTATGGCGGATCACTTCCAGCTTGGCCACGTCGATGTCGCCGAACTCCGGCACCACTTCGAAGGTGGCCACGAACTGCAGTTCGTTGTCGCCGGCGCGGTCGATGCGCGGGTTGCCGGCCAGGCGCAGTTCGTGCTCGCGCACCGCCGAGTCGAAGGTCTCGCGCAGCAGACCGTCCAGCGCCTCGGCGCGGATCTGCGGCCCGAAGCGCTGCTCGATCACCTTCGGCGGGATCTTGCCGGGACGGAAGCCCTTGATCCGCGCGGTGCGCGCGACTTCGCGCAGGCGGCCGCCGATATGGGTCTCCAGGCGCTCCTCCGGCAGGGTGAAGGTCAGACGCCGTTCCAAGGTACCGGTGGTTTCGATCGAAGCTTGCATGTGGACTCCTGCCACCGGGAGCCCACGGCTCTCGGCACGATGTAGAAAAATACGGGTTGACGCGGGCACGGGACGGCCGCCGCAGCCGGATAGTTTCGCCTATTCCCGCGGTGCCTGCCAGCGCACCCGGTCGGCCGGCGCCGCTGCAGGCCTGGCGCGGCGGGGGTGCGGACGGGGGGCAGGGGCGCGGCGGGCCGCGCAAGCGGCGCCGGGATGGTGCGAAAGAGGGGACTCGAACCCCTACGCCTTGCGGCACTGGTACCTAAAACCAGGGCGTCTACCAATTCCGCCACTTTCGCGCTGCGGCGCCGGAAGCGCTCGCCTGCGCATTGTTGCAGGCCTGCCGGCAAAGAAAAAGGCATCCGTCGGAGCCGATGCCGCTCCGCTCGATCCACCGCCGAGGAGCCGACGCTTGCGCGCAACGATCGAAAACCGATGCCGCCCGGACGGGCGATCAATGACTTATGAAGCAAATTCGCGGGTCGGAGCCGCCAATGACCCGCCATGCGCAGAGCGCCACCCCGGGTTCGGCCATCCCCCTGCTGACGACGCAAAGCGCAGCCTGTTTCAGCCCCGGCCGCCCTTGGGCGCTCTGCGCCGCCCCCGCACCGCCGCTGGCGCCAGCACGAACGCCAGCGACATCGGCCGATCGCGCGACGGATCGCGCGGGCGGCTCAGCAGGTCGCATAGCCGCTCCAGCAGCGCATTGGCCTCGGCCAGTTCCGCCTGGTTGAGCCAGCCCTTGTTGCGCGCCGCCCACAGTTGCCGGCCGGGGCCGTCGACCTCGACATTGCGCTGTTTCAAGGCGGCCAGGAAATCGCGCTCGGCGACCTGCGCCAGCCCCTTGGCGTAGGCGGCCAGGGCCGCGGACGCCTCGTCGCTGGCCAGGTCGTAGGACAGACGCAGCGGCACGCCTGCAGCGCCCGCCAAGCGGAAGACCCGCTCCCCTGCGGCGCCCTCGCCTTCCTGCACGAGGCCGCCCTCCGCGAGCAACTGCAGATGGTAGTAGAGCCCATCCGCCGGCCGCCCCAACTGCTCGGACAACTCGGCGACGGTCGCCATTCCCCCCAACGAGGCCAGCGTGTCCACGAGCTCCTGGCGCACCGGGGACGCCAACAGACGGATATGCGCCGGATCCCGGATCGCGGTGGCGTCGAACAGCTGCTTGGCGTTTTTTGTCATGTTGAAATTATATGGTATTTTTTCAAAACATTTCCGGGGGATCTTCATGCGAAGGCCGCAACCGTTCCATGCATTCCTTTTCTTCCTTGCCGTGGCGTCGGCACTGGCGCCAACGGCCAAGGCGGCCGAACGCTACAGCACGCAGCAGATCCATGCCGACCTCGACGCGCTGCAGGCGGGGATCGCAGCGACCCACCCGGATCCGTCGCATTCGGTCGATCCGGCCCAGCTCCAGCTTGCCATCGCTGCCTTGCGGCAGCGGGCCTCGACCGGGCTGGACCGCGATGCGGTCTGGCGGGACTTCTCCACGCTCAACCCGCTGCTTGCCGATGGCCATTTTTTCGTCGGCTACGCCGACTGGCGCGCAGAGACGGAACAGCACCTGCGCGGCGGCGGCGCCCTGTTTCCCTTCGAGGTCACGGTCGATGCGCAAGCGCGGGTGCGGATCCTCTCCGAACTGGGCGGCACCGCGACGGCGCTTTCCGGCAGCCCGGTCGCGACCATCAATGGCGTTCCCGCAGGCGCTGTCGTCCGCGCACTGCTCGCGCACGTGCACGGCGACAGCGCGCGCTTCCGCGCCGACCTGTTGTCGCGGCGCTGGTAGTTCTTCTACTGGAAGGTGTATGGCGCGCCCGCGACGTTCGAACTGACGTTCGCCGGGTCGCCGCAGGCGCGGCTGCGCCGACCTGCAAGCCACGCGCGTCCTGCGATCATGGTCGGCGAGGACGATTTCGACCGGCAGTTCGCGTTCGGACTGCGCCCGGACGCCTCCGCGGTCATGACCATCCGTACCTTCTCCTGGCCCGAACCGGCCGCATTCGTGGCGTTCGCGCATCGCGCGTTCCAGCAGATGCAGGCGAGCGGCACGCGCACGCTCGTCATCGACGTGCGGCAGAACGGCGGCGGCGACGATGCGCTGTGGCTGCAGGGGCTGCTGCCCTACCTCGCCGACCGCCCCTATCGCTGGGCATCGCGCTACACCAAGAAACCGCTTCGCGACGACCCCGCGAAACGCGAACGGGCGGGCGAGGTGCTGAGCGGAACCGTGGAGACGTGGAGCGCTCCGCGCACCGACGATCCCCTGCACTTCGACGGCAAGGTCTACGTCCTGATCGGCCCCGGCACTTATTCCTCGGCGGTGCTGTTCGCCAACGCGATGCAGGATTTCCATGCCGGGACGCTGATCGGAGAAGGCGCCAGCGTCAGGAGCACGCAGACCGGCGGCGTGCAGAAAATCGCGCTGCCGCAGACCGGACTGGTCCTGTGGGCGCCGCGCCTGCTGCTGGTGCGGCCATCGGGCGCAGCCACGCCGCGATGGCTGACGCCGGACATCCGCATCGACGACGATCCGCTGCACCCCGACGCGATGGTGGACGCGGCGCTGGCGATCGCTGCCGCGCAACGCTGACCGCGTCGCGCGGCAGCGGCGCCATGGCCGGCATGCGCTCGCGCACGATCGGCGCATAAAAAAACAGCCACTTGGCTTGCGCTAAGTGGCTGCTTGATTTGGTGGGCCGTCAAGGATTCGAACCTTGGACCTATTGATTAAGAGTCAACTGCTCTACCAACTGAGCTAACGGCCCTGAAACTGAGTCGCGCATCTTATGCGCTTTTTTGCTTCGTTGCAACACCCCGCGAAGCGGCGGGTCACGCGATCAATGGGGTGGCTGAGGGGACTCGAACCCCCGACATCTGGAATCACAATCCAGTACTCTAACCAGCTGAGCTACAGCCACCATTGAACTCTTGCAACACCCTGTCCGGCGCCGGAGTGGCGCGCCCGACAGGAATCGAACCTGTAACCGCCGGCTTAGAAGGCCGGTGCTCTATCCGGTTGAGCTACGGGCGCCCGGGCCGGATTGTCGCATTCCTCTCCGCCGTTTGGACATCGGATTGGTCGGGGTAGAGGGATTCGAACCCCCGACATCCTGCTCCCAAAGCAGGCGCGCTACCAGACTGCGCTATACCCCGGCGGAACATCCCTCGCGGCCGAGGCCGGAAAGGTCGGCTATTGTGGGAAGCTCGCGGCCCGGTGTCAACGGCACATCGCGTGACCGACTCCTGCGCTATGCTCGCCACTTGCGGCCGATACGGGCCAATCGTCTTCATTACAGGGAGAAACAGCATGATCCGCAGCGGCAACCCCGCCTTGAAGGAATCCACCTTCCTCGACCTCGGCAGCGGCGCCGTCGTTTCGCGCGACGGCGAGGCGATGACCCTGAACGGCACCATCCACAAGACCGGCGCCTTGCTGCTGCTGACCGTGCTGACCGCGGTGTTCGCCTGGAGCCAGTCGATCTCGATCGATGGCGCCGGCAACGAAGTGATCGCACCGGGCATCATCGGCTACGTGCTGGGCGGCGCCATCGGCGGCTTCATCCTGGCGTTGATCACCACGTTCAAGAAGACCTGGGCGCCGATCACCGCACCGCTGTACGCGCTGGTGGAAGGCTTCTTCCTGGGTTCGATCTCGGCACTGTACGAGCACCGCTTCAACGGCATCGTGCTGCAGGCGGTGCTGCTGACCTTCGGCACCCTGTTCGCGCTGCTGTTCGCCTACCGCAGCGGGCTGATCAAGGCCACCGAGAACTTCAAGCTGGGCGTGGTGGCGGCCACTGGCGGCATCGCGCTGGTGTACCTGGCGACCATCGTGCTCGGCCTGTTCAACATCCAGATCCCCTACATCCACGCGTCCGGCACGGTCGGCATCCTGTTCAGCCTGTTCGTGGTGGTGGTGGCGGCGCTGAACCTGGTGCTGGATTTCGACTTCATCGAGAGCGGCGTGGAACAGGGCGCGCCCAAGTACATGGAGTGGTACGGCGCGTTCGGGCTGATGGTCACCCTGGTGTGGCTGTACATCGAGTTCCTGCGGTTGCTGTCGAAGTTGCAGTCGCGGAATTGATTGGAAGCCGGGATTGGGGATTCGGGAGTGGGGATTCGTTGAAGCCCATCCTCTGAGCCGCCAGCTTCAGGACAAGAAAAAGGGCGCCGCAAGGCGCCCTTTTTCGTTGCCGCGGTCGTCGCCGGCTCAGAGGCGGCTGGCGATGGCCTTGGCGAAGCCCATGGTGTTGCCGCTGCCGCCCAGGTCCGGGGTCAGCCCGTCCTTGGCTTCCAGCGTGGCGACGATGGCGCTGCGCAGGCGTTCGGCGTTCTGCGGCTGGCCGACATGGTCCAGCAACTGCGCCGCGCCCAGCAGCAACGCGCACGGGTTGGCCTTGCCCTGCCCGGCGATGTCCGGGGCCGAGCCGTGCACGGCCTCGAAGATCGCCGCGTCGACGCCGATGTTGGCGCCCGGCGCCAGACCCAGGCCGCCGACCAGGCCGGCGCACAGGTCCGACAGGATGTCGCCGAACAGGTTGGTGGTGACGATGACGTCGAACTGCTCCGGACGCATCACCAGCTGCATGCAGGCGTTGTCGACGATCATTTCCTGGAACTCGATCTCCGGGTAGTTCGCCGCCACTTCGCGCGCCACCTTCAGGAACAGGCCCGAGGTGGACTTGATGATGTTGGCCTTGTGCACCGCGGTGACCTTCTTGCGGCCGGTCGCCCGCGCCAGGTCGAAGGCATAGCGGACGATGCGCTCGGAGCCCT
The DNA here is from genome assembly GCF_014836395.1 of Xanthomonas bonasiae. NCBI lineage: Bacteria > Pseudomonadati > Pseudomonadota > Gammaproteobacteria > Lysobacterales > Lysobacteraceae > Xanthomonas > Xanthomonas bonasiae. Next base: position 353,405 of record NZ_JACSQX010000004.1, read on the forward strand.
TGCGGGTCACCTTGGCCATCGACACCGCGGTCTCGCCGTCGGCCGACACTTCCTGGCCTTCGCTCAGGTAGGCGCCTTCGGTGTTCTCGCGCACGGTGATCAGGTCCACGCCGGCGCCGAAGCGCGACTTGGTGTTCGGGAACGACTTGGCCGGACGCACGTTGGCGTACAGGTCGAACTGGCGGCGCATGGCCACGTTGATCGAGCTGAAGCCTTCGCCGACCGGCGTGGTCAGCGGGCTCTTCAGCGCGATCTTGTTCTTGCGGATCGAGTCCAGGGTGGCGGCCGGCAACAGGTCGCCGTGCTTCTCCAGGGCGACCAGGCCGGCGTCGGCGTATTCGTAGGTGAGGCCGGCGTTCAGCGCGTCGAGCACGAACAGCGTGGCGTCCATGATCTCGGGGCCGATGCCATCGCCACGAATGACCGTGATTGTCTGCGTCATAGGATTGGGGTTTCCGTACAGAGGGGGAACGCGCCGACCGGAAGCCCGGGCTGCAGGCGCAAGGAGGTTTCACCGGTAATTATGCCCGAAGCCGGTGAAGGCTCCCAAACCGCGCAGGCGCAAAACGCAGCGCGCCGCCCGCAGGCGGCGCGTACCGGGCGGATCCGGCGCCACTCAGCCGTGCGCGTGCTCCGCCGGCGCGGCGGCGGCGCCCTCCTCCAGCTTGTCGAGGAAATCCACTGCCCGGCGCAGGTGCGGAATCACGATCGAGCCACCGACCACCAGACCCACCGAGAAGGTCTCGAAGAACTCGTCGCGCTGCACGCCGGCCTCCTTGCACTGGGCCACGTGGTAGCTGATGCAGTCGTCGCAGCGCAGCACCAGCGAGGCGACCAGGCCGAGCAGTTCCTTGGTCTTCACGTCCAGCGCGCCGGCCTGGTAGGTCTGGGTATCGAGCGCGAAGAAGCGCCGCACCACCTGGTTCGGCTCGGCCAGGATGCGCTGGTTCATGCGCTGGCGAAACTCGGTGAACGCGCGCACCCGGTCCTGGCCATCACCGCCCTCGCCGCCCGCCTGCGCTGCACTCATGCCTGCGCCTCGGGCGCCTGGCCATCGAGCAGCGGCTGCAGCTTGCCGGCGCGGTGCAGCGCCATCATGTCGTCGTAGCCGCCGACATGGGTGTCGCCGACGAAGATCTGCGGCACGCTGGTGCGGCGCGCCAGGGCCACCATCTTCTCGCGCTCGGCCGGGTCCAGGTCGATGCGCACCTCGGTCCAGCTGCGGCCCTTGCTCTTCAGGAAGTTCTTGGCCGCCACGCAGTACGGGCAGATCGCGGTGGAATACAGGGTGATCGGCGGGCCGCCGGCCTGGCCGTCATCGGTAGCTTGGGTGTCCACGGGAAACTCCGGGCAAGAAATGGGGTCCAAGCCACTATGGTAGCGGCCAGGTGGATTTTCGAGTCCGCTGCCGCAACACTGCAGATCACCCCGGTTCAACCACCCTGGATTCACCCGCCGCCGCCGCGGCACCCCGCCCTGCCCTGGAGCCTCACTTGCGCCCGCTGCCGCTTGCCTTCGCGATCACCCTGGCTACCGCCGCCGCCATCGCGCCGGCGCAGGAGAACAAGCTGCCGGACATCGGCTCCTCGGCCGGCGAACTGCTGACCCCGGCGCGCCAGGCCGAGTACGGCAAGATGATGCTGGCCGAGCTGCGCAACTACGACTACGTGCTCGAAGATCCGCTGATCGACGACTGGCTGCAGACCATGGGCACCCGGCTCGGCGCCAACAGCGACCAGCCGCAGCAGAAGTACACGTTCTTCATGCTGCGCGACCGCCAGATCAACGCCTTCGCCACCCTGGGCGGCTATGTCGCGGTCAACGCCGGGCTGGTGCTGACCGCCGAGCGCGAGGACGAGGTCGCCGCGGTGCTGTCGCACGAGATCGCGCATATCACCCAGCAGCACGTGCTGCGCGGGGTGGAGCGGGCGCAACGCGACCAGGTGCCGATCCTGCTCGGCATGCTCGCCGCGGTGGTCGCCGCGCAGCAGGCCGGCGGCCGCTCCAGCGGCGACGCCACCCAGGCGGCGATCGCCAGCGGCCTGGGGCTGATGCAGCAGCGCCAGATCGACTACACCCGTTCCAACGAATCGGAAGCCGACCGCCTGGGCATCCGCACCCTGGCGCGCAGCGGTTACGACGTGGACGCGATGGCCGGCTTCTTCGAGCGCATGTCGCTGGCGATGCGCGGCAACCAGGGCGGCTACAGCACCCCCGACTACCTGATGACCCACCCGGTCACCACCACCCGCATCAGCGAGGCGCGGCAGCGCGCCGAACAGATGAAGAAGAACACGGTGACCCTGACCACCAGCGTGCCCGGCGGCACCCTGCAGGAGCGGGTCGATCCCAACGACGTGTCGCTGAGCCAGCCGCTGGGCGCGCCCAGCAACCCGTTGCTGCCCGGGCGCCTGCAGCTGCCGTTCGAGACCTATTCGCGCGGCGCCAGCGGCCAGTTCGAGTGGGCCCGCGAACGCCTGCGCGTGCTCAGCGCCAATACCCCGGCCGATGCGGTGCGCGAATACGAGGGCCTGCGCCAGGGCAGCAAGCAGGGCCTCAGCGACGCCCAGCGCTACGGCCTGGCGCTGGCCCGGCTGCGCGGCGGCGGCAGCCCGCAGGACGGCATGCAGACCCTGGAAGACCTGCTGAAGGCGCACCCGGACAGCTGGTGGCTGAGCCTGGCGGTGGCCGAGGCCGAATCGCGCAACGGCCGCAGCCAGCAGGCCAACCAGCGCTTCGACGCCCTGCTCAAGCGCCTGCCGAGCAACCGCGCGGTGGCGTTGACCTATGCCACGGCGCTGAACGAGCAAGGCGGCCGTGCCGCCGGGCAGCGCGCGCAGGCGGTGCTGCGCCCGCTGCTGGCCGCGGCCGCCGACGACCCGGTGTTCCAGCGCACTTTCGCCCGCGCCTGCGAACTGGCCGGCGACGGCAACCGCGCCGGCGAAGCCTACGCCGAGGCCGCCTACCTGAACGGACGCCCCGAGCAGGCGCTGATCCAGCTCAACAATCTGAAGAAGCGCGACGACCTCGACTACGTGGCGCGCGCACGCATCGATGCGCGGATTGCCGCGATCACGCCCACGGTGCTGGAACTGCGCCGCCAGGGCGTCCAGGATCCGGACGTGAAACAGCGCTGAAACGCAGTGTGGCGGCGGTCATCGAATAGTAATAAAACCGTAGTCTACTGGCGACCTCTCCTCCCAGTCCCACGGTGCCGTCGTGCAGAAACGCATCCTGATCGTCGACGACGAACCCGCCATCCGCGACATGGTGGCGTTCGCCCTGCGCAAGGGCGACTTCGAACCGGTCCACGCCGGCGACGCGCGGGAAGCGCAGACCTCCATCGCCGACCGCGTCCCCGACCTGATCCTGCTGGACTGGATGCTGCCCGGCACCAGCGGCCTGGAACTGGCCCGGCGCTGGCGCAAGGATGCGATGACCCGCGAGGTGCCGATCATCATGCTCACCGCGCGCGGCGAGGAAAACGACCGCGTCGGCGGCCTGGAAGCCGGCGTCGACGACTACGTGGTCAAGCCGTTCTCCGCCCGCGAGCTGCTGGCGCGGATCCGCGCGGTGATGCGGCGGACCCGCGACGACGACGAGGACGGCAGCGTCTCGGTCGGCAGTCTGCGCATCGATGGCGCCGCGCACCGGGTGTTCGCCGGCGATGCGCCGGTGCCGATCGGCCCCACCGAATACCGCCTGCTGCACTTCTTCATGACCCACCCCGAGCGCGTCTACAGCCGCGCGCAACTGCTCGACCACGTGTGGGGCGGCAGCGTCTACGTCGAGGAGCGCACCATCGACGTGCACATCCGCCGGCTGCGCAAGACCCTGGAGCCGTTCGCGGTGGAGAACATGGTGCAGACGGTGCGCGGCTCCGGCTACCGCTTCTCCTCGTCCATCTGACTGTCGCCGTCGCCTGCTATAAACGGCGGACGACGAATACGATCCATCGCGACAGAGCGCGCTCCCGATGCCCCGCCACATGCGTTACGCCTGGCTCAAGACCCTCGGCACCCTCGCCGCACTGCTGTTGCTGGCGGTGCTGGTCGGCTGGGTCGGCGGCCATGTGTGGATGGCCCTGACCCTGACCTCGCTGACGGTGATGGGCTGGCACTACTGGCGCCTGCGCCGCGTGTTGCGCCGGCTGACCGCGCGCCAGCGCTGGGAACCGCCGGCCGGCACCGGCGTGTGGAACGAACTGGACCGGCTGCTGTACCGCAGCCAGGCGGAAATGCGCACGCGCAAGCGGCGCCTGCTGGACATGCTGCGCGCCTACCGCGCCGCCGCCGCCGCGCTGCCCGACGCGGTGGTGGTGGTGGACCGCAACAGCCAGCGCATCCAGTGGTTCAACGAAGCCGCCGGCACCCTGCTCGGCCTGCGCCATCCCGGCGACCTCAACGTGCCGGTGGTGGAACGCCTGCAGCCGATGCCGCTGGCGCACTGGCTGGCCGGCGGCCGCAACGCCGAGCCGATGCTCGACACGCCCTCGCCGATCGACGACCGGCTGCGCCTGAACCTGCGCCTGATCCCCTACTCCGACGACTACTGGCTGCTGGTCGCGCGCGACGTCAGCAAGCTGCTGCAGCTGGAGCAGGTGCGCCGCGACTTCGTCGCCAACGTCTCGCACGAACTGCGCACGCCGCTGACCGTGGTGCACGGCTACCTGGACATGCTCGACCCGGAGGATTTCCCCGATTCCGGGCCGATGATCGCCGAGATGCGCAAGCAGTCGCAGCGCATGACCCAACTGGTCGAAGACCTGCTGACCCTGTCGCGGCTGGAATCGCAGGAACACGCCAACGAAGAGAGCATCGCGATGGCGCCGATGCTGGCCACGCTGCGCCGCGAGGCCGAAGCGCATAGCCAGGGCCGGCACCGCATCGAGGTGCACGACGAGGCCGACCTGGACCTGGTCGGATCCAACAAGGAATTGCACAGCGCGTTCTCCAACCTGGTCACCAACGCAGTGCGCTACACCCCTGCCGGCGGCTCGGTCAGCATCACCTTCGCCCGCGAAGGCGACGGCGCGGTGCTGTCGGTGCGCGACAGCGGCTACGGCATCCCGTCGCACCACCTGCCGCGCATCACCGAGCGCTTCTACCGCGTGTCCAGCAGCCGTTCGCGCGAAAGCGGCGGCACCGGGCTGGGGCTGTCGATCGTCAAGCATGTGCTGGGCCTGCACCAGGCGCGGCTGGACATCGAAAGCGAAGTCGGCAAGGGCAGCACGTTTTCCTGCCACTTCGGCGCCGGGCGCGTGCATCCGCGGCACGACCATGCCACCCTGACCTCCGCCTAACGAGTACCGCCATGCCACGCGCCGCCGCTTTGCCGCCCACGCCACCACCGGACGTTCCCAGCGACCCGCTGCGCGACCCGTCGCTGTATCTCAACCGCGAACTGTCGCAACTGGATTTCAATTTCCGCGTGCTGGCGCAGGCGCAGGATCCGAGCGTGCCGCTGCTGGAGCGGCTGCGTTTCCTGTGCATCTCCTGCACCAACCTCGACGAGTTCTTCGAGATCCGCGCCGCCACCGTGCGCCACGCGCTGGAATTCGGCTTGCCGCCAGCACCCGACGGGCTGAGTTCGAGCGCGGTCCTCAACACCATCCACGACCGTGCCGCGCAGCTGGTCGACCATCAGTACCGCTGCTGGAACGAAGTGCTGCGGCCGGCGCTGAAGGACGCCGGCATCGGCGTGCTCGGCCGCAACAGCTGGAATGCGCGGCAGAAGCGCTGGCTGCGCGCCTATTTCCGCAACGAGATCATGCCGGTGCTGTCGCCGCTGGGCCTGGACCCGGCGCATCCGTTCCCGAAGATCCTCAACAAGTCGCTGAACATCGTGGTGGTGCTGAAGGGCACCGACGCGTTCGGCCGCGTCGGCCACCTGGCGATCGTGCGCGCGCCGCGCTCGCTGCCGCGCATCATCCAGCTGCCGGAAAGCCTGTCCGAAGGCGGACAGAGCTTCGTGTTCCTGTCCTCGGTGCTGTCCACCTTCGTCGACGAACTGTTCCCGGGCATGGAGGTGATGGGCTCCTACCAGTTCCGCGTGACCCGCAATTCCGAGCTGGTGGTGGACGAGGAGGAAGTGGAGAACCTGGCGCTGGCGCTGCGCGACGAACTGGTCAACCGCGGCTACCGGCCGGCGGTGCGCCTGGAGATCGCCGAAGACTGCCCGAAGTCGATCGTGCGCACCCTGCTGCAGAACTTCGAGTTGCCGGAAAACGCGGTCTACCGCATCAACGGCCCGGTCAATCTGAGCCGGGTCAACCAGGTCTACGATCTGGTGCAGCGCCCGGAGTTGAAGTATCCGCCGATGAATCCGCGCACGCTGCGCGACAGCGACGGCATCTTCGCCATCGTCGCCGCCGACGACGTGCTGCTGCACCATCCGTTCGACGCGTTCACCGCGGTGCTGGACCTGATCAAGCAGGCCGCGGTGGACCCGCAGGTGCTGGCGATCAAGCAGACCCTGTACCGCACCGGCAAGGACTCGGGCATCGTCGATGCGCTGGTGCTGGCCGCGCGCAACGGCAAGGACGTGACCGTGGTGGTCGAGCTGCGCGCGCGCTTCGACGAGGAAGCCAACCTGGGCCTGGCCGATCGCCTGCAGGAAGCCGGCGTGCAGGTGGTGTACGGCGTGGTCGGCTACAAGACCCACGCCAAGATGCTGCTGATCGTGCGCCGCGAGGGCCGCAAGCTGCGCCGCTACGTGCATCTGGGCACCGGCAACTACCACAGCGGCACCGCGCGCGCCTACACCGACCTGAGCCTGATCACCGCCGACGCGGACATCTGCAACGACGTGCATCTGCTGTTCCAGCAGCTGTCCGGGCTGGCGCCGAAGATCCGCCTCAAGCGCCTGCTGCAGTCGCCGTTCACCCTGCACCCGGGCGTGCTGCACCGGATCGAGCGCGAAACCAAGCTGGCCCTGGCCGGGCGCCCGGGCCGCATCATCGCCAAGATGAACGCGCTCAACGAGCCGCAGGTGATCCGCGCGCTGTACGCGGCCTCGCAGGCCGGGGTGAAGATCGACCTGATCATCCGCGGCGCATGCACGCTGCGCCCCGGCGTGCCGGGCGTGTCGGACAACATCCGGGTGCGTTCGATCGTCGGCCGCTTCCTCGAGCACAGCCGCATCTACTGGTTCGGCAACGACGGCGCACCGGAACTGTTCTGCGCCAGCGCCGACTGGCTGGAGCGCAACCTGCTGCGGCGCGTGGAGACCTGCTTCCCGATCCTGGATCCGGATCTGGTCAAGCGCATCCATCGCGAGGTGTTGCAGAACTATCTGGCCGACAATCTCAATGCGTGGGAACTGGACGCCAGCGGCGCCTATCGCAAGCTGGCGCCGGGCCAGGACCAGCCGCCGCATTCGGCGCAGCTGACCCTGCTCGACGGGCTCTGAGCCACGCCACCTGCGCGCCGATGGACGGCACCTGCCGTGCATCGGCTACCATTCCGCCCATGCCTTCCATCTCCCCGTACACGCCGTTGCGCGATGGCGACCTGCTGGCCGCCATCGACCTGGGTTCCAACAGTTTCCACATGGTCGTGGCGCGGTATCAGCTCGGGCAGCTGCGGGTGGTGGACCGCCTGCGCGAGACCGTGCGCATGGCCGATGGACTGGACAACAAGGGCGGGCTGTCGGCCGAAGCGCGGCAGCGCGCGCTGGAATGCCTGGCGCGCTTCGGCCAGCGCATCCGCGACGTGCCGTCGCTGCACGTGCGCGCGCTGGCCACCAACACCGTGCGCCAGCTGCGCTCGCCGCAGGCGTTCCTGATCCCCGGCGAAACCGCGCTCGGCCATCCGATCGAAGTGGTCAGCGGCCGCGAGGAAGCGCGCCTGATCTACCTGGGCGTGGCGCATGCGCAGCCGCCCAAGCCGGACCAGCGCCGGCTGGTGATCGACATCGGCGGCGGCTCCACCGAATTCATCATCGGCCGCGGTTTCCAGACCCTGGAGCGCGAAAGCCTGCAGGCCGGCTGCATCGCCAGCACGCGGCGCTTCTTCCCCGGCGGCAAGCTGTCGAAGAAGAAATGGAAGGACGCGCTGACCGAGATCGGCGCCGAGTTCCAGCAGTTCGCCGGGCTGTACCGCACGCTGGGCTGGGACGAGGCGCTGGGTTCGTCGGGCACGCACAAGGCGATCGGCGAGATCTGCGCGGCGATGAAGCTGACCAAGGGCGCGATCACCGCCGAGGCGCTGCCGCTGCTGCGCGAACGCCTGCTGCTGGCCAAGCGCATCGAGGACATCGACCTGCCCGGCCTGTCCGCCGACCGCCGGCCGATCATCGCCGGCGGCGTGCTGGTGCTGGAAGCCGCGTTCCAGGCCCTGGGCCTGCAGCGCCTGATGGTCAGCAAGGCGGCCATGCGCGAAGGCATCCTGTACGACATGCTCGGCCGCGGCGGTGAGAACGATCCGCGCGAGACCGCGATCGCCGCGCTCACCCAGCGCTACGGCATCGACGAGGCGCAGGCCGCGCGCGTGGAAGCCACCGCGATGGCGCTGTTCGCGCAGGTCGCCACCGATTGGGCGCTGGATGCCGACGACGAACGCATGCTCGGTTGGGCCGCACGCCTGCACGAGTTGGGCCAGGCCATCGCGCACAGCCAGTACCACGTGCACGGCGCCTACGTGCTCGAGCACTCCGACATCGCCGGCTTCTCGCGGCAGGAGCAGCAGGTGCTGGCGACGCTGGTGCGCACCCATCGCCGCAACGTGCCCAAGACCGCATTCGACGCCCTGCCCGACCGCCTGCTGCTCAGCGCCAAGCGCAAGGCCGCGCTGCTGCGGCTGGCGGTGCTGCTGCATCGCGCCCACGAATCCGAGCCGATCCCGTCGCTGGACCTGAAGGCCAGCGGCGACGACCTGCACCTGATCCTGTCGCAGCCGTGGATCGAATCGCGGCCGCTGCAGCGCGCCGACCTGATCGGCGAGGTCGAGGGCATGGCGGGGTTGGGGATCAATTTCCGGCCGTTTGTGGCCTGAAAGCCGGGATTGGGGAATCGGGAATCGGGAATCGGGAATCGTAAAAGCTGGGCTGCTGGAGCGCTTTTTGCGAGCCGCATCGCCCTTATCGGGGGCCGCTGGTGAAAGCGCGGCTAAACGCCCTGGGCCGGCGTCATCATTCCTACATGCGGCGGACATGTTCGCTTCACCGCCTCGCGCGAAGCTTTGGCAAACTGGAGCCTGAAGCATGCGCTACGCGATCGTCACCGAGACGTACCCCCCTGAGGTCAACGGCGTCGCGCTGACCGTGCAGGGGCTGGAACTGGGATTGCGTGCGCTCGGCCATCAGGTCGACGTGGTGCGCCCGCGCCAGGTCGGCGACCGGCACGACGACGATGCGCTGCTGGTGCGCGGCGCGGCGCTGCCGCGCTACCCCGGCCTGAAGTTCGGCCTGCCCGCGCCGCGGCGCCTGTCCCGGCTGTGGCAGGCCACGCCGCCGGACGCGGTCTACATCGCCACCGAAGGCCCGCTCGGCTGGTCGGCGCTGCGCACCGCACGGCGCCTGGGCATCCCGATCGCCACCGGCCTGCACACCCGCTTCGACGAATACCTGCCCCAGTACGGCGCCGCCTGGCTGCAGTCGACCGCGCTGCGCTGGATGCGGCGCTTCCACAACCAGGCCGACGCCACCCTGGTGCCGACCCGCGAGCTGCTCGGCTTCCTCGCCGGGCAAGGCTTCGAGCGCGCACGCCTGCTGGCGCGCGCGGTGGACAACCGCCAGTTCGAACCGCAGCGCCGCGACGCGGAACTGCGCCGCGAGTGGGGCCTGGAGGCGGACGGTTGCGCGGCGCTGTACGTCGGCCGCATCGCTTCGGAAAAGAACCTGCCGCTGGCGGTGCGCGCGTTCCGCCAACTGCAGCGGGTGCGGCCGGAGGCGCGCTTCGTCTGGGTCGGCGACGGCCCGATGCGCGAGCGCCTGGCGCAGGAAAACCCCGACTTCATCTTCTGCGGCGTGCAGCGCGGCGACGCGCTGGCGCGGCACTTCGCCAGCGGCGACCTGTTCCTGTTCCCCAGCCGCAGCGAGACCTTCGGCAACGTGACCCTGGAAGCGATGGCCAGCGGCGTGGCCACGGTCGCCTTCGACTACGGCGCGGCGCGCGAATACCTGCGCGACGGCGTCAACGGCGCGGCGGTGGCCGACGACGACGGCTTCGTCGCCGCGGCGGTACGCCTGGCCGGCGACGACGCCCTGCGCCGGCAACTGGGCGAGGCCGCCTGCGCGGCGATGCAGCAGCTGCGCCCGGAACAGGTCGTGGCCGATTTCGAGGCGCTTCTCGGCGAACTGGCTTACAGCAGGAGGACCCATGTCGACGCGGCTTGAGATTCTGCGCGGGCACGAAACCCGCTGGTGCCGGCAAGCCAACCACTGGTGCCGGCGGCGCTCGGTGCGGCGCTTCTTCGCGCTGATCAGCCGCCTCGGCGACGGCGTGTTCTGGTATGCGCTGATGACCTTGCTGGTGGTCTGCGACGGCATGGGCGGCGTGTTCGCCTCCGCGCACATGGCCGCCACCGGCGTGGTCGCGCTGAGCCTGTACAAGGGCCTGAAGCGCTGGACCCGGCGCCCGCGCCCGTACGCGGCCGACCTGCGCATCCGCGCCTGGGTGGCGCCGCTGGACGAGTTCAGCTTCCCGTCCGGGCACACCCTGCATGCGGTGTCGTTCGGCATCGTCGCCCTGGCCTACTACCCGTGGCTGGCGCCGCTGCTGATCCCCTTCATCGCCTGCGTGGCGCTGTCGCGGGTGGTGCTGGGCCTGCACTATCCCAGCGACGTGCTCGCCGCCACCGCGATCGGCGCGCTGCTGGCCGGGGTGTCGCTGTGGGTGGTTTGAGGCTGGGAATGGAGAACCGGAAATAGGGAATGGGAAGAGCCGGCGCCTTTTCCATTCCCGATTCCCCATTCTCCATTTCCGGCTCCATTACAATGCGGCAATGACCACGCTGTTCATTTCCGACCTGCATCTGGATCCGGCCCGGCCGGCGATCACCGCGCTGTTTCTGGACTTCCTGCGCGGCGAAGCGCGCGGTGCCGAGGCGCTGTACATCCTCGGCGACCTGTTCGAGGCCTGGATCGGCGACGACACGCCGTCGGAAACGGCCGACGCGGTGGCGCTGGAGCTGCGCGCGCTGAGCGACGCCGGGGTGCCGGTGTTCTTCATGCACGGCAACCGCGATTTCCTGCTCGGCGCCGACTATGCGCGCCGCGCCGGCATGCGCCTGCTGCCGGATCCGTGCGTGATCGATCTGTACGCCGAGCCGACGCTGCTGCTGCACGGCGACCTGCTGTGCACCGACGACACCGCCTACCAGGCGTTCCGCGCGCAGACCCGCGACCCGGCGTTCCAGCAGCAGTTCCTGGCGCAGCCGCTGGCCGCGCGCATCGCCTATGCGCAGCAGGCACGCGCCGCCAGCCAGGCGCGGCAGGCGGAAATGAAGCAAGGCGACCGCGCCCAGTTCGAAACCGTCACCGACGTGGCGCCGGACGAGGTCGTGGCCAGCTTCGCGCGCTACGGCGTGGCGCGGATGATCCATGGCCATACCCACCGCCCCGCCGTGCACGCGCTGGACGCCAACGGCCGCAGCTGCACCCGCATCGTGCTCGGCGACTGGTACGAACAGGGCTCGGTGCTGCGCGTGGATGCGCAGGGCTGCCGGCTGCAGCAGCTGTAATCGGCAGCGGCAGGAAACGCGCGCGCGGAACCCGCGACGGTTACAGCATGCCGCCGGCGTTGTCGCGCGCACGTTGCGCATAGCCGACGAAATCGCCCTCGGCCACGTCGTACCACAGGATCGCGCCGGAGCGTTCGACCCGGTAGCGGTCCCTGACCGGTGCGGTCTGCGGATCGCCCGGACAGCCGTCGCCGTGCTTCTCGCGCACCGCGAAATCGATCGCGGCGGAGGCGCTGGCGGCGGGTTCGGTGGTCGCCGACGGCGAGGCAGCGGCGTCGGCGGCTGCGGGTTCGGCGTCGGTCTCGGCGGCGTATTGCAGGCACTGCGCATCGGCATAGACATGGTCGGCCGCCAGACGCGTCTCCAGCATGTCCAACGCGCGGGTTTCGTCGAACGCCGCCGCAGGCGCATCGCCCGTGGCGGGTGCGGTCGCGGGGGCCGCAGCGGTCGCCGGCGCCTGCGGCGGTGCGGCCGGTGGATCCGCCGCCGGGCCGCAGCCCATGCTCAACATCGCCAGCGCCAAGGCCGCCGGCAGGCCAATGCTCTTCAACACCATCGCCGATTCCAGGAGTAATGAGCGGTGCGCGCCCGGCGCTGCCGGACACGTCGTCGCTCAGCATAGCCGAAGCCGGACGCCACGGCGTCCGGCCGGCCTGCAGGATCGGCAAGCGGAACGCCCCGGCGCAGGCCTGGCGCGGCCTGCACCGGAGCGCCCCTTGAACGCGCTACATCAGCGGAACGCGGCGACCGCCGCCTTGGTATTGACCAGCACGCGCTGGTTGTCCGCAGTGCTGGCATTGCCCATCGGCACGCCGCCGTAGGAAATGTTCGGATTGGACCAGTAGTTCAGCCGCGGGCAGCTGACCGGGCAGTTGTAGGCCATGATCGTGCGCCAGCTGTTGCCGTAGCGATAGCCATGGCCGTAGGCGTACGGCGAGGTGCTCGAATCGGTGGCGACGTCGTGGCGCGCGCTCTGCAGATGGCCGATTTCGTGCGCGAAGCTGTAGTAGCCGGTGGCGCAATCCCAGTACACCGCGGCGAACGCGGTGGCGGCGGTCGAACCGATCCCCGAGGCCAGGCCGCAGTAGCTGCTGTTGTCGATGATCAGCACGCCGACGTCGGCGGCCACGCTGTTGCGCGTGGTGTGGATGCTGTCCATGTAGCCGTCGCTGGTGCCGCGGAAGCGGCTCAGGTCGGTGGTGAAGTCGCCGGACTCGGTGTAACTGGTGGTCTGGTAGCCGGCCAATTGCATGGTGATGCCGACGTTGCTGTTGGTGTAGCCCTGGTTGGACTCGGCGACCGCCAGCTGCACCAGCGACTGCATGTTGCCGCCGTAGCTGGTCACCGCCTGGTTGGTGGCCACCACCAGCACGCGGATGGTCGCCGGCGAGCCGGACGAAGCCGCGGCGGCGGTGACGCGGTCGTCGACCACGGCCTGCGGCATCTGGATGGTCGGCAGCAGCGCGTACTCGGCCGGATGCTCGGCCGGCATGCGGCTCTCGTCGACCTCGACCAGCACGTGGCCGCCGCCGGCGATCGGGCGCAGGTGGAACAGCGTGCCGTTGCTGCGGATGCTGCCGGTGACCGTGTCGCCGCTGCGCACCAGGATCGCCGAGTTCAGCGGATCCAGGCCGGAGCGCGCGCGCGCCTTGGCCGCGGCGGCGTTGCCGAGGTTGCCGTACCAGATGCTGTTGCCGCCTTCCAGCTGTTCGGTCCTGGTCTGCGTGGCGGTGACGCGCTGGCCAAGCAGATCCAGCTCCAGCTGCGCCTGCGTGGCGTCCACCGCGGCGGCGTCCACGCGCACGCTCTGCACCGCGCCGGTGGACGGATTGGCCAGCACCCGGCTCAATGCGGGCTCGCCGGGGATGGCCTTGGAAATGTACTGGCTGCTCTGGAACAGGGGTTTTCCGGCCGCGGAAGCGGAACCGGCGACACACAGGGCAAGCATCGCGGTAAGGCAGCACATCGACTTCATGTCGTACTCCCAGGGGTGGTGAGAAGAGACGGAGCGTCGTCCCTCGCGCAGAAGGCGTCGGGCACAGCGCACGGGGGATTCCGATTAGCCGCTCAGCCAACGTTCAGCGCAAGCAACAAAGTCGATCGCGTATCCACTCAGAGATGGCCATTCCAGTTAGCGCCGTGATCGGCATCCATGCGCTGCCCTCACAGCACGCGGCCATCGCCATGGAGAGGACAGCGGCGCACGCCAAACGGCGATCGTTCGGGAACCGTCGCGCCGGCCTGCCGGGTAACGCCGGCCGCTTCGCCGCGCGGCAGCGCGCCGCCTCAGCCGGCCTGGCGTTGCAAGGCGAGCAGTTCGTCCTCGTCGAAACCGGCCAGCAGCCGCGCCGGCAGGTTGAACGGGCCGTGCAGGTAGCCGCCGGCGTATTCGCGCAGCAGCTCGGCGAACCGCGCGCGCGGCTCGATGCCGGCGCGCGCGCAATACCAGCGGTACCAGCGCGAGCCGGCGGCGACATGCGCCACTTCCTCGCGCAGGATCAGTTCCAGGATCTCGACCGTGGCGGCGTCGCCGAGCGCGCGCAGCTTCACGATCATGCCCGGGGTCACGTCCAGCCCGCGCGCCTCCAGCACGCGCGGCACCAGGGCCATGCGCGCCAGGCCGTCGTGCGCGGTCTTCTCGCACATCTCCCACAGCCCGTTGTGCGCGGCGAAATCGCCGTAGTCGTGGCCCAGCGCACGCAGCCGGTCGCGCAGCAGCGCGAAATGGCGCGATTCGTCGGCGGCCACCGCCACCCAGTCGGCGTAGAACGCGTCGGGCAAGCCGCGGAAGCGGTACACCGCGTCCCAGGCCAGGTCGATCGCGTTGAGCTCGATGTGCGCGATCGCATGGATGAAGGCGGCGCGGCCCTCGGCGCTGCCCAATCCGCGCCGCGGCAGGTCGCGCGGATGCACCAGCAACGGCCGCGGCGGACGCCCCGGCATGCGGATCGGTTCGGGCTCGGCGGCATCCGCCGGCACGCGCAGCGCGCCGGCAGCGAACGCGGCGGCGTAGCGCTGGGTCAGTGCGACCTTGTCCTCGGGCGCGCTGGCGGCCAGGCACAGCCGCGCCGCTTGCAGCAGATCCCCGCCGGCGTGCGCGTCGTGCATCGGTGCGCCACGCAACACCGCGTCAGGCGCGGCGCTTCTTCTTCGCTTCGTCCGAACGCAGCTGCATGATGCGCTCGAAGTAGCCCGGCTCGATGCCGGTGGTGTACTCGCCGTTGAAGCACGAGGAATCGAAGGTCTTCAGTTCCGGGTTGCCCTCGCGCACCGCGGTCTCCAGGTCTTCCAGGTCCTGGTAGATCAGCCAGTCGCAGCCGAGGAATTCCTGGATCTCCTGCTCGCTGCGGCCATGAGCGATCAGCTCGTCGGCGGCCGGCATGTCGATGCCGTAGATGTTCGGGTAGCGCACCGGCGGCGCGGCGCTGGCCAGGTACACCTTGCGCGCGCCGGCCTCGCGCGCCATCTGCACGATCTGCCGGCTGGTGGTGCCGCGCACGATCGAATCGTCGACCAGCAGCACCACGCGATTGCGGAATTCCAGGTGAATCGGATTGAGCTTGCGGCGCACCGACTTCACCCGCTCGACCTGCCCCGGCATGATGAAGGTGCGGCCGACGTAGCGGTTCTTGACGAAGCCCTCGCGGTACTTCACCCCGAGCACGTTGGACATCTCCAGCGCGGCGTCGCGCGAGGTGTCCGGGATCGGGATGATGGTGTCGATGTCGTGGTCCGGGCGCAGCCGCAGGATCTTCTCGCCCAGCTTCATGCCCATGCGCATGCGCGCCTTGTGCACCGAGACGTTGTCGATCATCGAGTCCGGGCGCGCGAAGTACACGTACTCGAAGATGCACGGGGTGTGGTCGGTCGGCGAGGCGCAGACCTCGGAGAACAGCTCGCCGCGGCCGGTGATCACCAGCGCCTCGCCCGGGCGCACGTCGCGCAGGCGGGTGAAGCCGAGAATGTCCAGCGCCGAGGATTCGGAAGCGACGATGTATTCGTCGCCTTCCACGCCCTCGCGCTTGCCCAGCACCAGCGGACGGATGCCGTGCGGGTCGCGGAACGCCACCAGGCCCAGGCCCAGCACCACGCTGACCACCGCATAGCCGCCCTTGCAGCGGCGGTGCACGCCGGCCACCGCGCGGATCGCCGCTTCCGGAGTCAGCATGCGCTGCGCGTCCAGCTCGTAGGCGAACACGTTCAGCAGCACTTCGCTGTCCGAATCGGTGTTGATGTTGCGCCGGTCGGCCTCGAACACCTGCTGGCGCAGCGCCTCGGTGTTGATCAGGTTGCCGTTGTGCGCCAGCGCGATGCCGTAGGGCGAATTGACGTAGAACGGCTGCGCCTCGTCCATGCCTTCCGAGCCGGCGGTGGGATAGCGGCAATGGGCGATGCCCACCCGGCCTTCCAGCACCGCCATGCGCTTCTCGTCGAAGACGTCGCGGACCAGGCCATTGGCCTTCTGCACGCGCAGGCGGGTGCCATCGGCGGTGGCGATGCCTGCGGCATCCTGCCCGCGGTGCTGCAGCACGGCCAGGCCGTCATACAGTTGCGCTGCGACATTCTGATTGCCGACGATTCCGACGATGCCACACATTTGAACGCTCTCCGCGGCGACTGCGCCGCTATTGGGAAGGTGGCCGTGCCTGGCCGTTGGATTCGACCCGTGCCGGGTCGTTTGCTGCCGGACGCGCCTGCGCCGGATCGATGTTCGCAGGCAGGACCTGGGTCGGGTCGCCGCCGGGCTGCGCGGATTGGGCACCCGGACGCCCCAGGGCCTTGGACATCACGTCCTGCAGGCCACTGGCCGACAGGGCGTTGCCCAGGGCGGCATTATCGCCTGCCAGGGGCAACTTGCCCAAATCCATCTGCTGCATGTTCATCTGTTGCAGGTTCATCTGCGACATGTCCAGTTGCGGCATCTGCGGCATGCGCCAGTCCGGCAGCTGCGCGCGCATCCAGTGCACGCCGGGGCTGAGCACCGGCAACACCACCGACTGGCGCCAGGCCTGCTCGCGGGTCAGCGGGGTGAAGCTCATCAGCAGCACCAGCACCGCGGCGAAGAACCCGCCGCGCAGCGTGCCCAGGCCGAAGCCGAGCGCGCGGTCGGTGCCGGACAGCGCGGTGGCGCGGACCGCGCTGCGGATCACCATGCCGGTGATGCCCACCACCGCCATCGTCACCACGAAGGTCAGCGCGTAGCCGCCCAGATAGTAGGTCATGCTCGGATGCGCGCCGTCGGCCAGCCAGCGGCCGGCGTTGCCGCCGAACTGGAAGGTGGCCCAGCCGGACAGCAGCCACGACAACGTGCCGACCACGATGCCGACGAAGCCGCGCAGCGCGCCGAGCAGCGCCGAGACCAGGATCACCGACAGCAACACCATATCGATCATGCGCGCCTCCTGCGGCCGGGCCGCACCATGGCGGCGGCAGCGCGCCGCGGTTCCCTTCCCTGGTACATGCTTGCGACTCCACGGGCCGAAGCCCGGTTCAAGGGTGTGGACGTACCATACCGCTGATGCCGACCTTGGAGGCGACCTGCGCGCGCAGCTGTTCGGCATCGGCGCGATTGGCGACCGGGCCGACCCGCACCCGGTTCAAGGCGCCCTTGTCGGTGCGCACCTGTTCGACGAAGGCGCTGAATCCGGCGGCGCGAACCTTGTCGCGCAACGCGTTGGCATCCTCGGCCTTGGCGAAGGCGCCCAGTTGCACGGCGAAGCCGGTGCCGGACGCGGCCGGCACGCTCGGCACGCTCGGAGCGGGCTTGGCCGCCGCGACCGGCGCCGGCGTCGCGGCCGGCTTGGCCGGCTCGGGCTTGGGCTGCTCAGGCTTGGGCGCCGCGGCGACCGGCGGCTTGGCCGCGGCCACCGGCTTGGCCGGCTCCGGCGGCAGGGTTTCGGTCTTGGCCGGCGCCGCGGTCGCTGCCGGCGTCGCCGCGGCGGCCACCGAGGATGCGCTCGGCGCGTCCAGGGTCACCACCTGCGCATTGACGTCGTTGCGCACCTTCACCGCCTGCAGGCGTACCGACTCGGCCTGGGCTCGGTCGGCATACGGGCCGATCCGCACGCGCCAGGCCTGGCGCCCGCCGATCGTGGCCGCTTCGCGGAAGCCCGGCAGCTGCGCCTGCTTGAGCCGCGCGATCACCGCATCGGCGTCGGCCTGGGTGGAATAGGCGCCGAAATTGACCGCGTAGTTGCCGGCGGCCACGGTCGGCGGCAACGGCTGCGCGGCGCTGCCGGCCGCGGCCGGCGTGGCCAGGTCGGCGGCGTCGGGGTTGTCCTGCACCGGCGCCGGTGCCGCGGCCGGCGCGCTGGCCATGCCCACGGCACCGCCGCTGGGCGCGTCGCCCGGCGTCACCAGCGGCAACTCGCGGGTCTGGAACTGGCCGTCGGCCGGAGCGTCCGGGGCCTTCAGCGGAACATTGGCGACGCCGCTGTCGGGCGCGGGGCCCTTGACCAGCATCGGCAGGAAGATCACGGCGAGCGCCACCAGGACAAGGGCGCCAATCAGTCGCTGTTTCAGGACGGTATCCACGGAAAGCTAGAGGGGGCGGCATGGCGGAGTGCCGCAGCGATTATAAGGTCGGCCGGCTGCCGGCGCGGTCAGCCGGCTGAATGCAGCCAGTGCAAGGCGTCGGCCGCCGTATGGAACGAGCCGAACACCAGCACCCGGTCGCCCGGCCGCGCCTGCGCCAGGGACTGCTGCAGCGCCTGCGCCACGCTGTCGGCGACCACGCCTGCGGCCGCGTCGGTACCGGCCAGGCGCGCCTGCAACTGCGCGCCGCTCTGGCCGCGCGCGCCGGCCAGCCCGGCCAGATGCCAGGCAGCGACCTGCCCGGCCAGCGCCTGCACCACGCCGGCCGCGTCCTTGTCGGCCAGGGCGGCGAACACCGCGCGGGTGGCGCCGGCACAGGGCTGCGCCTGCAGCGCCGCGGCCAGTTCGCGCGCCGCCTGCGGGTTGTGGCCGACATCGACCAGCACCTCGACGCCGTCGCGCACGAACGGCTGCAGCCGTCCGCGCAACTGCGCCGCGGCGATGCCCTCGGCGTAGGCGGTGCGCGGCAAGGCCCTGCGCAGCGCGCGCAAGGCGGCAATGGCGGTGGCGGCATTGGCGCGCTGCACCGGCGCGCGCAGCTGCGGCGACGGCAACTCCAGCTCGGTGCCGACGTCGCGCCAGCGCCACTGGTCGGCATCGATCGGCTCATGGAAGAAATCGCTGCCGGCGCGGATCGCGTTGGCGCCGATCGCATAGGCGCGGCGCAGCACGCTCGACGGCGGATCGATCTCGCCCAGCACCAGCGGTTTCCACGGCCGCGCGATGCCGGCCTTCTCCGCGCCGATCGCCTCGCGGTCCGCGCCCAACCAGTCGGTATGGTCGATATCGACGGTGGTGATCACCGCCACGTCGGCATCGACCAGGTTGACCGCATCCAGGCGCCCGCCCAGGCCCACTTCCAGCACCGCCAGGTCCAGCTCGGCCTGCTGGAACAGCCACAGCGCGGCCAAGGTGCCGTATTCGAAATAGGTCAGCGGGGTGTCGCCGCGCGCGGCGTCCACCGCCTCGAAGCCGGCCACCAGCTGCGCGTCGCTGGCCTCTTGCCCGCCGATGCGTACGCGCTCGTTGTAGCGCAGCAGGTGCGGCGAGGTGTAGCTGCCGACGGCCCAGCCGCCGGCACGCGCGATCGCCTCGACGAAGGCCACGGTCGAGCCCTTGCCGTTGGTGCCGCCGACGGTGACGACCTTCTTCGCCGGCCGGTCCAGGCGCATGCGCGCGGCCACCGCGCGCACGCGCTCCAGGCCCATCGCGATGTCCTGCGGGTGTTGCTGCTCGATGTAGGCGAGCCATTCGGGGAGGGTTTTCATCTGTGTATTTTCAGCCTTTCGACGAGGCGCGTTCGATCACCCGCCCACCTCTTGGAAGCAACAGCTTTCGCGCTGACGCGCGAGTCACTTTTCTTTGCTTGTGCAAAGAAAAGTAACCAAAAGAAAGCACACCCGGGCGACGCGCCCTCCGCGCTTCGCGCTCCGGGTGCGCACGTGGCATGGGCATTTTTCGAAGGCACATCCATGTGCCTACGAAAAACGGCGCGCATCGTGCGCGCCGCCCCTTCGGGGTATTCGCCCATGCCACGTGCCGCGTCTCACGGGACCCGAAAAGCGAAGCAAAAGCAAAAGCGTGCACTCGGTCAGGAATCGGAGCCGCCACTCCAAATTTGCGGATTTCGCCGCCTACAGCGCCCGATGCTTGGCCTCGCCGAAGAACGGCGTGTGGTGCGCGCAATCGTTCAGCCGCACCACTTCCAGGTGCTCGACGTCCGGGCCTTCCAGCAGGTTCAGCGTGGTCGGCGCCTGGCGGAAGCTCCACAGCTTGGCGATCGGCAGGCCCAGCACCCGGCACAGGATCACCCGGTTGACCGCATCGTGCGCCACCACCAGCAAGGTGTCGTACTCGCCCAGGCCCTCGGCGGCGCGGGTCAGGCCGCGCCAGGAACGGTCCAGCACCTGGCGCAGCGATTCGCCGCCCGGCATCAGCACCGTGTCCGGCTCCTCGCGCCAGGCGCGCAGGCGTGCCGGATCCTTGTCGTTGATCTCGCTGGCGAGCAGGCCTTCCCATTCGCCGTGCGCGATCTCCTGCAGGTCCGGATCGGTCAGCAGCATCGCCTCGCGCTGCGCGCCCAGCGCGTAGCGGGCGGTGCTCTGCGCGCGCGACAGCGGCGAGGCCACCGCGCGGGTCAGCGGCACGTCGCGCAGGCGCGCGCCGAGCGCCTGTGCCTGCGCCTCGCCGACCGGCGACAACGCGATGTCGATCTGGCCCTGGTAGCGGCCTTCGGCGTTCCACGGGGTTTCGCCGTGACGAGCGAGCAGGATGCGCATGCGCTGGAATTCCGTTGGGGGAGAGGTTGCCGTCTCGCGAGCGAAAACGGAGCGGCATGATACCTGCTCCGCCGCCGGAAACCCCCGAAACGCATCCCGCTCCGCGGCCGCCACGCCGGGCGTTTAACGCCCGGCAGGCCGCGCAATGGCGGCACAGGCCGCCGCCACGCCAGGCGCGGTTACTGCGCCAGGTTCAGTTCCTTCAGCAGCCGCGGCGCCGGCGCCACTTCCTGCATGATCCAGTGCAGGTAGCGCGAATCCACCGCGATCATCCGGGTCATGGCCGGGTCGAACACCCAGTTGGAACTCACCGACTCCCAGTTGCCGTCGAACGCCAGCCCGACCAACTTGCCCTGCGCATCGAGCACCGGCGAGCCGGAGTTGCCGCCGGTGATGTCCAGATCGGACAGGAAATCGACCGGCACCGAACCCAGCCGCTTGTCCTCCAGCCCGCCGTAGCGCTTGGCCTTGGCCGCGTCGAGCAGGGCCTTGGGCGAATCGAACGGATCGGCGCCGGTGTCCTTGGCCAGCACGCCTTCCAGCGTGGTGAACGGGGTGTAGGCCACGCCATCCTTGGGCGTGTATCCCTTGACGTTGCCGAAGGTGATGCGCAGCGAGGAGTTGGCATCGGGATAGACCGACTCGCCCTGGCTCTTCTTGTAGTCGGCCAAGGCCTGCAGGTAACGCGGACGCGCCAGCAGTTCCTCGCCTTCGCGGCGCTTCTCCTCGTGCTCGATCTGCAGCAGCGCCGGCATCAGCGCCACCGCATAGCGCAGCGCCGGGTCGTCGCTGGATTCGAACGCGGCACGGTCGGCGCGCAACCACTTCAGGCGCTCCTCGGTGCTGCCCAGCTTGGTGCCGGCCAGCCGCGCGGCGGCGGCCTGCGCATCGGCGCCGGCCAGCCACTGGTCCAGCGCCGGCAACCGCTGCGCCTTCGGCAGCTTCAGGTACTGGTCGAACCAGTAGCGCTGCAGTTGGCCGTCCATCGACGCGACGTAGCGGCGTTCCATCTGCTTCTGCGCGCCCTCGATCTCCGGCAGGTCGCGTTCCTGGTAGCCGGGTTCGCGCTCGGCATCGGGCTTGGCCCGCTCGATCGACAGGCGGTACAGCGACAGCGCGCTGCCGAGCACGCCGGTGCGGCGCATCTGGCGCAGGATCAGGTCGCGGTCGCGGGTGGCCTTGGCCTGCTCGTCCAGCGCCAGCAGCTGCGCATGCGCCTGCAGCGCGGCGCGGCCGTCGCGGCCCTGGCGCTTGAGCCAGGCCAGCACCGCGCGTTCCTCGGCCTGCTTCTGCGCGGCCGCGTCGATGCGCTTGAAGCCTTCCAGCTGCCCTTCGTAGTTCTTGGCGACGTTGTTCCAGCTGGCCATCGTCGCCGCGTACTTCACCTGGATGTCCGGATCCTGCTTGCCGGCCTGCTCGACCAGCGCGATCAGGTCGCGGTACTGGCGGCCGGCGGTGGGATAGGCCCAGTTGGCGGTGGCGTCGAATTCGGAGGCCAGCGCGTAGCGGTTGGTGCGGCCCGGATAGCCGGCCACCATCACGAAATCGCCGGCGCCCAGCGGCTGGTCGGCGAACTTCAGGAAATGCCTGGGCTGGTACGGCACGTTGTCCTTGGCGTAGGCCGCGGGCTTGCCGTCCTTGCCGACATAGGCGCGGTAGAACGAGAAATCGCCGGTGTGGCGCGGCCACATCCAGTTGTCGACGTCGCCGCCGAACTTGCCGATGCCCGACGGCGGCGCGTACGCCAGGCGCACGTCGCGGATCTCCAGGGTGCGGAACAGCCGGTAGGTATTGCCGCCGGAAAAGCTGTACAGCTCGCAGCGGTAGCCGGCCTCGGCTTCGCAGGCCGCGACCTGCGCCTTGTCGAACGCCTCCAGCGCCTGGGTGCGCTTGAGCGCGTCGCTGCCGGCGGCGGCCATCGCGGCCTTGGCCTGCTCGGTGACGTCGCTGATGCGGTCGAGCACGTAGATGCGCGCGTTCGGCCCGGCGCTGAGCTCGGCGCCGTTGCTGGCCGCGCTGAAACCGTCGCGGATCAGGTTCTTCTGCGGCGTGGAATTGAGCTGGATCGCGCCGTAGGCGCAATGATGGTTGGTCACCACCAGGCCCTGCGGCGACACGAAGCTGGCGGTGCAGCCGCCCAGCGACACCACCGCGCCCATCGGATCGCCGGTCAGGTCGGCCAGTTGCTGCGGCGACAGTTTCAACCCGGCCTGCTGCAGTTGGCCGGCGATATCCGGCAATTGCTGCGGCACCCACATGCCTTCGCCGGCACGGGCGGCCGGGGCACAGGCCAGGGTGGCGACGACGGCGACAGCCAGCAGATTCGAGCGCATCGAATGGATTCCTTCGCGACTAAACGTTAGACAGACGTTAGATTGTAACGAATGCAACCGCCGCCACGACCGTGACCAATGGCACCCCGGCACGCGCCGCAACATGGCCGCGTTCGTGGCCGGCTTATACTTCGCGCCCTCTCAACCCGAGTCTTGCACCGCCATGGCGCAAACAATGAAGGCGCTGGTCAAGCGCGACGCAGCCAAGGGCATCTGGCTGGAACAGGTGCCGGTGCCGGTGCCCGGCCCCAACGAAGTGCTGATCAAGCTGGAGAAGACCGCGATCTGCGGTACCGACCTGCACATCTATCTGTGGGACGAATGGAGCCAGCGCACGATCAAGCCCGGCCTGACCATCGGCCACGAGTTCGTCGGCCGCATCGCCGAACTCGGCTCGGCGGTCAGCGGCTACCAGGTCGGCCAGCGCGTCTCGGCCGAAGGCCACATCGTCTGCGGCCATTGCCGCAACTGCCGTGGCGGGCGCCCGCACCTGTGCCCGAACACGGTCGGCATCGGCGTCAACGTCAACGGCGCCTTCGCCGAATACATGGTGATGCCGGCCTCCAACCTGTGGCCGATCCCGGATCAGATCCCGTCCGAACTGGCCGCGTTCTTCGATCCGTACGGCAACGCCGCGCACTGCGCGCTGGAGTTCGACGTGATCGGCGAGGACGTGCTGATCACCGGCGCCGGCCCGATCGGCATCATCGCCGCCGGCATCTGCAAGCACATCGGCGCGCGCAACGTGGTGGTCACCGACGTCAACGACTTCCGCCTCAAGCTCGCCGCCGACATGGGCGCCACGCGCGTGGTCAACGTCGCCAACACCTCGCTGAAGGAGGTGATGGCCGACCTGCACATGGAAGGCTTCGACGTCGGCCTGGAGATGAGCGGCAACCCGCGCGCGTTCAACGACATGCTCGACTGCATGTACCACGGCGGCAAGATCGCGATGCTCGGCATCATGCCGCGCGGCGCCGGCTGCGACTGGGACAAGATCATCTTCAAGGGCCTGACCGTGCAGGGCATCTACGGCCGCAAGATGTACGAGACCTGGTACAAGATGACCCAGCTGGTGCTGTCCGGTTTCCCGCTCGGCAAGGTGCTGACCCACCAACTGACCATCGACGAGTTCCAGAAGGGCTTCGACCTGATGGAAGAAGGCAAGGCCGGCAAGGTGGTGTTGAGCTGGTGAGGTCCGGCGCGGCGGCGGCGATGCCGCGCTGCGCCGCCAGGACGTGCGTCGTCGGCCTGGCGATCGCACAAAGAAGAAGGGCGCCGCAAGGCGCCCTTCTTCGTTCGCGACGGTGTTGCGCGGATCAGAACGCGATCGTTCCAGAGACCGCGAAGCGGTGGTCGGCCAGCTTCTCGGTGAAGTTCTGGTTGCCCTTGTCGTCGGTGTCGTAGTAGCCCACGCTCAACGCCAGCGGACCGACCATCTTGCCGACGCTGACGCTGTAGTCGGTGTAGTCCTGGTACTGCGCCAGCGCGCTGGCATAGGTGGTGCGGCCGACGTGCGCGCCGATGCTGAAGTCGTTCGGCAGGCTCCAGTTCCCGTCCAGCGCGTAGTAGAAGCTGTCCTCGTCCAGGTTGTAGACGTCGTCGGTATACGCCACGGTCAAGGAGTAGGTCTTGAGGAACTTGGTCTTGGTGATCAGTTCGTTGTAGTTCGACTTGCCGGAGCCCGGATAACCGTAGCGGTTGACCATCACGTCGAAGTTCCAGTTCTCGGAGAAATCGACGTTGTAGCCGATGAAGCCGTCCACTTCCCAATCCGGGTCGCCGGCGCCGAAATCGACGTTGGAACCCCAGGTGCCGACATACAGGCCGAACGGCGAGGTGTAGGTGAGGCCGGCCTGGAACGCGGGGCCTTCGTTGGTCTGCGAGACGCCGCGGAACACGTAGTCGCTGACCACGCCATAGGAGCCGGTAATCGGCGAGGCAGCGGCCTCGTCCTGGGCCAACGCACTCAGCGGGGAGGCGGCCAGCGCCACGGCCAGGGCGACACCAAGCTTGATCTTGTTCACCGGTAATTCTCCTGCGGGTTGACGAGGGGGTGGTTCCAGCGCGTACTGCCATGCTGGCTTCACACTTTTTTAACCGGTTTTTTCTTGCAGTGCAACACTTTCAAGACAAACCAAGTCATCGCAGGCCTTGCGGCTGCGTCCTTCGGGTCAAACCTTGTCTACGCCATGCGCCCGCGGTCTGCGCCGCGCCAGCGGACCGGCCCGCCTCTCATTCTGATTGCCGGCCGGGAACACTGTGGGAGCGACTTCAGTCGCGACGGGCTTCCCAGGTAACGGGCGTCGCGACTGAAGTCGCTCCCACAGAAGTCGCTTCCGCACATGCCGTCGAGTGCAAAGACGACGAGCGAAACGCGCGAGCGCCGTTGCGCGCCGTATCCCGAATCCGTTAGCCGCGCTGCTGCGCGAACAGGCCGAAGCGGCGTGCGCTCAGCTGCAGCACCTGGCCGGGCGCATAGCGCGTCGCGCCCTCGCCCGCCGGCAGTTCCACTTCCACTTCGTCCTGGCCATGCGCCAGCTGCGCGCGCAGGCGCAGGCGCGAGCCGCTGCGCTGCGAGGACAGCACCGTCGCCGCCCAGCCGCTGTCGCTGGGCGCCAGGTCTTCCGGGCGCACGTACAGGTCGACCGGGCCGCTGGACAGCGGCGTGTCCGGTGCCGGCAGCGCCAGGCCGGCGACCTGCAGCTGGCCGTCGTGCAACTGTGCCGGCAGCCGGTTGACCGCGCCGACGAAGCCGTACACGAACGGCGACACCGGGCGGTCGTAGACGTCGGCCGGGCTGCCGAGCTGTTCGATGCGCCCGCGGTTGAGGATCGCCACGCGGTCGGCCAGTTCCAGCGCTTCTTCCTGGTCGTGGGTGACGAACACCGTGGTCAGCCCGGTGCGGTCGTGCAGTTCGCGCAGCCAGCGCCGCAGGTCGCGCCGCACCTGCGCGTCGAGCGCGCCGAACGGTTCGTCCAGCAGCAGCACGCGCGGCTCGATCGCCAGCGCGCGCGCCAGCGCCACGCGCTGGCGCTGGCCGCCGGACAGCTGGGTCGGGTAACGCGACTCCAGCCCGTCCAGTTGCACCAGCGCGAGCAGTTCGGTCACCCGCGCCCGGATCGCCGATTCGGCCAGGCGCTCGGCGCCGCGGCGCACGCGCAGGCCGAAGGCGATGTTGTCGCGCACGGTCATGTGCCGGAACAGCGCGTAGTGCTGGAACACGAAGCCGACCCGGCGCGACTGCACCGGCAGACCGGTCGCGTCCTCGCCGTCGATCAGCACGCGCCCGGCGTCGGCATGCTCCAGCCCGGCGATCACCCGCAGCAAGGTGGTCTTGCCCGAGCCGGACGGCCCCAGCAATGCCAGCAACTCGCCCTGGCGGATGTCCAGGCTGACGTCGTCGAGCGCGACGAACTCGTCGAAACGCTTGCCCAGGTGCTGTACGCGGATGGTCATCGCAACCTCAGTGTCGGTGATTGGCGGCCAGCGATTCGCCGTGGCGCCATTCCAGGTAGGACTTCAGCGCCAGGGTCAGCAGCGCGGTCAGCGCCAGCAGGCTGGCGCAGGCGAACGCGGCGCTGTAGGCGTACTCGTTGTAGAGGATCTCCACGTGCAGCGGCAGCGTGTTGGTGCGCCCGCGGATATGCCCGGACACCACCGACACCGCTCCGAACTCGCCCATCGCCCGCGCACTGCACAGCAGCACGCCGTACAGCAGACCCCAGCGGATGTTGGGCATGGTCACCCGCCAGAACATCTGCCAGCCGTTGGCGCCCAGGCTCAACGCCGCCAGTTCCTCGTCGCTGCCCTGCTGCTCCATCAGCGGCATCAGCTCGCGGGCGATGAACGGGAAGGTGACGAAGGTGGTCGCCAGCACGATGCCGGGCAGCGCGAACACGATCCGCGGCAGCTGCAGCAGCACCTCGCCGAACACCGGCAGGTGCAGCCGCCAGCCTTCGTCGATCAGCGGCCAGGCCCAGCCGCTGCGGCCGAAGATCAGGATGAAGACCAGGCCGGCGACCACCGGCGACACCGAGAACGGCAGGTCGATCAGGCTCACCAGCAGGCGCTTGCCGGGGAAGGAGTGCTTGCTCACCGCCCACGCCGCGGCCACGCCGAACACCAGGTTCAACGGCACCACGATCGCGGTCACCAGCAGGGTCAGGCGGATCGCCGCGAGCGCATCGGGATCGGAGATCGCCCGCCAGAACACGCCGATACCGCCGCGCAGCGCCTCGACGAATACCAGCAGCAGCGGCAGGAACAGGAACGACAGCAGGAAGCCCAGCGCCCCGAGGATCAGCAGCACCTGCACCCACCACGGCTCGGTGGTGACCGAAGCGACGCGACGGCGGGCAGCAGGCGGCGATGCGCTCAACGCAGTCTCCGAGAACGGGATGGTCAAGCTGGACACGGTATCGTTCATCTCAATGCGCCGCCAGACCGCGCCGCGCGAAGCGCGCCTGCACGCCGTTGACCACCAGCAGCATCAGCAACGACAGCAGCAGCATCGCCGCGGCGATCGCGGTCGCGCCGGCGTAGTCGAATTCCTCCAGGCGGATGGTGATCAGCAGCGGCGCGATCTCGGTCGCGTTGGGCAGGTTGCCGGCGATGAAGATCACCGAGCCGTACTCGCCGATGCCGCGCGCGAAGGCCAGCGCGAATCCGGTCAGCACCGCCGGCCACAGCGCCGGCAGCACCACGCGGCGGATGGTCTGCCAGCGGCCGGCGCCGAGCGTGGCCGCGGCCTCTTCCACGTCGCGCTCGGCCTCGGCCAGCACCGGCTGCACGATCCGCACCACGAACGGCAGCCCCACGAACACCAGCGCCACCACGATGCCGAGCTGGGTGTAGGCGATCTTCAGCCCCAACGGTTCCAGCCAGCGGCCGACCCAGCCGTTGCCGCCGTACAGCGCGGTCAGCGCGATGCCGGCCACCGCGGTCGGCAGCGCGAACGGCAGGTCGATCATCGCGTCGAACAGGCGCTTGCCGGGGAAGCGGTAGCGCACGAACACCCAAGCCACCCAGGTGCCCATCACCGCATTGAACGCGGCGGCGACGAAGGCGGTGCCGAAGCTGACCCGCAGCGCCGACAGCACCCGCGGCTCGCTCCACACCTGCCATACGCCGTGCCAGCCCAGGCCGCTGGTCTTGAGCACCACGCCCAGCAGCGGGATCAGCACCACCAGTCCCAGCCAGGTCAGGGTGATGCCCAGGCTCAGGCCGAGCCCGGGAATCACCCTGCGCCGCGACGGAGCGCGCGTGGCCGCGGCGGCATTCACTCCCATCGCGTCACTTGCTCGCCTGGATCTGGTCGAACAGCCCGCCATCGTTGAAGTGCTCGGCCTGAGCCTTGGCCCAGGAGCCGAACGCCTGGTCGATGGTCACCAGCTGCACCTTCGGCAGGCGCGCGATGTCGGCGCGGTCGGCGTATTCGGGATGGCGCGGGCGGTAGTAGTGCTTGGCCGCGATCTTCTGCCCTTCCGGCGAATACAGATACTTCAGGTATTCCTCGGCGACGTCGCGGGTACCGTGCTTGTCCACGTTCTTGTCGACCACCGCCACCGACGGCTCGGCCAGGATCGACAGCTTCGGCACCACGATCTCGAACTTGTCCTTGCCCAGTTCCTCCTGCGCCAGGAACGCCTCGTTCTCCCAGGCCAGCAGCACGTCGCCGATGCCGCGCTGGACGAAGGTGGTGGTGGCGCCGCGCGCGCCGGTGTCCAGCACCGGCACGTTGCGGAACAGCGCGCGCATGTAGCCGAGGATGCGCTCGCGGTCGCCCTTGAAGATGTGGTCGGCGTAGGCCCAGGCGGCCAGGTAGTTCCAGCGCGCGCCGCCGGAGGTCTTCGGATTCGGGGTGATCACCGACACGCCGGTGCGCAGCAGGTCCGGCCAGTCCTTGATCTTCTTCGGGTTGCCCTTGCGCACCAGGAACACGATGGTGGAGGTGTACGGCGCGCTGTTGTCGGGCAGGCGCTTGGCCCAGCCCGGATCGATCAGCTTGCCCTTGTCGGCGATCGCGTCCACGTCGTAGGCCAGCGCCAGCGTCACCACATCGGCCTCGACCCCGTCGATGACCGAGCGCGCCTGCTTGCCGGAACCGCCATGCGAGGTTTCCACCGTCACCTTGTCGCCGCTGTGGGTCTGCTCCCAGTGCTTGGCGAAGGCGGCGTTGTAGTCGCGGTACAGCTCGCGCGTGGGATCGTAGGACACGTTGAGCAGCTGCACGTCGCGCGCGGCGGCGGTGCCGGCGAACGCGCACAGCGCGAGCGCGAGCAGCGGGCTGAATCGGCGCGGCAGGAGGCTGGGCATGGACGGATCTCCGGAAGAGGGTCAGGGGGCACGGGCGGTCCGGCCATGCGACCACGGCCAGTGCGCCATGCTGCGCAGCCGCATTGGTCCGGTGAAATGACTTCGCCGTCGATGCTTATGCCATTTTTGCATGACGCCCGCCGACCTTCGCACACGCCGCGTTAAAATCTCCACCTCTCCCGCCTGCGCGTGCCCGTCATGACCGATTCCCGCCTCACCCAGCACTACGCCGACGAACTGGACGCGATCCGCGCGCAGGGCCTGTTCAAGTCCGAACGCATCATCGTCGGCCCGCAGTCGGCCGAGATCGTGCTGGCCGACGGCCGCCGCGTGCTGAACTTCTGCGCCAACAACTACCTGGGCCTGGCCGACCATCCGGCGCTGATCGCCGCGGCCAAGGACGCGCTGGACACCCACGGCTTCGGCATGGCCTCGGTGCGCTTCATCTGCGGCACCCAGGACCTGCACAAGCAACTGGAAGCGCGTATCGCCGAGTTCTTCGGCACCGAGGACACCATCCTCTACGCCGCCTGCTTCGACGCCAACGGCGGCCTGTTCGAGCCGCTGCTCGGCGAGGCCGATGCGATCATTTCCGACGCGCTCAACCATGCCTCGATCATCGACGGCGTGCGCCTGTGCAAGGCCAAGCGCTTCCGCTACGCCAACTGCGACATGGCCGACCTGGAAGCGCAGCTGCAGGCCGCCGATGCGGCCGGCTGCAAGACCAAGCTGATCACCAGCGACGGCGTGTTCTCGATGGACGGCTTCATCGCCCCGCTGGACGAGATCACCGCGCTGGCGAAGCAGTACGGCGCGCTGGTGCATATCGACGAGTGCCACGCCACCGGCTTCCTCGGCGCGACCGGCCGCGGCTCGGCCGAGGTCAAGGGCGTGATGGACCGGATCGACATCTTCACCGGCACCCTGGGCAAGGCCATGGGCGGCGCGCTGGGCGGCTTCACCACCGGCCGGCGCGAGGTGATCGAACTGCTGCGCCAGCGCTCGCGCCCCTACCTGTTCTCCAATTCGCTGCCGCCACACGTGGTCGCCGCCGGGATCAAGGCCTTCGCGATGCTGGACGCGGCCGCCGACCTGCGCGCGCAACTGGTCGAGAACACCCGCCACTTCCGCGAGCGCATGGCCGCGGCCGGATTCGACATCAAGCCCGGCACCCACCCGATCTGCCCGGTGATGCTGTACGACGCGCCGCTGGCGCAGCGCTTCGCCGAACGGCTGCTGGAGGAAGGCATCTATGCGATCGGCTTCTTCTTCCCGGTGGTGCCCAAGGGGCAGGCGCGGATCCGCACCCAGATCAGCGCCGCGCATACCCGCGCGCAGCTGGACCGGGCGATCGACGCCTTCGTCCGCATCGGCCGCGAGTTGAACGTCATCCCCGCCTGAGCATGCGCACGGTCCTGCGCCAACGGCTGTTGCTGGCGGCGCGGACCGATGCACACGCGCAAGCGCTGGAGGACGGCTGGGAGACGCGCTGCCTGCATTGCCGCCGGCGCCTGCGCCTGCGCGCCGACGGCGAACCGCTCGGCCACAGCACGCTGGAGCACGTGGTGCCGCAGGCCTGGTTCGGCCGCCGCGCGGCAGCGCCGCTGTGCGCCCTGGTCGGCGGCGACCCGAACGATGCGCGCAATCTGGCGCTGGCCTGCGCCAGCTGCAACCACACCAAGGGCCGCCATCACGATGCGCGCGGCCCGCAGGATGCGCGCGCCTACGCGGTGGTCGCCGCCCTGCTCAGCGCACGGCTGGCGCGCTGGCGTCCGCTGCCGGCGCCAGCGCCCTGACCTCGGCGGCACTGAGTTCGCGCCAGGCGCCCTTGCCCAGTTCGCCCAGCGCCAGCCCGCCGATCGCCACCCGCACCAGGCGCAGCACGCCCAGATCGAGTTCGGCGAGTAGGCGCCGGATCTGCCGGTTGCGGCCCTCGTCCAGTACCACTTCGAGCCAGGCGTGCTTGTCGCCTTGCCGCAGCAGCCGCACCTGCTTGGCGCGCAGCGGCTCGCCGTCGGCGACCACGCCGGCGCACATGCGCGCCAGCAATGCCGCATCGGGCAGCGCATCGACCTGCACGTGATAGGTCTTGTCCGGGCCGCTGGCCGGATCGGCGACCCGTGCCGCCCACTGCGGATCATTGCAGAACAGCAACAAGCCCTCGCTGGCCTTGTCCAGGCGCCCGACCGGCGCCAGCCAGGGCAGCCCGGCACCGTCGAAACAGCGGTAGACGGTATCGCGGCCGCGCTCGTCCTGCGCGGTGGTGACCAGGCCGCGCGGCTTGTTGAGCATCAGGTACAGGCGCTGCGTGGCAGCCAGCGGCAGGCCATCGAGCGCCAGGCGGTGGCGGCCGCGCAGGATCGGGAATTCGGGATCGGTGACGGTGCGGCCGTCGACCGCGACGCGGCCGGCGGCGATCCAGCGCGCGGCTTCGGTGCGCGAGCACAGGCCGAGCTTGGACAGCGTGCGCGCCAGGCCGTGGCGGGCTTCGCCGGCCGCAGCCGCGCGCGGCGACCGCGGGGCGCTGGCCGCCGGCACCGACGTGCGCGATGCGGGGCGGCGGGAACGCGAAGGAGATTTCACCGCTCGCGCTTAGTACGCAGGCGCGGTCGGCGACCGCGCGCCGCGCTTACTGCTTGTCGACCGGCGCGGCCGCGTCGGGCGCCGGTGCGGCGGCGGGCACCGCGGCTGGCGCCGGACGCGCCTTGACCACGCGCACGCCGCGCGCCTTCATCCAGGCGTCGAACTCTTCGGCGGTCATGCGCTTGCCGTTCTGGCTCATGTCGAAGCGCCACGGGGTGTTGTCGAACGCGGTGGTCGGCTTGTAGGCGGCCGGATCGTTCGGCTTCACCGCACCGCCGGCCGGCATCGCGTTGGCCAGGCTCTGGCAGCCCTCGGCGCGCAGCCGCAGCAGCACCCGGTCCAGCGACTGGTCGCTGCTGTAGGACTGCGCCAGCACGCCGCTGGGCATGCCCAGCTGCAGGTTGCGCGTGTACAGCTCCGAGGCGATCGGCGCACCGACCGTGGCCGGCAGCGGCAGCGGCTTGGGCAGCACGTCGCCGGAACAATCCGGTGCGGCGTGAGCGGCAGGAATCAAGGCAAGACCAAGCAGGCCGGCCGTAACGATACGCAGCATCGGTTTTTTTCCATTCAGGCGAGACGACGCCGCGAGTGTAGGCAGGGCCAGGCGCAGTTTCAACCGATACCGGCACTGCATGCGCTAAATAATTGGGAAGGCTGAAAAAGTTCAGCTTGGCAGAGAGCTTTTTGCCGCCTTTGTAAGAGCGGCTTCAGCCGCGACATTGGCGTTGCCGGAGAGGAACTGTCGCGGCTGAAGCCGCTCCTACAGAAGCGCGCGAGGTTTTCCGGGCGCACAAAAACAAAGCCCGGCGCGAGGCCGGGCTTTGCCTGAAGCATGAAGCGTCCGATTAGTTCTGGACGTTCAGCTCGGTACGACGGTTCTTCGCACGGCCTTCCGGGTTGTCCGAACCATCCGGGTTGGTGTTCGGCGCAATCGGGCGGCTCTCGCCGTAACCGATCGGACCGACCAGACGCGAAGCGTCCACGCCGTTCTTGGTCAGGTAGTCATACACGGTGGTCGCACGACGCTCGGACAGCTTCTGGTTGTAAGCGTCGGTACCCTTCGAGTCGGTGTGACCGGCGACCTCGACCTTCAGGTCGGGGTAACGCTTCAGGATCTCGGTGGCTTCGCTCAGGATCGCGATCGCGTCCGGACGCAGGGTCGACTTGTTGAAGTCGAAGTTGACGCCCTTCAGGTCGATCGAGACCGGCACCGGGCAACCGTCCGGACCGATGGTCTGGCCAGGCTGGGAGGTCGGGCACTTGTCGTCGCAGTTGTTGACGCCGTCACCGTCGTCGTCCAGGTCCGCGCAGCTCGGGGCAGCGGTCGGAGCCGGAGCGGCAACCGGAGCCGACGGCGGCGGGCCGAGCGGGATCACGACGCCGACCGAAGCCAGCACGTCGCCGAACCAGTTCTCGGACGGAGCGGCAACGCTCTGGTCGTCGAAGTCAGCGCGGTAGGCCACTTCGGCACGCACGGCAACGCGCTTGTCGAAGGTGGTCTGCAGACCGACGCCGGCCTTGGCGGCAAAGTTGCCGTCCTTGCGCTGGCCCGGGGACACGGCGCCGCCGGTGTCGAACTCTTCTTCCGAACGCTGGTAGCCCAGACCGAACAGCAGGTACGGGTTCCAGCCACGGCCTTCCTGGATGAAGTGGCGACGCAGGTCGAACGAGATGCCGTACTGGCTCCAGTTCAGGTCCTGGTTGGCGTCGAAGTTCGGGTTCTGATAGTTCAGTTCACCGTCGATCGACCAGTTCGGGCTGACGAACTTGCCCAGACCCAGGGTGACGAACGGGGCGTCGTTGGTCAGACGGTCGTTGTCCTGGAAGTTGAAACCGGCCGAACCGGTCAGGTACCAGCGGTCGTCGAATTCCTGTGCGGACGCTGCCTGGGCGACGGCCAGACCGCCCAGCAATGCGGCGGTGAGAATTTTCTTGTTCATTAATACAGCTCCTTGTTTCGGGGATATAGAAACCGATAGGGCATGGTTCAGTACAGATGTCTCGTCACATCCAGACGGCCGTTCCGCACGCCATCGCCGCGCACATTATGCTCGGCATGGTGAAGACCGCGTTAACAGGCACGTAACATGTGAAACCCACGGCCAGACCCTCGGCGCTCGTGGATACACCGTATACAGCTTCATGAAATGATGCAATGCGGTGCTTGGGGCCCTTCCGGCGCTTGTAGACAGTGTGCCGGTCTTGCACGTCCGTCTCACTCCAGGCGCTCCCAGGGCGGCGGATCGGCCAGCTGAACCTGCATGAACTCGACGAAGGCGCGCACCCGCGGCGGCACCAGCCGGCGCTGCGGCATCACCGCGTAGATGCCGGTCTCGGCGATCGTGTACTGCGGCAGGACCTGGCGCAGGCGCCCGTGCCGCAGATCCTCCGCCACATGCCAGACCGAATGCAGGGCGATCCCCTGGCCATTCAGCACCGCATCGCGCAGCACTTCGCCGAAGTTGGATTCCAGCGGCCCACCGACCTTGACCGCCACCTCGCCCTCGGCGCCGTGCAGGTGCCAGGTGTCCTGGCGGCCTTCGGCGCCGGTCAGCAGCAGGCAGGCGTGCGCGGCCAGGTCCGCCGGGGTGGCCGGTTCGCCGTGGCGGCGCAGGTAGTCGGGAGCGGCGCACAACACCCGGCGGTTGCCGGCCAGGCGCCGCGCCACCAGGCTGGAATCGCGCAGCGCGCCGATCCGGATCGCCAGGTCGAAGCCCTCGCTGACCAGATCCACCACGTTGTCGCTCAGGTGCACGCTCAGCCGGATGTGCGGATACAGGGCCATGAACTGCGGCAGCAGCGGCGACACGTACTGGCGCCCGAACGAGGCCGACATGGTCACCCGCAAGGTGCCGGCGGCGCTGCGGCCGGCTTCGCGCAGGCCGCCGGCCAAGGACTCCAGGTCCTCGACCAGCGCACGGCCCTGTTCGGCCAGCTGCAGGCCTTCGGGCGTGGGATGCAGGCGCCGTGTGGTCCGGTGCAGCAGGCGCACGCCGAGATCGCGCTCGAGCCGCTTCAGCCGCTGGCTGGCGACCGCCACCGACAGGTCCAGGCTGCGTGCGGCGGCGCTGATCGAGCCCAGGTCGAGCACGCGCAGGAACAGCGCGATGTCGCCGATCCGGTCCATTCTCTCGATTCCGTTGAAAGTCACTCAACATATTGCCAGTTTGTGCTGATAAAGCACGGTCATAGGCTGTGGTCCTCCCGCCTTCCGGAACCACCATGCCCCCCTCCCCTTCGCCCGCCACCGCGCCGCCGCCGCGGCTGCCGCTCGCCTTGTTCGCGCTGACCGCCGGCGCGTTCGGCATCGGCACCACCGAGTTCGTGATCATGGGCCTGCTGCTGCAGGTCGCGGCCGACCTGCAGGTCAGCGTGCCCGCGGCCGGGCTGCTGATTTCCGGCTATGCGCTGGGCGTGTTCGTCGGCGCGCCGCTGCTGACCGTGGCCAGCCGGCGCTGGCCGCGCAAGCGCGTGCTGGTGGCGCTGATGCTGGTGTTCACCGCCGGCAACCTGGCCTGCGCGCTGGCGCCGGACTACGCCACGCT
Source organism: Xanthomonas bonasiae (assembly GCF_014836395.1). NCBI lineage: Bacteria > Pseudomonadati > Pseudomonadota > Gammaproteobacteria > Lysobacterales > Lysobacteraceae > Xanthomonas > Xanthomonas bonasiae. Next base: position 388,738 of record NZ_JACSQX010000004.1, read on the forward strand.
GATGGCGGCGCGGGTGGTCACCTCGCTGGCGCACGGCACCTTCTTCGGCGTCGGCGCGGTGGTCGCCACCGGCCTGGTGGCGCCGCAGCGCAAGGCCTCGGCGATCGCCACCATGTTCACCGGACTCACCGTCGCCACCCTGCTGGGGGTGCCGGCCGGCGCCTGGCTGGGCCTGCAGTTCGGCTGGCGCGCGACGTTCTGGGCGGTGGCCGCGATCGGCCTGCTGGCCACCGTGGTGATCGCCGCGCTGGTCCCGGCCAGCGACGACGCCACGCCCGCGCCGCCGCTGCGCGCCGAACTGCACGCAGTCGGTCGCGCGCCGGTGCTGCTCGGGTTGGCGACGACGGTGCTCGGCTATGCCGGCGTGTTCACCGTCTACACCTACATCCAGCCGATCCTGACCCGGGTCACCGGTCTGGCCGACGGCGCGGTGTCGCCGCTGCTGCTGGTGTTCGGGGTGGGCATGATCGTCGGCAACGTGCTCGGCGGGCGCCTGGCCGACCGCCATCCGCGGCAGGCCTTGCCGCTGACCCTGGGCCTGCTGGCGCTGGTGCTGGCGGCGCTGGCCTTCGCGCTGCGCTCGGCGCCGGCGATGGTGCTGTTGGTCGGCCTGCTCGGGGTGGCGGCGTTCGCCACCGTGGCGCCGCTGCAGCTGTGGGTGCTGGGCAAGGCCGGCGACGCCGGACGGCATCTGGCGTCGAGCCTGAACATCGGCGCGTTCAACCTGGGCAATGCGCTGGGCGCCTGGCTCGGCGGACTGGTGATCGGCCACGGCGGCAGCCTGGCGCACTTGCCCTGGGCGGCGGCGCTGGTCACTGCGGCCGGCCTGGCGGTGGCGCTGCTGGCGCTGCGGCTGTCGCCCGCATCCGAACCTGCGCCGGCGGCGGCCTGCGCCGCGGGCGGTGCGGCATGAGCCGGCAGCTGCGCCAGGCCGCGCTGGCCACGGCCTTGCTCGGCGCTGTTGCGTTACCGGCCGGCGCCGCCGAGCGCGACTGGGTCGCGACCTGGCAGGCGAGTCCGCAGCCGCTGTGGGCCGCCGACTTCCCGTTCCCGACCCAGACCCCGTTCAACCTGTGGCGGCAGACCGTGCGCCAGGTGGCGCGGGTCAGCCTGGGCGGCGAGACGGTGCGGGTGGAACTGTCCAACGCCTACGGCCGCGCGCCGTTGCAGATCGGCGCCGCGCACCTGGCGCTGGCCGGCGACGGCGCGGCGATCGTGCCCGGCTCGGACCGCGAGTTGCGCTTCGGCGGGCAGCGCGCGGTGACCATCCCGCCCGGCGCACCGGCGCTCAGCGATCCGGTCGCACTGAACGTGCCGGACCTGGCCCGGCTCAGCGTCAGCCTGTACCTGCCGCAGCCGACCGCGCCGTCCACCTTCCACTGGGAAGGCCTGCAGAGCGCCTGGCTGGCCGCCGGCGAGCGCACCGCGGATGCGGCGCTGGACGACGCCGCGGCGCTGCCGGTGCGACTGTTCGTCAGCGGCATCCAGGTGCGCCGCGCCGACGCCGCCGGCGCGGTGGTGGCGCTGGGCGATTCGATCACCGACGGCGCCGCGTCCACCCCGGGCAGCGATCGGCGCTGGCCGGACCAGCTGGCCACGCGGCTGGCGGCGCAGCGCGTGGCGGTGCTCAACGCCGGGATCTCCGGCGGCCGCGTGCTGCGCGACCGCATGGGCAGCAATGCGCTGGCGCGGCTGGATCGCGACGTGCTGGCGCAACCCGGGGTGCGCACGCTGGTCTTGCTGATCGGCATCAACGACATCAGTTGGTATGCCACGCCGTTCGCGCCGGACGATGCGCCGGTCGCCGCGCAGGAACTGATCGCCGGCTACCGGCAACTGCTGCAGCGTGCGCAGGCGCGCGGCCTGCGCGTGATCGGCGCCACGCTGACCCCGTTCGAGGGCGCGTTGCCGGACACCCCGATCCGCGGCTACTACAGCGCGGACAAGGAGCGCGTGCGCCAGCAGGTCAATGCGTGGATACGCGATGGCAACGGTTTCGATGCGATCATCGATTTCGACGCCCTGCTCCGCGACCCCGCGCACCCCACCCGCATGCTGCCCGCGTTCGATTCCGGCGACCACCTGCACCCCGGCGATGCCGGCTATGCCGCCATGGCCGAGGCCGCCGCGCGCGTGCTCGGCGACAACGCCAACGCCTATCCCGCCGCGGCCTCGCGACGCTGATCGCACCTCCCTTCCGTTCCCCCGCAAAGGAATCCTCACCATGGAATACCGTCATCTCGGCGCCTCCGGCTTCAAGGTCCCCGTCCTCAGCTTCGGCACCGGCACCTTCGCCGGCTCGAACGATTTCTTCGCTGCCTGGGGCAATTCGGACGTGGACCAGGCGCGACGCCTGATCGACATCTGCCTGGAGGCCGGGGTCAACCTGTTCGACAGCGCCGACATCTATTCCGGCGGTGCCGCCGAATCGGTGCTGGGCGCGGCGATCAAGGGCCGCCGCGACCAGGTGCTGATCTCGACCAAGGTCACCTTCCGCTTCGACCCCAACGATCCGAACAGCGTCGGCTCCTCGCGCTTCCACCTGCTGCGCGCGGTCGATGCCGCGCTCAAGCGCCTGGACACCGACTACATCGACCTGTTCCAGTTGCACGGCTTCGATGCGAAGACGCCGGTGGAAGAAACCCTGTCCACGCTCGACGACCTGGTCCGTGCCGGCAAGATCCGCTATCTGGGCATGTCCAATTTCTCCGGCTGGCACCTGATGAAGTCGCTGGCGGTGGCCGACCGCCATGGCTGGTCGCGCTACGTCGCCAATCAGACCTACTACTCGCTGATCGGCCGCGACTACGAGGAAGAACTGATGCCGCTGGGGCTGGACCAGGGCGTCGGCGCGGTGGTGTGGAGCCCGCTGGGCTGGGGCCGGCTGACCGGCAAGCTCCGCCGCGGCCAGCCGCTGCCGGAAAGCAGCCGCCTGCACAACAGCAAGGTCACCGAGGCCGGCCCGCCGGTCGAGGACGAGCGCCTGTACCGGGTGGTCGACGCGCTCGACGCGATCGCCGCCGAGACCGGCAGGAGCGTGCCGCAGATCGCGCTGAACTGGCTGCTGCAGCGGCCCACGGTGAGCAGCGTCATCATCGGCGCGCGCAACGAGGAGCAGTTGCGGCAGAACCTGGGCGCGGTCGGCTGGAATCTCGACGCCGCACAGGTGCAACGGCTGGACGCGGCCAGCGCGGTGGTGCCGCCGTATCCGTACTGGCATCAGCGCGGCTTCGCCGAGCGCAATCCGCGACCGGTCTGAGTCGAATACGCCGCGCGCCGAAACAACCGCTCCCCACTCCTGGAGACACCATGAAAGCCGTCGCCCTGACCCGTTACCTGCCGATCGACGATCCGCAGTCGCTGTTCGATACAGACCTGCCCACCCCGCCCGCTCCCACCGGCTTCGACCTGCTGGTACGGGTCGAAGCGGTGTCGGTCAACCCGGTCGACACCAAGGTGCGCGCCCCCAAGCCGCGGGTGGAAGCGCAGCCCAAGGTGCTCGGCTACGACGCTGCCGGCGTGGTCGAGGCGGTCGGTGCCGATGTCGAGGGTTTCGAACCCGGCGACGAGGTCTACTACGCCGGCGACATCACCCGTTCCGGCAGCAATGCGCAATACCAGTTGGTCGACGCGCGCATCGTCGCGCGCAAGCCGGCGACGCTGGACTTCGCGCAGGCCGCGGCGCTGCCGCTGACCACGCTGACCGCCTGGGAACTGCTGTTCCAGCGCATGCCGTTCGACTTCGACGACGAGCGCAACCGCGGCCGCCGGCTGCTGGTGATCGGCGGCGCCGGCGGCGTCGGCTCGATCGCGATCCAGCTTGCGCGGCACGCCGGCTTCGAGGTCATCGCCACCGCCTCGCGCCAGCAGACCCGCGACTGGTGCCTGCAACTGGGCGCGCAGCACGTGATCGACCACCGCCAGCCGTTAGCGCCGCAGTTGCAGGCGCTGGGCATCGAACAGGTGGATGCGGCGCTGAACCTGGCCGACACCGATCGTTACTGGGACGCGCTCGGCGAACTGGTCGCGCCGCAGGGCCATGTCGGCCTGATCGTGGAACCCGCCGGCGCGCTGCGCATCGGCGATCCGTACAAGGCCAAGTGCATCGGCATCCACTGGGAAATGATGTTCGCGCGGGCGCGCTTCAAGACCGCCGACATGATCGAGCAGCACCGGATCCTGGCGCGCACCGCCAGCCTGATCGATGCCGGCGCGTTGCGCACCACGCTGACCGAGACGCTGGCGCCGATCGATGCGGCCAATCTGCGCGAAGCGCACCGGCGACTGGAATCGGGCAGCACCATCGGCAAGCTGGCGCTGGCCGGCTGGGGCTGAACTGCGCCGCCGCGAGCGCCGCGGCGGCGATGGCTGGCGTCGGAACGGCGTCCGCGCCAGCTTTAAAAGGATCGACGCTGGATCTGCCTGCGCAGGTCGCAGGCGGCGATCGCATCGCCGCCGGCGACCGCGCGCCGTCGCTGCCCCTGGGCGCGGCCGCGGACCGCGTCCGCGCCGGGGCCCGCGCTCATTCGACCGACACGGTGCCCGAGCGCGGGTAGACACGGTAGATGCGGTTGTTGCTGTTGGAGCGGACCCGGATCTCGTCCCCGGCCACGCCGTCGAGATTGGCATAACCGACCAGCGTCCACGAACTGCCGAAGCTGCCGGCACCGTTGATGGTCTGCAGGGTGCCGCTGGCCGGGCGCAGGATCAGCAGGTTGCCGTTGCCGCCCTGCGCCATCGCGACGTCGTTGCCGGCCACGCCGTCCAGGTCGCGCACGCCGTTGTCCAGGGTCGCGTACTGGCTGCCGATCCAGTAGCTGTTCAATGCGCCCGACTTCAGCGAGTAGATCTTCACTTCGCTGGGCAACGCGAGCAGCAGTTCGGCACCGGCGACGCCATTCATGTCGCTGGCGCAGTTGGCGATGTCGGCGCAGATCTTCCAGTTGGTGCCGTTGGTGAGCCAGGTCGTGCGCAGCCCTGTATTGCGGCCGTAGACCACCAGGTTGCTGCCGGCTTCCAGCGGAATTTCGGCGCCGGGCAGGCCGTCCATGTCGGCGACGGCGCCGGCGACGACGCGCGAGGCGGTGCCGATGTAGTGGTCGGTGATGCTGCCGTTCCTGGGATAGACGATGCGCAGCAAGGTCGGCGTGGTGATCGCGATCTCGTTGCCGGCGATGGCGTCCACGTCGGCGAATGCGCCGATGTCCCAACTGGTGGTGCCGATATAGATGGCGGCCGTGGTGCGCGCGTAGTGCTTGACGATGGTGAGCTGGTTGCCCTGCTTGAGCACCACCTCCGCGCCGGGCGATCCGTCCACGTCGATGACCGAGGCCAGCGTCCAGGGGGTGTTGCTCAGCGGATAGCGGGCGGCGGCGCTGCCGCTGACGACATTGATTTCGCTGTAGCCGTTGCAGACCGCTTCCAGACTGCCGTTGCCGTCCAGGTCGGCGGCCTGAATCAGTTCCCCGTAATAGGCGGTGGACGTGCTGCACGACTGTGCGAAGACCTGGGAGGGTGCGGCCGCGGCTGCGGCCATGCACAGCGCAAAGCCCATGTTTCGGATCGGATGGCGCATGGGAAACTCCTTTTAGGGGACAGGTTGGCGACGGTCCGGGGTCCTGCCGCATCCGGACCACCGACGATGACGAACGGCGATGGATTCCCCCCTCCGACGCAGCTGGACAAAACCCGTTTCTGGGATTGCGGTCTTGCTGCCCGGCGTCCGCGCCGCGCGCGGGTGCGCCGCTCGGTCGGCGGCCGGTCCTCGCGCGCCCTCTTGCCGTAGCGCGGGATTCGGGGCAACCTGCGCGCTTCCGTACGCCAGCGTATCCAAAGCCATGTCGCCCGCCTCCGGCCAGCCCGACCCGTCCTCCGCCGCCTATCCGCACCTGTTCGCCCCGCTCGACCTGGGCTTCACCCAGCTGCGCAACCGGGTGCTGATGGGCTCGATGCACACCGGCCTGGAGGATCGCGCGCGCGACTTCCCCAAGCTGGCCGCGTATTTCGCCGAGCGCGCCGCCGGCGGCGCCGGGCTGATCGTCACCGGCGGCTTCGCGCCGAACGTGGTCGGCTGGCTGAAGCCGTTCGGCGGCAAGCTGTCGTGGCCGTGGGAAGTGCGCCCGCACCGGCAGGTGACGCGCGCGGTGCACGACCACGGCGCCAAGATCTGCCTGCAGTTGCTGCATGCCGGGCGCTATGCCTACCACCCGCTGTCGGTGGCGCCGTCGAAGCTGAAGGCGCCGATCAATCCGTTCACGCCGCGCGCCTTGTCCGCCCGCGGGGTCGAGCGCCAGATCGGCGCCTATGCGCGCGCCGCGCGGCTGGCGCGCGAGGCCGGCTACGACGGCGTGGAAGTGATGGGCTCGGAAGGCTATCTGATCAACGAGTTCGTGGCCCCGCGCAGCAATCGCCGCGACGACGCCTGGGGCGGCGACGCGACCAGGCGCATGCGCTTCGCGGTGGAGATCGTGCGCCAGATCCGCGAGGCCTGCGGGCCGGACTTCATCATCATCTACCGGCTGTCGCTGGTGGACCTGGTCGAGGACGGCAGCGACTGGCAGGAGATCGTGGCGCAGGCGCAGGCGATCGAGGCGGCCGGCGCGACGCTGATCAACTCCGGCATCGGCTGGCACGAAGCGCGCGTGCCGACCATCGCCACCTCGGTGCCGCGCGCCGCGTTCGCCGGCGTCACCGCCAAGCTCAAGCCACACGTGCGGGTGCCTCTGATCGCCACCAACCGCATCAACATGCCCGACGTGGCCGAACGCATCCTCGCCGGCGGCGGCGCCGACATGGTGTCGCTGGCGCGGCCGCTGCTGGCCGATCCGCAATGGCCGAACAAGGCGCGGCGCGGCCAGGCGCAGGCGATCAACACCTGCATCGCCTGCAACCAGGCATGCCTGGACCACGTGTTCGAGAACAAGACCGCCAGTTGCCTGGTCAATCCGCGGGCCGCGGCCGAGACCGAACTGAACTACCTGCCCACGACGGCGCCCCGGCGCGTGGCCGTGGTCGGCGCCGGCCCGGCCGGACTGGCCTGCGCCACGGTGGCCGCCGAACGCGGCCACCGCGTCACCCTGTTCGACAGCGCCGCGGAGATCGGCGGCCAGTTCAACGTGGCCAAGCGCATTCCCGGCAAGGAAGAGTTCCACGAGACGTTGCGCTATTTCCGCCACCAGCTCGAGGCCACCGGCGTGGACGTGCGCCTGCACACCACCGCCGATGCGGCGCTGCTGGCCGATTTCGACGAGGTGGTGCTGGCCACCGGCATTCTGCCGCGTGCGGTGGATTTCCCCGGCGCCGATCATCCCAACGTGGTCAGCTATCTCGACGTGCTGCAGGGCCGGGTGCGAGCGGCGGACAAGGTCGCGATCATCGGCGCCGGCGGCATCGGGTTCGACGTCGGCGAGTTCCTGGTGCACGCCGGCGTATCGACCGCACTGGACCCGGCGCGCTGGATGGCCGAATGGGGCGTGGATCCACAGTTCGAGGCGCGCGGCGCGTTGCGCAAGCCGCAGCCGGAAGCGCCGGCGCGCAAGGTGTGGCTGCTGCAGCGCAGTGCCGGCCGTCCCGGCGCGCGCCTGGGCAAGACCACCGGCTGGATCCACCGCGCCACGCTGAAGGCCAAGGGCGTCACCATGCTCGGCGGGGTCGAGTACCTGGGCATGGACGACACCGGCCTGCGCATCCGCGTGGACGGCACCGAGCAGGTGCTGCCGGTCGGCACCGTGGTGGTCTGCGCCGGCCAGGAGCCGCGCCGCGACCTGCACGATGCGCTGCTGGCCGCCGGCCGCAAGCCGCACCTGATCGGCGGCGCCGACGTCGCCGCGGAACTGGATGCCAAGCGCGCCATCGCCCAGGGCAGCCGCCTGGCGGCGCAGTTGTAGGCGCGCTTACCTGGAGCAGGGAAACGACGCGCGCAACGCCTGGATCACCGCGATCGAGGCGCGCTGCTGCAACTGGGCCGGCGGCAGCGCGCTCAGCGCGGTGTACACGCGATCGGCCAGTTCGTGCCGCAGCACGCCGGCACCAGCGCACCATTGCACGCCTTCAGCGCCGTCGGCGACGCCGGCGATGTAGAACTTCGCCGTTTCGCTGGCCTGCTGGCGATGGCGTTCGGCCAGGTGCGGCTCCAGCCCGGCAACGGCATCCGGATCGCCCTTGAGCAGTTGCAGCAAGTGCGTCCCGGAGAGTTGATAGACACCGGCGTTCGATGTCTGCGCAGGCGCTGCCAGCACAGGCGTCGCGCCGCCAGCCGACACGCAAAGCGCGAACAGGAACGGGATGCGCAGGGACATGGACACCTCCTCGGATCGCTCGGGCCGATGCCGCCGATCCTAGCAGGCAACGATCTGCTGGCCCGGACTCGGTGCTGTCGCATCGCGACGCTATAACGCGCAGATGCATCGCACCTCGCCCGCACTGCCCTCGCTGCCGCACGCGGCGCTGGCGGCGTATGCCTGCGCGCATTTCGGCAAGAGCCTGCTGTGGTACGCCGGCGAACTGCTGCTGATCTATTCGCTGACCGAACACGCCGGACTGGAGGCAACCGCCGCCGGGCTGGTATTGGCGCTGGGCCTGCTGGTCAGCGCGGGGATCGGCCTCGGCGCCGGCTGGAGCCTGCGCCGGCAGCTGCGTGGGGTGGCAAGCATCGGGCGCCTGCAATGGCTGGGCCTGAGCGCGGCGGCGCTGGCGCTGCTGCTGGTGTTCGCCGCGCCGCTGCTGCCGGCGCCGCTGCGGCTGGGCTACGTGCTGGTGCTCAGCCTGCTGTTCCGCATCGCCTACGCGGTCTGCGACGTGGCGCAGAACACCTTGTTGAGCCTGGTACGTTGGCCGTGGCGCGGCCACGACGGCGCCAGCGCATTGCGCCTGGCCGGCAGCGGCGTCGCGGCGCTGCTGATCAGCGTGATCGTTGGCGCGATGCTGGCGCGCGGTGCCGAGGGCGCGGCCTTCGCACTGCAGGCCAGCGCCCTGTTGGCCGCGGTGGCGGCGCTGTGCGCCTGGCATCTGCGGCGCGCGCTACTGCGTGAGGGCGCATCGCTCGCGGGCGCCATCGCCGACGCACCGACGCGCACCGAGCCGGCGCCGTGCTGGCGCGCGATTCCCTGGCAGCCGCTGCTGCTGATCGTCGCGATCTCGCTGACCCTGCCCGCCTTCACCAAACTGGCGCCGTACGTGGCCGCCTACGGCCTGCTCTCGCCAGGCTGGGGCAGCGCGGTGCTGATCGCCTATGCGCTGGGGTCGGTGCTGGTGCAGCCGCTGGCCGCTCGGCTGGGCCGGCACCATCCGCCGCGGCAACGGCTGGCCTGGCTCGGCGTGGCGCTGCTGCTGAGCGCGCCACTGTTCGCGCTGGCGCTGCCGGCGCAGCCGCAGCTGAGCCTGCTGGCGGCCGCATGCATCGGCGCGATCGGCGGCAGCAGCGGCCAATTGGTCTGGGCGTGGCATGCGCAATTGACCGCCAAGCGCGCGGTTGCCCAGCACGCGCTGTGCTTCGCCGCATTGGTCGCCAGCGCGCAGGTTGCGCTGGCGGCCGGCATCGCCGTGATCGGACTGCTGCTGGGCGCGGTGGACTACCGCGAGAGCCATTGCCTGCTGTTGCGCTGGGCGATGGCCGCCGGTCCGCTGGCCTGCGGCGCGCTGTGCCTGCTGTTGGCGCTGCTGTCGGGGCGCCGCCCGCTCAGGCGAAGAAGGCTCGCTGCAATGGCATGAGCGCCGCGCCCAGGGTCACCGCGTCGCCAGCGGTACGCGCGATGCGCAGTTCCGGCAGCGGCGGCGCCAGCCCATGCCGGTTGGGCGCACGAGGAATACGGATGCGTTCGATGAGGCGCTCGCCGATCGGCGCCGGCAGGCGCCCGCCGATGACGATCGCCTGCGGATCCAGGGTGTAGGCCAGATACGCGCACAGCTGCGAGAACGGCGCTTCGGCCAGCGCCAGCCAGGCGTCCACGCCCGGGCTGTGCGGGCCGATGTCGCCCAGCATCTGCTCCACGCCGGCGTAGTCCTGCCCGGCCGCGCGCGCCAGCGCCAGCAATGCATCCAGGTTCGGGTAGGCCATGCCGCCGACGGTCCAGATGCCGCCGAACTCGCCGGCGTTGCCGCGATGGCCGCGGAACAGACGGCCGTCGGCGATAATGCCGCCGCCGAAGCCGTTGGTCAGGTGCAGGTAGGCGAAGTCGCGACAGTCGCGGCCGACCCCGTACAGGCTCTCGGCCACCGCCGCCGCCGCGCCGTCGTTCTCCACCGTGACCGCGCAGCCCAGCGCGTCTTCCAGGATCGGCCCCAGCTCGACCTGGGTCCAGTCCTCCAGCGCCGGCGGCCCGGCCATCTGCTGGCCCTGTCCGGTGAAGAAGGCCGAGACCGCCATGCCCGTGCCGACCACCCGCGCCGGATCCACACCGGTTTCGGCGAACAGTTCCTCGCGGAACCGCAGCAGCTGCGCCAGCACCGGGGCGCGCCGCATGTCGGCCAGGCCGATGCGACGCTGGCCGCGCACCGCGCCGGCGAAATCGACCAGGGCCAGCGCCACTACGTCGCCCATCAGGCCGATGCCGAACGCGTAGGCGTAGTCCGGGGCCAGACGCACATCGACGCTGGGGTTGCCACGGCCTTCGGCGGCGCGCGCGCCGAGCTGCACCATCCTGTCCTGGACGAAGCCCTGCAGCAGGCGTGCAACCGTGGGCTGCGACAGGCCCAGGTCGCGACTCAGCGCCGCCTGGGTCTGCACCCCTGCCTTGAACACACGGTCGAGCAACTGGCGGCCGCCGGCGCTGACGCGCGGCGGAAAATCGGCATGGAGCATGGGACGACGCGGACCCCGCAGTGGATGTGCGGCAACGCTAGCATGTGGACACGAAAGTTTCATACATGGTAAATACTATTACCCCCACATACTTTTAATGGGGGAGTTCCACATGCGCACCAACCATCCACACCTGAGCCTGCTCGCGCTGGCGCTGGCTTCCGTTTTCGCCGCCGGCGCCCATGCCGAGGAGCCGCCGCAGGCGCCCGCCGCCGACGCCACCACCACCCTGGATCAGATCGTCGTCACCGGCACCCCGCAGGGCCAGTCGCAGAAGGACGCGCCGTTCGCGATCAGCGTGGTGTCGAAGCAACGCCTGGATCGCGCGGCGCCGAGCAGCAGCGTCGACATGCTGCGCGCCGTGCCCGGCTTCTCGGCCGAACCCTCCGGCGGCCAGGGCGGCGGCCAGAACCTGTACGTGCGCGGCCTGCCCGCCGGCGGCTGGTACTACGTGCAGTATCAGGAAGACGGCATGACCCTGTTCGACGAACCGCAGGAAAGCTTCTTCAACGTCGATACGCTGTTTTCGCTGGACATGATGACCGAGCGCCTGGAAGTGGTGCGCGGCGGCACCTCGCCGCTGTTCGCGACCAACGCGCCGGGCGGCACGGTCAACGCCATCACCCGCCACGGCACCGCCACGCCCGAGGGCGCGGTGCGCATGACCGTCGGCAGCGACGGCCTGCGCCGCGAGGACGCCTACAGCTCCGGCCCGCTGAGCGAGAACGTGCTGTACAGCATCGGCGGCTACCACCGCCGCGACGACGGCCTGCGCGAGACCGGCTACACCGCCGACAAGGGCGGCCAGTTGCGCGGCAACCTGACCTTCCTGATGGGCGATGCGATCCTCGACGTGGACGCCAAGTACCTCGACGACCGCACCGCGTTCTACAACCCGATCCCGCTGGACGATCCGCGCACGCCCTCGCAGTCGCTGTCGGCGCTGCTCGACCCGCTGGACGGCACCCTGCTGTCCAACGACCTGCGCCACACCACGGTGCCGACCTTCGACGGCAACCGCCTCGTGTCCCGCAACCTGGACCTGGCCGACGGCATCCACAACAAGGTCAAGCAACTCGGCACCCACCTGGAGTGGAACCTGGACGACGGCCTGACCCTGAACAATCGCATGCGCTTCGTCGATGCCGAGGTGGACTACACCGCGCTGTTCTCCGGCGCCGCGCCATCCGACGCCGCCGCCTATCTGTCCACCCAGCTCGGCCGCGCGCGCACCGGCTTCGGCAACCGCGTGGCCCGCGTCGGCTACGTCAGCAGCGGCGACGGCGCCGTCTACGACCCGGCCGGCGCCGACGGCCTGGTGCTGGAAAGCGGCCTGTGGAACGCACGCACCCACCTGCGCACGCTGTCCGACGATCTGCGCCTGAGCAAGGCATTCGGCGAATCGGCGCTCGGCCAGCACACGCTCACCGCCGGCGTGAACGTGCAGCACTTCGAATACGCCCAGGACCGCCTGCAGAACACCGTGCTGACCACGCTGCAGAACAATGCGCAGCGCCTGGACGTGCTGGCCTACGACGCGGCCGGCAACGTGGTCGGCGCGGTCACCCAGAACGGCTTCGTGCGCTACGGCAACGGCGTCACCCGCGGTTTCGCCAACGGCACCTACCTGTCGCCGTACCTGTGGGACTCGGTGCGCTTCGGCCGCTTCGGCGTGGATGCCGGCGTGCGCTACACCCGCTACAGCGCCGACGGCGGCGTGTACGCCAACACCACGCGCAACCTCGGCGATTCCACCACCCTGGCCGACGACAACGCCGGCGGCCTCAGCGGCGCGTTCAGCGCGCGCGAGGATCGTCGCCATGCCACGCAGTGGACGCTAGGCGCCGAGTTCGCGCTGACCCCGCAGTTGCAGACCTTCGCCCGCTACACCACCTCGCAGCGCCTGCCGCGGCTGCAGAACGTCTACCAGACGCAGAACGCGGCAGTCACCGACATCGACCAGGCCGAGGCCGGCCTGCGCGGCGCCTTCGGCGATACCTTCTCGTTCTCCACCGTCGGTTTCTGGAGCCGCTTCAACGATCTGTCGATCAGCGCGATCGTGCTCGACGCGACCGGTGCGGTGCAGACCCTGGCCCTGGTCGGCCAGACCCAGACCTTCGGCCTGGAGTCGGAGTTCACCTGGCGCCCGTCGGCCTATTTCGGTGTGACCGGCTCGGCGACGCTGCAGGATCCGCAAACCCGCAGCCTGAGCAACGCCACCACCGGCGCCAGCTACGGCGACCTGGACGGCAAGCAGATCTCGCGCATCCCCAAGTTCATCGCCTCGCTCAGCCCGACCCTGTACTTCGACATCGCCGGGCGTCCGCTCGAACTCTCGGCCACCGCCTACCGCATGGGCCAGCGCTACGTCGACTACACCAACGCCACCGCCCTGCCCGCCTACACCACCTACGACCTGGGCCTGTTCGCCCACCTCAGCGACAACCTGGAACTGCAGCTGCATGCGGCCAACGTCGACAACAGCATCGGCCTGACCGAAGGCAACGCGCGGGTGGATACGCTGTCCGGGCAAGGCACCGCAGAGGCGATCTACGCGCGTCCGATCTTCGGCCGCAACTACAACGCATCGCTGACCTGGCGGTGGTGAGCATGCGCTGCCGCAAACTGCTGATGGGCGCGGCGATCTGGCTGCCGCTGATGACGGCGACGGCGACGGACTTGCCGGAGCGCCTGCGCGATCCGCACGGCGATGCGCTGGTGGTGTCGCACCGCGCATGCTGGAAGTTCGCCTCGGAGAACACCCTCGACGGCATCGCCGCGTGCATCGCGCACGGCGTGGACATGGTCGAAGTGGATGTGCGCACCACGCGCGACGGGACGCTGGTGTTGATGCACGACGAGACCGTGGACCGCACCACCGACGGACATGGCGCGGTAGCCGACCTGGACGCGGCGCAGATCGCCGCGTTGCGCGTGCGCAGCCGCGGCGGCGGCCGCACCAGCACCCTGACCGAGCGCCCCCCCCCGACGCTGGCGCAGGCGCTGGCAACGGCGCGCGGCAAGGTGCTGGTGAACCTGGACGTCAAGGCCGCCGCGCTCGACCAGATCATGGACGTGGTCGAGGCGGCCGGTGCGCAACGCGACGTGCTGTTGAACATCCCGCTGGACGTGCCGCAGGCGGCGCTGCAGCGCGCGCACGCGGCCGGCATCGCGTTGCAGGTGCTGTACCTGCAACGCGACACCGCGCTTTCGCCGCAACAGGCGCTGCGCCGCGCCGCCGCGTTGCGTCCGGCGGTGGTGCAGGTGATGTTCGACGACCCGGCGGTGCTGGATATCGCCCAACGCGAACTGGCGCCACGCACGCGCCTGTTCGTCAACACGATGACCAACGACATCGCCAGCGGCCGGCCGATGCGGCTGTCGGCGGACTACACCGACCAGCGCGCGCTGCGCGATCCGGCCAGCGTCTGGGGCGCGCTGCGCGCGCATGGGGTGAGCATGATCCAGACCGACGAACCAGCGGCATTGCAACGCTATTTGCGCGCATCGGACATGCGCCGGTAGCCGTCGTCGATCTCAATCCTCGCGACGCGGCGACAGTCGCGACGCGTCGCGGGGAGCCAAGCCCCAGACGGTCGGCATGGAGCCAGATCGCGCCCATGGATGGCGCAGCCGTCGTTCCGAGCGATTCGCCGCGACGGTCGCGCCAACACGGTCGGCCGCCATCGGCGTCATTGCGCCTGTGTCACGTCCATCCATCCACTCCCAACAGGAGAGCACATGAAATCGTCCAAGAAACGCTTCAAACGCCTATCGCTGGTACTGGCCTGCGCCTCGCTGACCGTGTTGTCCGGCCTCGCCTCGGCGGCCAACAACTGGAATCCGCAGCACATCCTCAACGCCATGAAAAGCCCCTACCAGGGCAGCCGCGCCAGCGTCGCGGTGATCGCGCATCGCGGCCTGGTCGGCAACGGCTGCCCGGAAAATTCCACCTGCTCCATCCTCAACACCTACAACAACAACATCGAAGCGATCGAACTGGACGTCAAGCAGTCCTCCGACGGGCAGCCGTGGCTGTTCCACGACCAGAACGCCGGCCGCGTGATCGCCCATTCGCCGAGCTTCAACATCTTCGAGCCGGGCAACGGCTGGAATCCGGACATCCGCACCATGACCAGCCACGAGCTGGTCAATTCGTTCCTGCGCGACAAGAACTTCGCCAAGACCAACTACCGCCCGGTGCCGCTGGCCAACGCGTTGGATGCCGTGCACCGCAACGCCAATCACATGGTCGTGGTGCTGGACCTGAAGACCCTGGATGCGGTGTCGCGCGCCGCCGACCTGGCCCTCTACCTGGGCATGCAGAACCAGGTGGTACTGAAGTTCAGCGCCTCGCTGCTGCCGCGCACGCCAAGCGACATCACCCGTTACACCAAGGGCGTCGCGTTCGCACCGACCGTCTACGCTGGCGACATGGACAGGCTCGCCGACGGCGGCTACACCGGCCTGTGCGGAACGATCAGCCCCAACACGCCGTTCTGCCGCGTCAATGCGTGGATCGAACAGGCGCGCGGCGAGAAAGGCTTCGCCTGGCTGGAAATCGGCAACAAACAACCGCGCCGCAGCGATCCGACCGGCGAACTGCTGGCCGGCGAGCAGGCCAATCACCGCGCGCTCGGTGCGTTCTCGCCGGTGCCCGAGTACCGCCTCGGCAGCCACGACGGCCAGCACTTCGTGCGCAGCAACGGCACCTGCTGCGCGGCGCTGAGCGACTACCTGACGCGCACCAAGTACTTCGGCAACGAAGTCGCCGACGACCGCTCCGACTTCGGCGTGCAGGCGTTGGCCGGCTTCACCAGCATCATCAGCGACGACCCGCTCAGCATTACCCGTTCGCGCATTTTCCGGAATACCTCGCGCTACGAGTGATCGCGGCATGATCCGGCCGGGGAGTTCGCTCCCCGGCTTCCCGCTGCACTCTCCACCCAGGAAGCATCCGCTATGCGTCCCGTTCCCCGTCCACGTCCCCGTCACCTGCTTGTCCTGCTTCTCGTCGCCGGCGTGAGCTGGCTCCTGTTGCAACGCGCAGCGACTGCGCAAGGCGCACGCGCCGCCACGGCGCCAGTCGCCGCGCCGGCATCCGCGCATCGCGCTGTCGCCGCGACCGACATGCCGTCCGCATCACCGTCTTCCACCGACACCGTGCCCGGCCCATCGGCGCGCGAGGTCATCGCCGCGGCGCAGGCGCTACCGGCCGATTTCCAGGCCGACGCGCTGCTGCGCATCGCCGACGCCAAAGACCTGCCGTCGCCGGCCGGCAGCGATCGCCGCGACGCCGCGCTGCGCCTGGCGCAACAGGCGTCGGTCCTGGCGGAACGCGCGATGCGGCGCATGCCCGGCCTGGCCAGCGCCGGCTATGTCAGCGAAGAGCACGGCGACGAATTGCGCGATACCCGCACCGCCGGCCTGGACCGGCTGTCGCT
Source organism: Xanthomonas bonasiae (assembly GCF_014836395.1). Classification (NCBI taxonomy): domain Bacteria; kingdom Pseudomonadati; phylum Pseudomonadota; class Gammaproteobacteria; order Lysobacterales; family Lysobacteraceae; genus Xanthomonas; species Xanthomonas bonasiae. The sequence goes on from NZ_JACSQX010000004.1 coordinate 404,980, forward strand.
GCAAACGCGCGCTGCGCGCATCCTGGCGACGTCTCCCGCACAGGCGGCCGCACTGTTCGCAGCGCTGCCGACGCCGCAGGCCGCCGGCTGCGATGCCGAGCTGATCGACGATCCCAGCCCGACCTACGCGTTGGCGACCGCACTGCAGCCGGCCCAGGCCGCGCCGCAGGCGGCGGCGCTCGCCGAGCGCGTGGACAAGGCGCAACAGGAAACCGACGTGGCGCCGGCGCTGAAGATGGTGCTCGCCAGCACGGCGCTGGAGCGCAACGGCCAGGCCCAGGTCGCCGACAGCCTGGTGCGCATGTTCGCGCGCATCCGCGGCAACGATCCGAGCTTCACCGCCACCGAGCTGAGCGTCGCCGCGGACATGCCGCTGCTGCTGCAATGGCTGCAGGACGCGGCACTGCGCGAGCGGCTGCATGCGGCGTACCGCACCTATGTCGCGGCGCATCTGGCGCAGGCGCGTTGCCCGGCGAGCCTGCTCGGCAACCACTGGCTGCTCGAGCAGCGTTTCGTCGCCGAACTGCCGAACGAACGCATCCCGCCGGCACCGCCGGTGGCGCAGGAATCGATCGACGACGAGGCGGTTTCGCTGATCCGCGAAGCCGGCTACAACGTGCGCACGCAACTGCTGCTGCCCGACGCCTCCGCCGCCGACCCGGCGCTGGAAAAAGCCTCCGCCGAATTCCTCGACCAGCTCGACCATGGCGTTCTGCAGCAGACCGCGGCAGGCGATGGCAGCGGCCGCGTGCAGCGTGCACGGCTGCGCGAACTGCTGCGCTATCTGGAATATGCGCCGAGCGGCGCGTCGCGCGATCGCGGCGTCGCGCTGATGGCGTCGTTGCTGTCCGGCCCCTACTACGCGCAGGACCACGACACCTGGTTCGGCGATCTGCGCGTAGTCGCCGGGCAGATGCAGCGCTGGCCCGACCACGCGCAACGGCTCGCGCAGTTGGCCGAGCATCGCGATCCGGTGGTGAAGGTCTACGCGATGCTGATGCAACGCGGTCAGTTTCCCTGACCCTGGTTGCAGCGGATACACCACGCTTCGATACCTCCGCGCGCGGGGTCACGCGCCGCGCGCACCACACGGATAGTGAACCCTGTCAACAACCGGGGTTCAGTTGCGATTGGGGAAGCGGCGCCTATTGTGCGCGCCACTTCCGATCCGCCCATCTTGGTGGATCCGCCGGCCTCCAGATTGCGCCGGCACCCGGGCGACCCGTGACAGGCCGCCTCCCCATGACGCCAAGCCGCATCGCCTTGCCGCGCCACCCGGTGCAGCCCCGATGACGGCCCATACGGAGCAAGGAGTTATATGAAACTGGCCTGGATACTCTGGCTGTCGCAACTGTTGCCGCAACCCGCCGCCGATTCGCTGTGTCTGAGCACCACCGTCTATCTGGAAGCGCGCGACCAGACGCTGCGCGGCCAGCAGGCGGTCGCCGAGGTGGCGCTGCGGCGCCTGGACAGCGGGCTGTGGGGCAACTCGATGTGCCAGGTGGTCACCGCGCGCAAACAGTTCGCGCCGGGCCTGGTGAAACCCGGCACCGAACTGAAGAACGACGACGCCTGGGCCGATGCGGTCAACGTCGCCTTCGCCGCCGAGCGCAACTGGGCGCTGCCGCAGGGCCAGCGCAAGGAGATCGTGCCCGGCGCCAGCCACTTCGCCGCGCATGCGATCGCCAGCCCGAGCTGGCGCAACGCCTACCAGGTGGCGACGATCGGCGACCACACGTTCTACCGCGTGCAGAAGCTGCGGCCGCGCAACGCGTCCTGACCGGCCAGCGCGGCGCTATCGCCAACCGCACGCAGGGCCGGGTACGCTTCCCGGCCCTTTGTTCGTGCGGAGTCTGCAATGAAACTGTATGCCAAGCCCGGCGCCTGCTCGCTGGCCGACCACATCGCGCTGCGCTGGGCGGGATTGCCGTTCGAACTGGAAGTGCTCGACGCCGCGTCGATGAAGGCACCGGCCTATCTCGCGCTCAATCCCGCCGGCGCGGTGCCCGCGCTGCAGGTGGACGAGTGGGTGCTGACCCAGAACTCGGCGATCCTCAACTACATCGCCGATAGCGCACCCGCGGCACAGCTGACGGGCGACGGCAGCGCGCGCAGTCGCGCCGAAGTGCAGCGCTGGCTCGCCTTCCTCAACGCCGACCTGCATCCGGCCTTCCATCCGTTGTTCGGCAGCACGCGCTACCTCGAGGACGCGGCGGTGATCGCGCGCACCCAGGAACATGCGCGCGAACGCCTGCGTACGCTGTACGCGCGCGTGGACGCGCAGCTGGCGACGCAGCAATGGCTCGCCGGCACGCAGCGTTCGATCGCCGATGCGTATCTGTTCGTCACCCTGCGGTGGGCGCAGGCGCTGAAGATCGAACTCGGCGCCAACCTGCAGGACTTCTTCGCGCGCATGGCAGCCGATCCGCAGGTGCAGGCGGCGCTGCAGGCCGAAGGCTTGAATTGAGCAAGCGCAGTCAGAGCGCATCCTGATCTGTCTGCAGACAGACGAAACCTGCAGGAGCGGCTTCAGCCGCGACAGGCGGCACCGGGACATCCTGTCGCGGCTGAAGCCGCTCCTACAACAGCGGACCTTGCTTCCTCGCCATCACATGCCGGCGTTTGCGTGCGCACGCCATCGGCGCTCGATCGCAGCTAACGCCGCTCGTCGTCAAGCGTGTCCTGCAGCCAACGCGCAGCCAGCGCTGGCGACTTGGCCTTGCCGAGCGCGGCGGTGAACTCCGGCAGCAGCGCTTCGAGCGCGGCGGCGTCGCTGCAGCGCTCGATCCGCAACTGCATGAAATAACCCTTCAGCCCCAGATACTTGCGCACCGCTTCGCTCATCGCGTCGTAAAGGCGCGAATAGCGTTGCGCCGCTTCGTGCGATACCGGCGCATCGCCCGGACTGGCCAGCGGATCGATGGCGCCGGCCGACGTCGCCGCTGCCGGCGGCGTGCCCGATGGCGATATCGATGACGATGCTGCAGGCGCAGGCGAGGCCGACGCATCGCCGCCGCGGGCGATCAGGCCCATCTGCTGCAGCTGCGCCAAGGCGTCTTCCGGCGCATGCAGGCCGGCGACGATCTGCTGCAGCGCGCTGTCGTCCTTGTGCCCATCCACCACCAGCAGGATCGAGCGCAACTGCGCCGGCAACCGGCGTGCGCGGTCCGCGATCTCCTGCCGTCCGGCGTCGGTCTTGGCATAGCGCTCGCTCATTCGCCACCCTCCCCTGTGATTGCGCGTCAGCGGCAGCCGGCGCGCTTGTTGCGCGATGCAGTGGCGCCTCAGCGCGCCAACGCGCGGCGAATCTCGTCGAGCGCGCCCGGATCGTCCAGCGTCGACAGGTCGCCGGGATCGCGCTGCTCGGCCAGCGCCTGCAGCGATCGCCGCAGCAGTTTGCCCGATCGCGTCTTCGGCAATGCCTGCACCAGATACACCTGCGCCGGCCGCGCCACCGCACCGAGCCGCTCCACCACGCATTGCCGCAGTTGTTCGGCAATGGCGGCGGCGGCATCGGGCGATGCCTGTTGTTTCAGCGTCGCGAAGACCACCGGCACCTGCCCCTTCAGTTCGTCGTGCATGCCGATCACCGCCACCTCGGCCACGTCCGCATGGCCGGCGATGGCTTCTTCGATCTCGCGCGTGCCGAGGCGATGGCCGGCGACGTTGATCACGTCGTCGGTGCGGCCGAGGATGAAGGTATAGCCGTCGTCGTCGCGAATCGCCCAGTCCAGCGAGCTGTACAGCAGCTCGTCGAAATGGCTGAAATAGCTGCGCAGGAAGCGCGCGTCGTCGTTCCACACCGTGGTCATGCAGCCCGGCGGCAGCGGCGGCTCGATCACCAGCACGCCCTTGCGCCCGGCCGGCACCTCGATGCCCTGCGGGTCGACGATCTTCATCTTGTAGCCGAGATTGGGAAAGCCCGGCGAACCCGGCTTGACCGGCCGCATTTCCAGTCCTGGCAGCAAGGTCAGCGCCGGCCAGCCGGTCTCGGTCTGCCAGTAGTTGTCGATGATCGGCTTGCCCAGCGCCTCGCCGATCCACAGCGCGGTCGGCTCGTCCAGCGGCTCACCGGCAAGGAACAGGTACTGCAACGCGCTCAGGTCGTGGTCGCGGATGTGGCGCACCGGGTGCTTCTTCAGCACGCGGATCGCGGTCGGCGAGGAGAACATGGTGCGCACCCGGTATTTCTCGCACAGCGCCCACCACACGCCGGGATCCGGATTGACCGGCAAGCCCTCGTACAGCAGCGAGGTGCAGCCGGCGATCAGCGGACCGTACACGTTGTACGAATGGCCGACCGCCCAGCCGACATCGGACGTGGAGAACATCACCTGGCCCGGCGCGCAATCGAACACCGTGCGCATCGACAGCGCCAGCGCCACCGCGTATCCGCCGACGTCGCGCTGTACGCCCTTGGGCTTGCCGGTGGTGCCGGAGGTGTACAGCAGATAGCTGGGTTCGTTGGATTCCAGCCAGGTCACCGGCACCTGCGCGTCGCCGACCTGCGCGCGCAACTCGGCGTAGTCCACGTCGCGCCCGTCGCTGCGCGGCTGCGCCGGATCCAGCCCGCGCGAGACGATCAGCACCTTCGGCGGCGGCGCGCTGGCTTCCGCGCAGGCGGCATCGACCAGCGGCTTGTAGGGGATGATCTTGCCGCCGCGGCTGCCGGCATCGGCGGCGATCAGCAGCTTCGGCGCCGCATCGTCGATGCGCAGCGCCAGGTTGTGCGCGGCGAAACCGCCGAACACCACCGAGTGCACCGCGCCGATGCGCGCGCAGGCCAGCATCGCGAACACCGCCTCGGCCATGTTCGGCATGTAGATGACCACGCGGTCGCCGCGCTGCACGTCCAGACGCAGCAGCACCGCGGCGAAGGCATTGACCTCGGCGTGCAGCTGCGCATAGGTGAATTCGCGGGTCTGCCCGGTCTCGCTGGACACCGCGACCAGCGCCAGCTGCGCGGCGCGCTCGGGCAGGTGCCGGTCGACCGCGTTGTGGCACAGGTTGGTCAGGCCGCCGCCGAACCAGCGCCGGAACGGCGGGTGGTCGTACTCCAGGATGGTCTGCGGCGGCCGCTGCCAGTCGATGGTCCTGGCCTGCTCGGCCCAGAACTCCTGCGGCTGCTCGATCGAGCGCCGGTACAGCGTCGCGTAGTCCATACCGCCCCTCCCAAGGCCGGTGCACCGGCTCCGAGCATAGTCCTTCGGCGGCGCGGGCGTCGTTCAGACCTTGGTCGAACGCGCCTGGATGGACGACACGGATCGGGCCGCAGTGCAGCACGCGCCATCGCCACCGTTAAACGAAGCTGCCGCTACGGCGTGTCAGTTCGTGGTGTCCTTGGCGAGCCAAGCCTGCACCGGCGCCACCGTCTCAGCGAAGCTCTGGAAAAGTTCTTCGCGAATGAAGTCGTCGTCGGGATACCCGAACCAGTATTCCACTGCCACTTGCTGCCCACGACGCCGCACGTCCACCGAGTGCGCCTTCTTTTCGCCGAGAGCGAACAAGAACGGCACAGCGCCGTCCCACCTGCAATATGCGAAGTACCCTTCTGCGACCAACACGTTCACAAGTCGCTCGATCTCAACCGCGTCATCAGCGCGATGCATGCAGAGCTCCTTCGCGATTATCCATCAACGCTGCGAAACGTCATCGGCTCGGACGAGCTTCGTCAGGCGTGCGCATCGACCGCACGCAGCAGTACCAGGTTCAAGCAGTCTTCCGACTCGAGCACCCAACCAGCGGTCGGTGTGTCGATCATGATGCCTTCGCCGAACTCCGACCGAAACCACTCTCTTGATGCTACGTCTTCTTCGGGTGGAAAGTCGCCAGTGCTGATGACAAAGAGCACCTGCGATGGGCGTTCGTCGTTGTGCCACTTGACCAGGTCCCCACGACGAACGGGAGTCGTTGTCCCGGAGTAGCAGGGCTTGGCCATGGCTCTTCTCGCGCCTGAATCAAGCCGCGCCGCAACGCGGCGTCGGCTGGACGAATCGACGGATGCGGGACTACTTCCCCGGCACCGTAAACGTCACCACCACGTTCCCCGGCGCCTGCTGGAAGCGCATGGCCACCGAGACCTTGCTGAGTTGCACGATCTGCTCCAGCGGCTTGCGCGGCACGCCCTGGAAGTTGACCGTGACCTGGACCAGCGAGCCGTTGGCCCAGTTGAAGCCGACCATCGGCTTGTTGCCCACCGACTTCTCCAGCTCGGCGGCCACTTCCTGCGAATGCGCATACGCATTCTTCATCGTGTCGACCGCACCGCAGGACGTGAGCGCCAGCAGCAGCGTTGCACACAGGAAGGTCATCCGCATCGTTGTCTCCCGCCCAGTCAGCTAGTGCTTCTTCGCCGCCGCGTTCGCCGCCGCCGCACGCGGCGGCGCATTCTTCACGTAGCGGTCGAACCACTCCAGCATCTCGGCCACCACGTCCTCGTTGGACTCGCGCGCGGTGTACCAGTGCGGTTCGAACGGCAGCAGCACCAGCCGCGCGGTGCCGCCGTTGCCGCGGATCGCCTGGAACAACCGCGGCGCCTGGGTGGTTTCGGTGCCGGGATTGGCGTCGTCCATGCCGTGCACGATCAGCAGCGGCTCGTTGATCTTGTCGGCGTGGAAGAATGCCGAGGCCTGCGCGTAGACCTCCGGCGCGGCCCAGAACGAGCGCCGCTCGTTCTGGAAGCCGAACGGGGTCAGGGTCTTGTTGTAGCTGCCGCTGGTCGCCACGCCGGCGCGGAACAGGTCGGTATGCGCCAGCAGGTTGGCCGCCATCAGCGCGCCGTGGCTGTGGCCGGTGACGCCGATCCGCTGCCGGTCGACCACGCCCAGTTCCACCGCCTTGTCCACCGCGGCGGTGGCGTTGTCCACCAGTTGCTGCAGATAGGTGTCGTAGGCGGTCTTGGGATCGCCGACGATCGGGAAGGCGGTGTCGTCGATGATCGCGTAGCCTGCCAGCAACAGCAGCTGGTAGGAACTCAGCCGGGTGAAATCGCGCTCGTTGGCGCCGCTGACCTGGCCGGCCTTGGACGGGTCGGCATAGTCCAGCGGATAGGCGTACAGGATCGCCGGCACCCGCGTGCCTTCCTTGTAGCCGGGCGGCGTGTACAGGGTGAACGACAGTTCCACCCCGTCCTTGCGCTTGTAGGTCACCAGCCGCTTCTTGATCTGCCGCACCAGCGGCGTCGGATCGGGGAAGCGGGTGACCGGCGCGATGCTCGAGGCGTAGACCGCTTCGCCCGCCGCCGCATCCGTCTGCGCCTGGCCCAGCGCGCGCAGGTACACGTTCGGCGGATCGGTCGGCGACTGGCGCCAGGTCAGCAGCTTGGTCGTATCGTCGCCGGCGAACCCGGCGAACACCTCGTCGACGCTGGCATCGCTGCGGAACAGGCGCTCGGTCTTGCCGCTGGCCAGTTCGTAGCGGTCCAGGAACGCGCGGTCGCCGGCCGGCGTGGCGCCCTGCCCGCTCAGGAACAGCGCGCCGCGGTCCTCGTGCAGCACCGCTTCGCCGTTGGCCAGCACGCGCAGTTCCGGGGTGCCGGGATCGGCGTACAGATCGTCGGTGGACAGGTCGAACAGCACGCGCCCCGGCGTGCCGGGACGATCGGCGTCCAGCAGCGTGGTGCGCCGCCAGTGACGGTTCTCGTCGTATTCGTCCAGCAGCGCCTGCCCGCCCTGGGCGAACCAGGACAGTCCGGCGTAGCGCTGGGTCACCCGCGCCAGTTCGCGCGGCTTGGCGGTGAACGGCGCCGCCAGGGTCAGCAGCTTGTCGCGTGCGGGCACGGTGGCCTTCCAGTCGCCGCCGTCCAGCGCCTCGGCCCAGACCAGCGTGGCCGGCTGGTTGGCCCGCCAGGAATACGCACGCGGGCCGGTCGGCACGCCCTGCACCGGCACCCGGTCGGCGACCGGCAGATCGGCCAGCACGCGCTCGCCGCCAGTGGACAGATCGAGCACCGCCACATCGTGGGCGAAACGCGCATAGGTGGTGACGTAGGAATACGGCCGCTTGAGCCGCTCCGCGCGCACATGGCGGCCGTCGGGCGCGCCGTCCACCGCGGTATAGACCGCCGGCGCGCCGACCTTGGCCTGCTTGCCGCTGGCGGCATCGACGGTGAGCAGTTGCGAGGTGGCGTAGTAGGTGAACAGCGCCTCGTCCTCGGGGCTGGACAGCGTGTCGCGCGCCTCGTAGGTGCTGCTCTCGCCCTTGCCCTGGATGGTTTCCTTGACCTCCGGCCCCGGCGGCACCGCCGCCTTGCGCGGCGCCGCACCCAGGTCCTGCGGCACGGTCTTCAGCAGCAGCGTGTCGCTGCCGCCCAGCCACTGGATCTCGCCGCCCAGCACCGGGTTGAGCTGCACGCCGTCGATGCGGCGCACATTGCCGGTGGCGACGTCGCCCAACCACAGCTCGACGCGGTCGGCGGCGGTGTTGTTGAAGGCGAAACGGCGCCCGTCCGGCGACCACACCGGCAGCGCCGGACAGGCGCCGGCCGGCAGGGTCACCGCGGTCTGCTTGCCGCTGGCCACATCGACCAGGCTGAAACCTTCCAGGCAGGCGCGGATGCCGTAACCGTTGGACATGTCGTGGCGGCTGTGGCTGCGCGGCTCCACACGCACCCCGGCCAGCTTCAGGTACGGCTCGGCCACGCGCGCGATCGGCGGATACTGGGTGCGCTGCACCAGCAGCAGGGTCTTGCCGGTGGGATCCAGCCGCGGCGACGGATTCAGCGGCGCGCGCATCACCCCCAGCAGCGGCTCCGGCGGTTGCCGATAGCCGCTGTCCGCGGCGTTGGCGGCGAGCGGCAACAGGCTGGCCAGCGCCAGCCCTCCGATCCAGCGGTACGGAGCGCGCGTCATGCTATGTCCCCAAATGAATGGCCGAGGAAACCTAGCACACCCGCAAACCGGCGCGCGCGGGCGCAACGTCATGGCCGGCCGAACGGCGAAGGCATACCGCAGAGGCTGGCTGTCGCGCGCAGTCGTGGCATGGCGATGCAGCGGCGACCATCGCCGCCGCGCGAGCGTGGCGCCCCCGACCTAGCTGGGGGCGCGCCAGCCGCTTGTCCGGCGCGGGCCAGCCCGAACGCTAGGAAGCGGCCTTGCTGGTCTCGGCCACGATCTCGCACTTGGCCTTCTTGCCCTGCTCGCCAGAGCAGTACTTTTTTGCCGCACGCCGCGCCTGCCAGGCGCTATTGCCCTCGGCTGCGTACAGCTTGCCGTCGTCGCCCAGCGCCATCGCCGCATGCGGCTGCTGATGCACGTAGGCGAAGCATGCCGCCTCGCCACCGCAGGCCTGCAACACGGCCTGGCGGGCCTCGCCGCGACGCACGCCGCCGCTGACCGCATAGGCTTTCTGCTGGGTACCGTTGTAGCCCAGTGCATTGAATTGCCAATACACGGCGCGGCCGCCGCTGCCGGCCGAGACGACCACGTCGCAGTGGACGCCCGGCTTGGCGAGCTCGCATTGCCGCAGCGCCGCTTCCGCCGTCGAGGCGTAACCGATGACATCTTCGTCCGAGGCAGCAAAATAGAAGTAGTCGTCGTAGAAGCTCACCACCAGGCATGACGGACCGCAGTCGCGCGCGGCGGCCGCCTTGGCTTGGTCGGCATCGCTGTAATTCCATACCGAGCCCATCGCGCGGGTCGCCGGATCCAGCGCGACCGCGCCGGCCAGCCAGGCGCACTGGCTCTGCATCACCGGCTGGTTGTTGTACATGCCGACAACCACGTCCTGGCAGGACTGCCAGGCCTTGGCCGAGCCGGACCACGCCACTCCAGCCGCCAACAACAGCAGCAAGCCCCATATCCGTTGATGCATCGTGCGCTCCATGCTCGTTCCAGGCCGCGCAGTCTAGCGCTGTTGTCGCGCGCATACCCGCAAAAGAAAAACGCCGGGCGAGCCCGGCGTCTTCCGTACCTCGATCGCAGCGATCAGCCAAGCAGGTGCGCCACGCCGCTGCGCTCTTCTTCCAGCTCGGCCAGGGTCTTGTCGATGTACTTCTGGCTGAAGTCGTCGATCGGCAGATCCTTGACCAGGGTGTACTCGCCGTTTTCGGTGGTCACCGCGAAGCCGAACATCACGCCTTCCGGAATGCCGTAGGAACCGTCGGACGGCACGCCCATGGTCACCCACTTGCCGTTGCTGCCCAGCACCCAGTCGCGCACGTGGTCGATGGCGGCGTTGGCGGCCGAGGCGGCCGAGGACGAACCGCGCGCCTCGATGATCGCCGCGCCGCGCTTGCCCACGGTCGGGATGAAGGTGCCGGCGTTCCACTCCTGGTCGTTGATCGCCTCGGCGATGGACGCGCCCTCGACGGTGGCGAAGCGGTAGTCCGGATACATGGTCGGGCTGTGGTTGCCCCACACCACCAGCTTCTCGATGCCGCCGACCGGCTTGCCGAGCTTGCCGGCCAGCTGGCTCAGCGCGCGGTTGTGGTCCAGGCGCAGCATGGCGGTGAAGTTCTTCGGGTTCAGGTCCGGCGCCGACTTCATCGCGATGTAGGCGTTGGTGTTGGCCGGGTTGCCGACCACCAGCACCTTGACGTTGCGGCTGGCGACCTTGTTCAGCGCCGCGCCCTGCGCGGTGAAGATCTTGGCGTTCTCCAGCAGCAGGTCCTTGCGCTCCATGCCCGGGCCGCGCGGACGCGCGCCGACCAGCAGGGCCACGTCGGCGTCCTTGAACGCCACTTCGGCGTCGTCGGTGCCGACCATGCCGGCCAGCAGCGGGAACGCGCAGTCTTCCAGTTCCATCATCACGCCCTTCAGCGCGGCCTGGGCCTTCTCCATCGGCAGCTCGAGCAGCTGCAGGATCACCGGCTGGTCCTTGCCCAGCATTTCGCCGGAGGCGATACGGAACAGCAGGGCATAGCCGATCTGGCCGGCAGCGCCGGTCACAGCAACACGTACGGGTGTCTTCATGGGGGGTTCCTCTGCTAAAAAAGGGATTAAGGGGGTCAGTAGACGCGGTAGCCGAGCGGCTGCAGATGCGCGTCCAGGGCGGCGGTGTCGTAGCCGTCGATCACGTGCTGGCCGATCACCGTGATCGGCACGCCTTCGCGGCCCAGCGCGGCGGCGGCCAGGCGGCCTTCCTCCTGCTCCACGTCGAGCACGCGGTAGCGGACCTGGGCGCGTTCGAAATCGGCCTGTTGCCGGCGGCAGTAGCCGCACCAGTCGGCGGCCAGCATGACGATGCCGTCTTCGCCGGTGAGCCGCCGCGGATCGCCGGCCGCCAGCGTTGCCGGCGCCGATGCGGCCCCCGAACTGCGCCACCACGCGTGCACGCCGCCGCCGATTCCGAGCAGCACCATGCACAGCAAAAGGAGACGCATCGTCATCGAGGGTCGGGCGCGGCAATCAACCGGGAAATGTTAGCACGCAGGCCATCGGCGACCGGCCGCCAGGGCCGGTCGCGGCGGCACTCAGGCGTCGAGCAGGCGGTTCCACTCGGCGACGCGGTCGGCCTTGGCCGCCAGCACCGCATCGGTATCGCCTTCGATGGTGATCTTGTTGATCGCATCGCCCTGGGCGACGCTGTCGACCACGTCCAGGCCCTGGGTCACCTTGCCGAACACAGTGTGCTTGCCGTCCAGCCACGGGGTGGCGGTGTGGGTGATGAAGAACTGGCTGCCGTTGGTGCTGGGACCGGCGTTGGCCATCGACAGCACGCCGCGCTCGTGGCGCACGCCGTTGTTGGTCTCGTCCTCGAAACGGTAGCCCGGGCCGCCGCGGCCGGAGCCTTCCGGGCAGCCGCCCTGGATCATGAAGTCGGCGATCACGCGGTGGAAGCTCAGCCCGTCGTAGAAGCCGCGCTTGGCCAGGTTCACGAAGTTGGCCACGGTCAGCGGCGCCTTGTCGGGATACAGCTCGATGGTGATCGGGCCGCGGGCGGTGTCGAAATGGGCGATCAGGGACATGGGATTCCTTGGAAACGGGGGCGTCATTTGGGGCGCATAGGATACACGCCGGCCTGTTTGGCCCGCCTCCGGTGCCGCCGGCAGCGCCACCGCCGCCGCCTGAATCCTGAACCGGCAGGCGCGCCGGGATACAGGTATAATAGGGGGCTTACTCTCCTTCCTTTCTGGCGCCGGTTGGCCCCCTTTCGCATGTCCATCGAAAATCTTCGCAATATCGCCATCGTCGCCCACGTCGATCATGGCAAGACCACCCTCGTCGACTGCCTGCTGAAGCAGTCCGGCACCCTCTCCGAGCGCACGGTGCTGGCCGAGCGCGTGATGGACAGCAACGATCAGGAAAAGGAACGTGGCATCACGATCCTGGCCAAGAACACGGCCATCACCTGGCAGGGCAACCGCATCAACATCGTCGACACCCCCGGACACGCCGACTTCGGCGGCGAAGTGGAGCGCGTGCTGTCGATGGTGGACTCGGTGCTGATCCTGGTCGACGCGATGGACGGGCCGATGCCGCAGACCCGCTTCGTGACCCAGAAGGCCTTCGCGATGGGCTTCAAGCCGATCGTGGTGGTCAACAAGATCGACCGCCCGGGCGCGCGTCCGGACTGGGTGATCGACCAGGTGTTCGACCTGTTCGACAAGCTCGGCGCGACCAACGAACAGCTCGACTTCCCGATCGTCTACGCCTCGGCGCTGCACGGCTATGCGAGCCTGGACGACAGCGCCCGCGAAGGCGACATGACCCCGCTGTACGAAGCGATCATGAAGCACGTGGCGCCGCCGCAGGTGGATCCGGACGGCCCGTTCCAGATGCGCATCAGCCAGCTGGACTACAACAACTTCGTCGGCCTGATCGGCATCGGCCGCATCCAGCGCGGCAAGGTCAAGAAGAACATGCCGGTCAGCATCGTCGACCGCGAAGGCAAGAAGCGCCAGGGCAAGATCCTGCAGGTGCTGGGCTTCATGGGCCTGGAGCGGGTGGAAGTGGAAGAGGCCGAGGCCGGCGACATCGTCGCCATCTCCGGCGTCGCCGACATGAGCATCTCCGACACCATCTGCGCGCTCGACACCCCGGAAGCGCTGCCGGCGCTGACCGTGGACGAGCCGACCATCTCGATGACCTTCCAAGTCAACAACTCGCCGTTCGCCGGCAGCAAGGAACACAGCGGCGGCAAGTTCATCACCAGCCGCCAGATCCGCGAGCGCCTGGAGCGCGAGACGCTGCACAACGTCGCGCTGAAGGTCGAGGAAGGGTCCGACCCGGACAAGTTCCTGGTCTCCGGCCGCGGCGAGCTGCACCTGTCGGTGCTGATCGAGAACATGCGCCGCGAAGGCTTCGAGCTGGCGGTGTCGCGCCCGGAAGTCATCGTCAAGGAGATCGACGGCAAGCTGATGGAGCCGGTCGAGCAGCTGGTGGTGGACATCGAAGAGCAGCACCAGGGCGGCGTGATGGAGAAGCTGGGCATCCGCAAGGGCCAGCTGAAGAACATGGAGCCGGACGGCAAGGGCCGCGTGCGCCTTGACTACATGATCCCGGCGCGTGGCCTGATCGGCTTCCAGAACGAGTTCCGCACCCTGACCCAGGGCTCGGGCCTGCTGTTCCACGTGTTCGACCATTACGGCCCGAAGGAACAGGGCGCCATCGCCAAGCGCCAGAACGGCGTGATGATCGCCAACGCCGCCGGTGCCACCCCCGCCTACTCGCTGGGGCCGCTGGAAGAGCGTGGCCGCCTGTTCGCCGCCGAAGGCGACAACGTGTACGAAGGCCAGCTGATCGGTATCCACTCCAAGGACAACGATCTGACCGTCAACGCGATCAAGACCAAGCCGCTGACCAACATGCGCGCTTCGGGCAAGGACGATGCGATCAAGCTGACCCCGGCGATCAAGTACACGCTGGAACAGGCACTGGACTTCATCGAGGACGACGAGCTGGTCGAAGTCACCCCGAAGGAAATCCGCCTGCGCAAGAAGTTCCTGACCGAAAGCGATCGCAAGCGCGCCGGTCGCGGCGGCTGATCGCCGAGTTCCCGTGGCCAGCAAGAAGGCGTACAACCCGGATCCGCACGCGCATCCGGGCCTGCACCTGATCGCACTGCTGGAGGCCGGCAAAGGCCTGCTCGCGGTGCTCGCGGCCACGGGTCTGGAACTGATGGGCCCGCTGCCGCTGCGCGCGGCGGTGGGCCGGCTGATCGTGCGTTTCAGCCTGGACCCGGAGCACGGCGCGCTGCCGTCGCTGCTCACCATGATCAATCCCGGCGCGGTGCATCTTGCCGCCGCCGGCATGCTCGCCTACGGCGTGCTGCACATCGTCGAAGCCTGGGGCCTATGGCGCGCCAAGGCCTGGGCGTCGATGCTGGGCTGCATTTCCGCGGCCATCTACCTGCCGTTCGACATCTACGCGATCGTGCGCCATCCCGGCTGGGCCGCGTGGGCGGTGCTGGCGATCAACCTGGCCGTGGTCGGCATCCTGGCCCGCGACCTGATCCGGCGCCGGCGGCGTCCCGCGCACTGAACGCATGCGGGCAGGCGCCCGCACCGGTTTGCCAATCCCCATAGCGCTGCGTAGCCTCCTGGAGAACGACTTCCCGGGAACCTGCCGATGCGCCTGCTGCCCGCCCTGTTGCTGTGCGGCGCCCTCGCCGGCTGCCGGCATCCCGTCGCGCCCGACACCGCCGTCGCCGCGCCGCCACCAGCCCCAGACGCGTTCGGCCATGCCGAAACCGACATCGCCGCGCTGCAGGCGCGGATGGCGCGCGGCACGCTCGACAGCGCCGGTCTGACCGCGGCGTACCTGCAACGGATCGACGCGCTGGACCGGCAAGGGCCGGCGCTGCACGCGATCATCGAACGCAATCCGCGCGCCCTGGACGAAGCGCGGCAGCGGGACGCCGAACGCCGCGCCGGGCATCTGCGTGGCCCGCTGCACGGCATCCCGCTGGTGTTGAAGGACAACATCGATGCGCGGCCGATGGCCACCTCGGCCGGCTCGCTGGCGCTGGCCGACTTCCACCCGCCGCACGATGCCTTCCTGGTGCAGCGCCTGCGCCAGGCCGGCGCGGTGATCCTGGGCAAGAGCAACCTCAGCGAGTGGGCCAACTTCCGCTCCAGCACATCCAGTTCCGGCTGGAGCGCGCGCGGCGGGCAGACCCGCAATCCGTACGTGCTCGATCGCAATCCCTGCGGCTCCAGCGCCGGCACCGGCGTAGCCGTGTCGGCCAATCTGGCGGTGGCCGGCATCGGCACCGAGACCGACGGCAGCATCGTCTGCCCGGCCGCGGTGAACGGCCTGGTCGGGCTGAAGCCGACCGTCGGCCTGGTCAGCCGCGACGGCATCCTCCCGATCTCCGCCAGCCAGGACACGGCCGGACCGATGACCCGCAGCGTCGCCGACGCGGCGACGCTGCTGAGCGTGCTGGCCGCGCCCGATCCTGCCGACCCGGCCACCGCCGCGGCACCGCGTCCGCCCGGCTACGACTACGCCGCGCACCTGCGCCGCGACGCGCTGCGCGGCGCGCGCATCGGCCTGCTGCCCTCGCCGCTGACCCAGACCCCGGACATCGCCGCGGCGCAGGCGCGCGCGGTCGCCGCGTTGCGTGCGGCCGGCGCCACCGTGGTCGCTGCGCGGATCCCCACCGCCGGGCAATGGGACGACGCCGAACTGACCGTCTTGCTGACCGAGTTCAAGGCCGGGCTGGAACGCTACCTCGACACGCGCCAGGCGCCGCTGCGCACCTTGGCGCAACTGATCGCGTTCAACCGCGCGCATGCCGAGCGCGAGCTGGCGCACTTCGACCAGGCGCTGTTCGAACAGGCGCAGGCCACCCGCGGCCTGGACGACCCGGCCTACCTGGAAGCGCGGGCGAAAGCCAGGCGCCTGGCCGGTCCGGACGGCATCGACGCGGCCCTGCGCGCGCAGCGGCTGGATGCGCTGATCGCGCCGACCACCGGCCGCGCCTGGAAGACCGACCCGCTCCACGGCGACGACTTTCCCGGCGCCAGCTACGGCGCGGCGGCGGTGGCCGGCTATCCCAGCCTGACCGTGCCGATGGGCGCCAGCGACGGCCTGCCGCTGGGCTTGGTGTTCATCGGGGGCGCCTGGAGCGAACCGCGCCTGATCGAACTGGGCTACGCCTACGAACAGCGCAGCCGCGCACGCACGCCGCCAGCGTTCTTGCCGACGCTGCCGCAGGCCACGGAGCATCCGTAAAGCGAATAGCGCCGCAACGGCGCCAAGGCGCAACCCATCGACAGACGGTTGGCGAAGAAGGCCTTTGGAGGAGCGGCTTCAGCCGCGACCGGGCGTTACCAGTAAAGCCCCGGTCGCGGCTGAAGCCGCTCCTACAGGTTTCAATGAGAATCCATGCGTCACCAACAACGCGTGGACGCGGCCGGCGCCTGCCGCCACGCCGACACGACACGGCACAACGCGACGCTACGCCGTATCCGGCCTCGGCGCGCCCGGATCCTGCACCGCTGTCGCCGCCGGCGCGCCATCCTCGGCGCCGGGCGAGCGCATCGCCGCCGAGTCGCTGGCCGTCGATGGCGGCCGCGGTGCCGCGCGCGCGGTGTCCGAGGAGATCTCCGCGCGCAGCTTCGGCAAGGCATACGGATGTTCGCGGGTCAGGAAATCGATCATCCGTTCGCGCACGATGCAGCGCAGGTCGAACGCATCGCCGGAATTGCGCGCGCTGACCAGCAGGCGCACCTGGATCGTGCTCTCGCTGGTCTCGGTCACCTGGGTCACGCAGACGCGTCCATCCCACAGCGGCTCGCTCTTGCAGATCCGCTCCAGCTCGGCGCGCAGCTGCGGCATCGGCGTGCGGTAATCCAGCCACAGGAACGCGGTACCGAGCAGGTCGGCGCTGCTGCGCGTCCAGTTCTGGAACGGATTTTCGATGAACCAGGTCAACGGCACCACCATGCGCCGCTCGTCCCAGATCCGCACCACCACGTAGGAACTGCCGATCTCCTCGATGCGGCCCCACTCGCCTTCGACGATGACCACGTCGTCGAGCCGGATCGGCTGGGTCAGGGCGATCTGCAGGCCCGCGATCAGGTTGCCGAACACCGGCTTGGCGGCGATACCGGCGACCAGGCCGATGATGCCGGCCGAGGCCAATAGCGTAGTGCCGATCTGCCGCACAGCCGGGAAGGTCAGCAGCACCACCGAGGTGCCGAGCAGGATGATCGTGCCCATCGCCACGCGTGCCAGCACCCGGGTCTGGGTCTGGATGCGCCGCGCGGTCAGATTGTCGGCCACTTCGATCGGATAGCTGCGCAGGATGGCCTTTTCCAGCGCGGCGGCGCCGCGCACCAGCAGCCAGGTCACGCAACCGATCATGCCGATATGCAGCAGGTGCTGCAGGTCGGTCAACGCGCGCTCGTCCAGCGGCGTGGATTCCAGTGCGAAGCTGAGCATCAGCATCGGCAGCAGGAAGGCCATCGGCACGCTGACCACGCGGATGATGCGCGCGCGCCGGTAGTCGCGCCCGCGCATGCGCTGCGCGATGCGCAACAACAGCCACCAGGCGAGGAAGCCGAGCACTACCGCGGCGCCGATCGGCAGCGTGTAAGCGCGCCACGGGATCCAGTCGAGATCCAGGTTCAAGATGCGCTCCTTGAAGGGGGGAGGAGTCGCGACAGTGTGGCAAAGCAGGCATGAGCGCAGTGTCGAGCGCTGTGCCGCGGCACGAATCGCAGCGCCATCGCCAGGCGTGCGCACGGCGCACATCCGCGACAGGCGCATCGCGGGCGAGTGGCGCCCCGTTGCTGGCGCAGTCCACGACCGGTGTGCGCGATCGCAGCGTGCGTGCTTCCTGAGCGGCGACAAGCAACTCGCCAACGGTCCGCAGCCGCCGCTGCAGATGATGCGTCTTCAGTTACGTCCGAAGCTGGATGCGGCAGACGCGGCGCCTGCCAAGACCCGAGGCGCCGACATCGCCAACCAGCCCCCCATCGCAGGCCGCGACACGCGCGCTGCAGCTGCATTCGCGGTGTCGGATATCGACGACTTCAAGCGCGCCGACGAGCGCCATCGCCACGCCATCGGCACCTGGGGCACGCAGCGCACCAGCAAGCGCGCTGCGGTGACCGAGGGAACGCGCCGTCAGTCCGTGCTCAGCGGCACGCTGCGCCCGTTCTGCTTGCGCACGATCGCCAGCGCGATCTCCAGCGACTGCTCGTAGTTCAGACGCGGATCCACGCTGGAGCGATATGCCCGCTCCAGGTCGCGCTCGGTCAGCTCGCGCGCGCCGCCAGTGCATTCGGTGACGTCTTCGCCGGTCAGCTCCAGGTGCACACCGCCCAACCGCGTGCCGGCCGCAGCATGGATGTCGAACGACTGCTCCACCTCGCCCAGCACGTTGTCGTAGCGCCGCGTCTTGTAGCCGTTGCTGGTGCTCTCGGTATTGCCGTGCATCGCATCGCACACCCACAGCACGCGGCGGCCGTCGCGCTTCACCGCATCCAGCAGCGGCGGCAGTTTCTGCGCGATCTGCGCCGCGCCCATGCGGTGGATGAAGGTCAACCGGCCCGGTTCGTCCTCGGGATTGAGCACGTCGATCAGGCGCAGCAACTGGTCCGGCTGCGCCGACGGCCCGACCTTGATCGCGATCGGGTTGCGGATGCCGCGGAAATATTCCACATGCGCGCCGTCCAGCGCGGCGGTACGCATGCCGATCCACGGGTAATGCGTGCTCAGGTTGAACCAGCCCCACTGCCGCGGCACCTCGCGGGTCAGCGCTTCCTCGTACGGCAGCAGCAGCGCTTCGTGCGAGGTGTAGAAATCGACCCGGTTGAGGTTGTACAGCTGCGCACCGGACAGCGTCTCCATGAAGCGCACCGCGTCGCCGATCGAGGCCACCATCTTCTGGTAGTCCTCGGCCAGCGGCGAGTAGCCGACCCAGCTCAGGTTCCAGTACTCGGGATGGTGCAGGTCGGCGAAGCCGCCATCGATCAGCGCGCGCACGAAGTTCATCGTCATCGCCGAACGCGAGTGCGCGGTGATCATCCGCCGCGGATCGGGCACGCGCGCCTGCGCGGTGAACTCCGGGCCGTTGACCACGTCGCCGCGGTAGCTGGGCAGGGTCACGCCGTCGCGGGTCTCGGTATCGGCCGAGCGCGGCTTGGCGTACTGGCCGGCATAGCGGCCGACCCGCACCACCGGCAGGCGCAAGCCGTGCACCAGCACCAGGCTCATCTGCAGCAGCACCTTGAGCCGGTTGGAGATCGTGCCCGACTCGCAATCGCTGAAGTTCTCCGCGCAATCGCCGCCCTGCAGCAGGAACCGCTTGCCTTCCTGCGCCTCGGCCAGCTGCTTCTTCAGCGCGAAGATCTCCCACGAAGTGACCAGCGGCGGCAGATGGCGCAATTCGCCCAGCGTCGCCTCCAGCGCCTGCGCGTCCGGATACACCGGCATCTGCAGCGCGGGTTTGCCGCGCCAGCTTGCGGGCGCCCAGGACGGCGAAGCGGATTCGGGCGGGGCGGCGGGGACGGACAGGTTCATGAAAGGACTCCTTGGCAACCTGCGATGTTCGCAGAGCCAGGCCGCGACGCAAAGCACTGCGTGACGCGGTTGCGCAGCCGTGGCCGCAGCAGCGTGAAGCACATGAACGGCAGGCAAAGCGCACATGCCATGCATGACTTCCGGCCTACGCCAACGCCACTGCGAAAGCAGAATGTTATTACATAACAAATCTTTTCCCTTCCTCCCCAGGTCTCGCCTACGCCATGACGCCCCGCCCCCTCTCCGCCGCCATCGCCCTCGTCCTGCTGGCCGCGCCCGGCCTCGCCTTCGCCGCCGATGCGGCTAGCGCCGACACCGGTCCCGAACGCACCACCGACCTGGATGCGGTCACCGTCACCGCCAAGCTGGAAGCGGCGCGCAACGCGCTGTCGCCGGACATCGGCAGCAGCCAGTACGCGATCACCGCCGAGGACATCGAGCGGCTGCCGCTGGGCGCCTCCACCCCGCTCAACCAGGTGCTGCTGCAGGCGCCGGGCGTGGTCCAGGACTCCTATGGCGGCATCCACGTGCGCGGCGACCACGCCAACCTGCAGTACCGCATCAATGGCGTGCTGATCCCCGAGTCCATCTCCGGCTTCGGCCAGAGCCTGGACCCGCGCACGATCAAGAGCATCAAGCTGCTCGATGGCGCGCTGCCGGCGCAGTTCGGCGACCGCACCGCGGCAGTGGTGGACATCACCACCAAGAGCGGCGTGGAACTGGGCAACGGCGGCAGCGTCGGCATCACCGGCGGCTCCTACGGCACGCTCAATCCGAACGCCTCCTGGTGGGGCAGCAGCGGCCGCTGGAGCTGGTTCGTCACCGGCGACTACGAGCAGAACAAGCTCGGCCTGGAGAATCCGGTCAACAGCCGCGACCCCGAGCACGACAAGACCCATCAGGGCAAAGGCTTCGCCGACCTCAGCTACCTGATCGACGAGAACACCCGGCTCAGCCTGCTGGTCGGCTACGCCAACAACCGCTTCCAGATCCCGAACAATCCAGGGCAGACCCCTGCCTACGACTACCTGGGCACCACCGACTTCGACTCGTCCAAGCTCGACGAGAACCAGCGCGAGAACACCCGCTTCGGCACCCTGGTGCTGCAGGGTTCGCTCGGCGCCACCAGCTACCAGCTGTCGGCCGGACAGCGCTACAGCAGCGTCGCGTTCTCGCCCGACGTCGCCGGCGACCTGATCTTCAACGGCGTCGCCTCGCAGGTGG
Organism: Xanthomonas bonasiae; assembly: GCF_014836395.1. Taxonomy (NCBI): domain Bacteria; kingdom Pseudomonadati; phylum Pseudomonadota; class Gammaproteobacteria; order Lysobacterales; family Lysobacteraceae; genus Xanthomonas; species Xanthomonas bonasiae. The sequence continues at coordinate 425,616 of NZ_JACSQX010000004.1, forward strand.
ACCGCAGCAACCGCGCCAACACCGTGCAGGCCGACTTCTCCACCCCGCTCGGCGAATCACACACGCTGCGCTACGGCGTGTACGGCAATTTCGAGCACGCCATCGCCAGCAACAATTCCTATGTGTTCCCGGCCGACGCCGACGGCAACCAGACCAACAACACGCCGGTCTTCATCCCCGACGCCAGCCGCTTCCACGCCAGCACCTACGCGCTGTACCTGCAGGACGAATGGAAGATCGGCGACGACTGGACCGTGAACTACGGCGTGCGCGGCGACCGCTACAAGGCGTTCGGCACCACCGAAGGCCAGCTCAGCCCGCGCCTGGGCGTGGTCTGGCAGGCCAGCGCCGACACCACCGTGCACGCCGGCTATGCGCGCTACTTCACCCCGCCGGCCAGCGAACTGATCTCCACCAGCGACATCGCCCTGTACGACGGCACCACCAACCAGCAGTCCACCGCCGGCGGCGCGACCACGCCGCTGAGCGAGCGCAGCGACTATTACGACCTGGGCATCTCGCAGGTGGTCAACGAACACCTGACCCTGGGCCTGGACACCTACTACCGCAAGGCCGACCGCCTGCAGGACGAAGGCCAGTTCGGCGCCGCCTACGTGTATTCCACGTTCAACTACCGCTACGGCCGCATCCGCGGCGCGGAGTTCAGCGCCGACTACAGCAACGGGCCGGTCACCGCCTACTTCAACGTCGCCTACAGCAAGGCGATGGGCAAGCGGGTCATGACCAGCCTGTACAACTTCGATCCGGACGCGCTGGCCTACGTCTACGACAACTGGATCCACCTGGACCACGACCAGAAGTTCACCTCGTCCGGCGGCATCAGCTACGCGCTCGACGACGCCAGCCGGATCGGCGCCAACTATCTGTTCGGCAGCGGCCTGCGCACCGATACCGACACCGTGCCCAACGGCGGCGAGCTGCCGTCGTACTTCCAGCTGAACCTCAGCGCCGGCCACGACTTCGCGCTCAGCGCGCATCCGCTGCACGCGCAAGTGGCGGTGCTCAACGTGCTCGATCGCGCCTACCAGCTGCGCGACGGCGGCGGCATCGGCGTGTTCGCCCCGCAATGGGCGCCGCGTCGCGGCGTCTACCTGAGCCTGCAGCAGGATTTCTGAGGCAGATGCGTAGCCAGGCCGAGCCCGCAGGACGGGCCGGCCTGGATGCATGGATGGGTGCGGCGCCGCGATCGTTCGCAGCGGCCGCCGCTGCTGCCCGCGGATTCATGCCATCCGTTTACCGCCTGCAGCACCGTGTAGGAGCGGCTTCAGCCGCGACAGAGGCTTACCGATAGTACCTGTCGCGACTGAAGTCGCTCCTACAGGTGCGCTGCCTCTCAGCCCACGACAAGACGCAGCACGCGGAAACCTCAGTGCAGCGAGCGCCGCCGGGCCTTGAACCCGGCATACAGCGCGAACAGCGCCAACGCCACGAAACAGATCAGGCACCACATCGGCATCGACAGGCCGAGAAAACGCCAGTCGATATTGCCGCAGTCGCCGGTCCCGGTCAGCACCCGGCGCAGCACTTCGAACGGCCCCATCGTCTCGCGCAGGAAGCTCAGCGGCGGACCGCAGGAGGCCATCGGATCGGGAAACAGCTGCACCGACACGTGCTTGGTGGAAATGCCGGCACCAACGGCCGCGGCCAGGAACGCCAGCACGCCATAGACCTTGCGTCCGCCGCTGCGGGCCGGCCCGTGCAAGGCGCCGAGCAGGAACAGCAGGCCGAGCGCGGCGAACGCGATGCGCTGGAAGATGCACAGCGGACAGGGCTCGATGCCGAGCTGCACCTGCACGTAGATCGCATAGCCCAGCAACCCGGCACAGATCAGAAAGCCGAACAGGAACTGCGCGCGGAAACTCCAGCGTAACGGGTTCATCGGGTCGGGCTCACATGAACGGTCAGCGCATTATCCGCCATCGCCCGCCTCGCCACCATGTGCCGTGCGTCCCTGGGCGCGGCGAACGCGACAGCGCCTGCGCGGCGCAAACCGTCGCCGTCCAGACGCAAAAAAGCCCGGACGTGCCGGGCTTCTTGCTGACGCGGTGCGGGCCGGATTTACTCGGCCACTTCCTCGGCGATCGCGGTCGGGCGATCGACCAGCTCGACGTACGCCATCGGCGCGTTGTCGCCGGCGCGGAAGCCACACTTCAGGATGCGCAGGTAGCCGCCCGGGCGCGACTGGTAACGCGGGCCCAGCTCGACGAACAGCTTGCCCACCGCTTCCTTGTCGCGCAGGCGCGAGAAGGCCAGACGGCGATTGGCGACGCCATCGACCTTGGCGATGGTGATCAGCGGCTCGGCGACGCGACGCAGCTCCTTGGCCTTCGGCAGGGTGGTCTTGATCAGCTCGTGCTTGAACAGCGAGGCCGCCATGTTGGAGAACATCGCCTGGCGATGGGCGCTGGTGCGGTTGAACTTGCGGCCGGATTTCTGGTGACGCATGGTCTTGGTTCCTATGGAAAGTTGAAACTGCTGGAGATCGCTGTCGCCGTCCTGGCGTTGAACAATGGACTGCGGATGGTCCGAGCCGGCCGTCCCTGACCAGACAACGCCGCGGGCTTGAAGACCCGTCGGCGTAGTTGTGCAACTGATGCGGCGCGAGGCGCCGCGAAGGCGCCCCTGCTTCCATCCCTGGCGGTCTTACCCGGGCTCCGTGGAGCCCTTGCCCGGCCATCCATGACCGGACTGCAGCGTCCGTGGCCGATGCCGGTGCGGCATCGGCCAGGTGCCGCTGCTTAGCCGAGCATGCCGTGCTGGGCGACGCCGGCCGGCGGCCAGTTCTCCAGCTTCATGCCGAGCGACAGGCCACGCTGGGCCAGCACTTCCTTGATCTCGGTCAGCGACTTCTTGCCGAGGTTCGGGGTCTTGAGCAGTTCCACTTCGGTCTTCTGGATCAGATCGCCGATGTAGTAGATGCTCTCGGCCTTCAGGCAGTTGGCCGAACGCACGGTCAGTTCCAGATCGTCGATCGGACGCAGCAGCACCGGATCCACGCCATTGCTGGCCGGCTTGGCCGCGCCACGGTCGCGATGGGTGAAGTCGCCGAACACCGACAGCTGATCGCTGAGGATGTCGGCGGCGGTGCGCACGGCTTCCTCGGCATCGATCGTGCCGTTGGTCTCGATGTCCAGGACCAGCTTGTCCAGGTCGGTACGCTGCTCGACGCGCGCGGATTCGACCGCGTAGGCGACGCGGCGCACCGGCGAGAACGACGCATCCAGGATCAGGCGACCGATGGTGCGGGTTTCCTCGTCCGGACGGCGACGCGCGGCGGCCGGCTGGTAGCCGAAGCCACGCTCGATCTTCAGACGCATGTTGATCGCCATATCCTTGGTCAGGTGGCAGATCACGTGGTCGTTGTTGAGGATCTCGACGTTGTGGTCGGTCTTGATGTCGGCGGCAGTGACCGTGCCCGGACCCTGCTTGGACAGCGACAGCGTGGCGCTGTCGCCGGTGTGTATGCGGATGGCCACGTCCTTGAGGTTGAGCAGGACATCCAGCACGTCCTCCTGCAGCCCTTCGACCGTGGTGTACTCGTGCAGCACGCCGTCGATCTCGACTTCGGTGATCGCGAAGCCGGGGATCGAGGACAACAGCACGCGACGCAGGGCATTGCCCAGCGTGTGCCCATACCCGCGCTCCAAGGGCTCGATTACGACCTTGGCGCGGTTGTCGGTAAGGCGTTCGATCTGCGGCCCACGGGGGCGCAGAACCTGGTTGGCGGTAACCGTCATGTTGCGGGTTCTCCTGACGAGCCTCCGTTGCCGGAGGCTCTCCAATGTGATTACTTCGAATACAACTCGACGATCAGCGCTTCGTTGATGTCAGCAGGCAGGTCCGCACGATCCGGCACGGCCTTGAAGATGCCGCTGAACTTCTTCGAATCGACCTCGACCCAGGACGGGTTCAGGTCGTGCGTTTCGGCAACGGTCAGCGCTTCCTGCACGCGGAGCTGCTTCTGCGCCTTTTCCGACAGGGCGATCGCGTCGCCGGCCTTGACCTGGTACGAGGCCAGGTTCACCGACTTGCCGTTGACCAGCACGCCACGGTGCGACACCAGCTGGCGCGCGGCCGGGCGGGTGACGGCGAAGCCCATGCGGTAGACGACGTTGTCCAGGCGGGTTTCCAGCAGCTGCAGCAGGTTCTCGCCGGTGTTGCCCTTCTTGGTCGAGGCCTTCTTGTAGTAGTTGCGGAACTGACGCTCCAGCAGACCGTAGATACGCTTGACCTTCTGCTTTTCGCGCAGCTGGGTGGCGTAGTCGGACAGCTTGCCCTTGCGGGCGGTCGCGCCGTGCTGGCCGGGCTTCTGCTCCAGCTTGCACTTGGAGTCCAGCGCACGCGCCGGGCTCTTGAGGGAAAGATCGGCGCCTTCACGGCGCGCGAGCTTACAGGTAGGACCGATATAACGAGCCATTTCTTATCGCTCCTTTAGACGCGACGCTTCTTCGGCGGACGGCACCCGTTGTGCGGGATAGGCGTCACGTCGATGATGTTGGTGATCTTGTATCCGACGTTGTTCAACGAACGGACGGCGGACTCGCGACCCGGACCCGGGCCCTTGATGCGCACTTCCAGCGACTTCACGCCGTAGTCGAGCGCAGCGCGCCCGGCCTTCTCGGCGGCAACCTGCGCCGCGAACGGCGTGGACTTGCGCGAACCGCGGAAACCAGCGCCACCGGAGGTCGCCCAGGACAATGCATTGCCCTGACGGTCGGTGATGGTCACGATGGTGTTGTTGAACGAAGCGTGGACGTGGGCGACGCCGTCGGTGACGACGCGCTTGATCTTCTTCTTGGTTTTTGATGCTGCGGGCTTAGCCATGTCTGTCCCTTACTTCCTGATCGCCTTGCGCGGGCCCTTGCGGGTGCGGGCGTTGGTGCGGGTGCGCTGACCACGCAGCGGCAGGCCACGACGATGACGCAGGCCGCGGTAGCAGCCCAGGTCCATCAGACGCTTGATGGCGATGCCCACTTCGCGACGCAGGTCGCCTTCGACGATGTACTTGCCGACTTCGAGGCGCAGGCGCTCGATTTCCGGCTCGGACAGGTCACGGATCTTGGTGGTCGAGGTCACGCCTGCGGCTTCGCAGACCTTCTTCGAACGGGTACGGCCGATGCCGAAAATGCTTTGCAACCCGACCCAGACGTGCTTCTGGGCTGGCAGGTTGACGCCTGCAATACGCGCCATGACGCGGTTCTCCAACTGAGTGATGGCCCGACGGCGCACTGTGGCGCCATCCGGCAGGATGGATCAAAAAGTGAACTTGTAAGTCTAGCAAGGTCTCGGGTTACATGGAAGCCCGTGGAACCTTTCGGTTCCGCAAGCCCGGCATGGGGAGTGTGCCCATGCTCCGGCGCCGGACGTCGTTGGCCAGGGTGAGGATCCACCTCGGCCGCCCGCGCTACTCCAGCGCAGGACCACCACGTCTCACCCACGCACGAGACCGCTGCATGGGCCGCCCTTCAAGTGGGAAGACTGCGCCCGGGAACCGGGGCGTCTTCACCGAAGGAAGTCAAATTATAGCAATCAACCGCGGGCGAAACCGCCGCCGCGCGAGCCACCCTTGAGGTTGGCCTTCTTCAACAGGCTTTCGTACTGATGCGACATCAGATGCGCCTGGATCTGCGCGATGAAGTCCATCACCACCACGACCGCGATCAGCAGCGAGGTGCCGCCGAAGTGGAACGAGGTGCCGAGCTGCGCGCGCATGATTTCCGGCAGCAGGCACACGATCACCAGGTACAGCGAACCGGCGGCGGTCAAGCGGGTCAGCACGCCGTCGACGTAGTCGGCGGTGGCCTTGCCCGGACGGATACCCGGGATCAGCGCGCCGGACTTCTTCAGGTTGTCCGCGGTTTCCTGCGAGTTGAACACCAGCGCGGTATAGAAGAACGCGAACCCGATGATCAGCGCGGCGAACACGATCATGTGCACCGGCTCGCCCGGGCCCAGCGCATTGGCGATGCGCTGCAGCCAGCTGCCGAAGGTGCTGTTGGACGCGGCCTGGCCCGACCACATCGACAGCGTCGCCGGGAAGGCGAGGATGCTCGAGGCGAAGATCGGCGGAATCACGCCGGCCATGTTCAGCTTCAGCGGCAGGAACGAGGTCTGGTTCATGTACGCGTTGCGGCCGCCCTGGCGGCGCGCGTAGTTCACCGTGATCCGCCGCTGCCCGCGCTCGACGAACACCACGAACAGGGTGAAGGCGAGGATGGTCAGCACGATCAGCAACAGCGAGATGAAGCTCATGTTGCCGTCGCGGTAGGCTTCCACGGTCTGGATCGACGCCGCCGGCAGGCCGGCGACGATGCCGGCGAAGATGATCAGCGACACGCCGTTGCCGATGCCGCGCTCGGTGACCTGCTCGCCGACCCACATCAGGAAGATGGTGCCGGCAGTCAACGCGATCACCGCGGTGAGCACGAAGCCCATGCCCGGCGCGTACACCACCGGTGCACCGCCCGGTGCGGTCTGGTTCTGCAGCGCCAGCGCGATACTGCCGCCCTGCACCACCGCCAGAAGCACCGCGCCGATGCGCGAATACTGGGTGATCTTGCGTCGGCCAGATTCGCCTTCCTTCTGCATCGCCTTCAGCGACGGAAAGATGTGCGTGGCCAACTGGATCACGATCGATGCCGAGATGTACGGCATCACGTTCAGCGCGAAAATGCTGAAACGGTGCAGGGCGCCGCCCGAGAACATGTTGAACATGTCCACGATGCCGCCGCCCTGCGCCTGCATCAGCGCAAGCATGGCTTCGGGATTGACGCCCGGCACCGGCACATAGCAGCCGATGCGGTAGACGATCAATGCGCCGAGAACGAACAACAGGCGCTGGCGAAGTTCCGTGAACTTGCCAAGCCCGCCGCCGAGGTTACCCATGCCAGCCTGCGCCATCTGCGTGTTACTCCTGCACGCTGCCGCCGGCAGCTTCGATTGCCGCCTTGGCACCGGCGGTCGCGGCGATGCCCTTGAGCACGAACTTCTTGCTCAGCTCGCCCTTGAGGACGACCTTGGCCTTCTTCGCAGTGCTCGGGACCAGCTTCGCAGCGCGCAGCGCGGCGAAATCGATCTCGCCTTCCGGCAGGTTGTCGAGCTGGTAGGACAGCACTTCGGCGGTGTCCTTGGCCATCTTGGAACGGAAGCCGATCTTCGGCAGACGGCGCTGCATGGGGGTCTGGCCGCCTTCGAAGCCGGCCTTGATCTTGCCGCCGCCCTTACGCGCGAACGAACCCTTGTGGCCGCGGCCGCAGGTCTTGCCCAGGCCCGAACCGATACCGCGACCGACGCGGGTGCGCTCGGTGCGCGCGCCTTCGGCGGGCTTCAGATCATTCAGATGCAAAGTCATGGTCGCTTACTCCTCAACCTGGACGAGGTACTGAACCTTGTTGATCAGGCCGCGTACCTGCGGGCTGTCCTTCAGTTCACGCACATCGTTGAGCTTGTTCAGGCCCAGCGCACGCACCGACAGGCGGTGACGCGACTGGGTACCACGAAGGCCGCGCACCAGGCGCACCTTCACCGTCTTGTTGGACTCATTAGCCATGGTTGAGTTCCTCCACCTTCTTGCCGCGCTTGGCCGCAATGCGCGACGGCGACTGCATGTCTTCCAGGCCACGCAGCGTGGCGCGCACCAGGTTGATCGGGTTGCGCGAACCGACCGCCTTGGCCAGCACGTTCTTGACGCCGACCGCTTCCAGCACGGCGCGCATCGCGCCGCCGGCGATGACGCCGGTACCTTCCGAGGCGGGCATCATGAACACGCGGGCCGCACCGTGGCCGGACTTCACCGGGTGCCACAGGGTGCCGTTGTTCAGATCGATGTTGAGCATGCCCTTGCGCGCATATTCCATCGACTTCTGGATCGCGACCGGCACTTCGCGCGCCTTGCCGTAACCGAAACCGATCTTGCCGTTGCCGTCGCCGACCACGGTCAGCGCGGTGAAGGTGAACTGGCGACCGCCCTTGACCGTCTTGCTGACGCGGTTGACCGCGACCAGCTTTTCGATCATGCCGTCGTCGACTTTCTCTTCGCGGTTGCGGTCGCGATCACGACCCCGCGGTGCACGCTGTTCTTCAGCCATTGTGTATTCCTTGGTAGTTGAAAGATTTACGGCTTGCATGCCGCTTGTAGTTGTTGACTGGAACCGAGTTCCCCGGACGCGCACACAAGGCGCGCCAAGGTCCGATGCAGCCCGCATCGGCAGGTCGGGCGCGGCGTGGACGCCGCGCCCGCAAGGATCAGAACTGCAGGCCGCCTTCGCGCGCGGCGTCGGCCAGGGCCTTGATGCGACCGTGGTAGCGGTAGCCCGAGCGGTCGAAAGCGACCTTCTCGATGCCCGCGGCCTTGGCGCGCTCGGCGATCAGCTTGCCGACCTTGACGGCCGCTTCGCTGTTCTTGCCGCTCTTCAGGCCGTCCTTGACGTCGGCCTGCAGGGTGTTCGCCGCAGCGATCACCTTGGAGCCGTCGGCAGTGAAGACCTGCGCGTACAGGTGCTGGCCGGTGCGCAGCACCGACAGGCGCGCGACGCCGAGTTCGCGGATGTGCGCACGGGTCGACTTGGCGCGACGCAGGCGGGCGATGTTCTTGTTGATGGTCATGTCTGTGTCCTACGGAAGCTGAAGGAATCCGGGCGTTTCGTCCGGGAGGTCCGGCCATGGATGGCCGGGCTCCCAGCAAAGCGGCCTGGATTACGCCTTCTTGGCTTCCTTGCGAATGATGGCTTCACCGGCGTACTTCACACCCTTGCCCTTGTAGGGCTCCGGCGGACGGAAACCGCGGATCTTGGCGGCGACTTCGCCGACGCGCTGCTTGTCGGCGCCCTGCACCACGATCTCGGTCTGAGTCGGGGCGGTCAGGGTGATGCCTTCCGGCGCCTTGAACACGACCGGGTGCGAGAAACCGAGCGCCAGGCTCAGGTCCTTGCCCTGCATCGTGGCGCGGTAGCCGACGCCGACCAGCTCGAGCTTGCGCTCGAAGCCTTCGGACACGCCGTGCACCATGTTCGCCAGGATCGCGCGGACGGTACCGGTGATGGCGATCTGCGACGGGTCGTTGGCCGACAGCGTGGCGACACCGTTTTCCTGCTTGATTTCGACGCCAGCCGGCTTCGGCAGCGACAGGGTGCCCTTCGGGCCCTTGACGCTCACCAGCTCGGACTGGACATTCAGTTCGACGCCCTTCGGGAGGGAAATCGGCTTCTTGGCTACGCGGGACATTTACTTACTCCTTCCCTTAGGCCACGAAGCACAGGACTTCGCCACCGACGCCGGCCTGACGGGCCTGCGCATCGGTCATGATGCCCTTGGACGTGGAAATGATGGCAACGCCCAGGCCGCCGAGAACCTTCGGCAGTTCGGCCTTACCGCGATACTGACGCAGACCCGAACGGGACACGCGCTTGAGCGTATCGATGACCGGACGGCCCTCGAAGTACTTCAGCACGATTTCCAGCTCGGACTTGTTGTTCTCGATCGGGTTGACGCGCAGGTCGCCGATATAGCCTTCGGCCTTCAGCACTTCTGCGATCGCTACCTTGATCTTGGAGGACGGCATTTTCACCGTCGGCTTGCCAACCGCGGCCGCATTCTTGATGCGGACCAGCAGGTCGGCGATGGGATCAGTCATGCTCATGGTGTCTACCTTTGAGTGCACCGATATCCGCTTTCGCGAAAATCTTGTGATGTGAAGCTGTGGAATGAAGCAGTGATATGCAGCGTGGAACGTTCTGGAGAAGGCCAGGGCCTACCGCAACCCGCCCTGCCAGGCGCAGGCAAGGAGCGGGATTATACGACAAAAAGTCCGACTTGCGTCGGACTCGTTGACGGAACAGCAGGCGGGCGGGCGACCGCCCTGCCCCGGGCTCCGCGAACGGAGCCGGGACCGCCGGTTGTTACCAGCTGGCCTTGCGCAGGCCCGGCACGTCGCCGTTCATCGTCGCCTTGCGCAGCATGTTGCGGCCGAGGCCGAACTTGCGGTACACGGCGCGCGGACGACCGGACAGTTCGCAACGGGTGCGCTGGCGGCTCGGCGACGAATCGCGCGGCAGCTTCTGCAGCTTGACCACCGCGTCGGCCTTCTCGTCGTAGGACGAGCTGTCGGCGGCGATGATCTTCTTCAGCGCGTCGCGCTTGTCGGCGAACTTCTTCGCCAGCTTCTTCCGCTTGATGTCGCGGTTGACCATGGAGGTCTTTGCCATCTGTAAATCCTCGGGATTCGAGATTGGGGATTGGAGATTTGCGGAACCCGGGATGTGGCGGGCGCAGCGCCCTTCCCATCCCGGATCCGAATCACGAATCCCGGCTGTCAATCAGTTACGGAACGGGAACTTGAACGCTTCGAGCAGCGCCTTCGCTTCGGCGTCGGTCTTGGCGGTGGTGGTGATGGCGATATCCATGCCGCGGATCGCATCGACGGCGTCGAAGTCGATTTCCGGGAAGATGATCTGTTCCTTCACGCCCATGTTGAAGTTGCCGCGACCGTCGAACGAACGACCCGAAACACCGCGGAAGTCGCGCACGCGCGGCAGCGAGATGTTGATCAGGCGATCCAGGAACTCGTACATCTTGGCGCGACGCAGCGTGGTCTTGCAGCCAATCGGCCAGCCATCGCGGATCTTGAACGACGCCACCGAGATACGCGACTTGGTGACGACCGGCTTCTGGCCGGAGACCTTGGCCATGTCGGCCACGGCGTTTTCCAGGATCTTCTTGTTCGTCGCCGCCTCGCCCACGCCCATGTTCAGGGTGACCTTGACCAGCTTCGGCACTTGCATCGGATTGGTGTAACCGAACTTCTTCATCAGAGCCGGTACCACTTCTTCCTTGTAGATCTTTTCGAGACGGGAATTCATTGTGTCATTCCTCAGGCGTCGAGCGCCTCACCGCTGGAGCGGAACACACGCAGTTTGCGTCCATCCTCCAGCACCTTGAAGCCAACGCGCTCGCCCTTGCCCGTTGCCGGGTTGACGATCGCCACGTTGGAGATATGGATCGACGCTTCACGCTCGACCACGCCGCCGGCAACGCCTGCCTGCGGGTTCGGCTTGGTGTGGCGCTTGACGATGTTCGCGTTGGAGACGATCACCCGATCGCCGTCGACGCGGACGATTTCGCCCTGCTTGCCCTTGTCCTTGCCGGTAGTGACGACAACCTGGTCGCCCTTCTTGATACGGTTAGCCATGTGTATGTCCTCCGCTCACAGCACTTCAGGAGCGAGCGAGACGATCTTCATGAACTTCTCGGAACGCAGCTCGCGGGTAACAGGCCCGAAGATGCGCGTGCCGATCGGCTCCTGCTTGTTGTTGAGCAACACCGCAGCGTTGCCGTCGAAGCGGATCAGCGAACCGTCGGGACGACGCACACCCTTGCGGGTACGCACCACGACGGCGTCGTAGACTTCGCCCTTCTTGACCTTGCCGCGCGGGATCGCGTCCTTGACGGTGACCTTGATGATGTCGCCAATGTGCGCGTAGCGGCGCTTGGAGCCGCCGAGCACCTTGATGCACATCACTTCCTTGGCACCGGAGTTGTCGGCGACGTCGAGGTAGCTCTGCATCTGGATCATGATTCAGATCTCCCTTATTCGGCCGAACGGGTGACGATTTCCACCACCCGCCAGTTCTTGGTCTTGGACATCGGCGCAATCTCGGTCACGCGCACGACATCGCCTTCGTTGCAGGCGTTGTCGGCGTCGTGTGCGTGGAGCTTGGTCGAGCGCTTGATGTACTTGCCGTACAACGCATGCTTGACCTGACGCTCCACCAGCACGGTGACGGTCTTGTCCATCTTGTTGCTGACGACGCGGCCTTCGACCGTGCGCAGCGTCTTGCTTTCGTTAGTGTCGCTCATGGCGGCCATCCTTACTTCGTGCTGCCGATCAGGTACTTCACGCGAGCAATCTCGCGGCGCACCCGGCGGGTTTCGTGGGTCTTCGGCAGCTGCCCGGTGACCTGCTGCATGCGCAGGGCGAACTGCTCCTTGCGCAGATCGGTCAGGTGGGCCTTCAGATCGTCAGCCGACTTCTCGCGGAGTTGTTTGATGTCCATCAGCGTACCGTCCGGGTGACGAAGGTGGTGGTCACCGAAAGCTTGGCAGCGGCCAGGCGGAACGCCTCGCGCGCGACATCTTCGCCGACGCCTTCGATTTCATAGATCATGCGACCGGGCTGGATCTGGGCGACCCAGTACTCGACGTTACCCTTACCGGAGCCCATTCGCACTTCGATCGGCTTCTTGGTGATCGGCTTGTCCGGGAACACGCGGATCCACATCTTGCCGCCGCGCTTGACGTAGCGGCTGATCGAGCGGCGCGCCGCTTCGATCTGGCGCGCGGTCAGCTGACCGTGCGCAGTGGCCTTCAGCCCGTACTCGCCGAAGCTGACGGCGTTGCCGCTCCATGCCAGGCCGTCGTTACGGCCCTTGTGCATCTTGCGGTATTTGGTTCGCTTGGGTTGCAACATTGCCGTTACCTCGCTTCACGAGCCGGACGCGACGGACGGTCACCACGGTCGCCGCGATCGTTACGATCGTTGCGCGGGGAATCGTCCTGCTTTTCCTGGCCAACCTGGGAGAAATCGAAGATCTCGCCCTTGTAGATCCACACCTTGATGCCGATGATGCCGTAGGTCGTCTTGGCTTCGGCGAAGCCATAGTCGATGTCGGCACGCAGCGTATGCAGCGGCACGCGGCCCTCGCGGTACCACTCGGAACGGGCGATTTCCGCACCGTTCAAGCGGCCGGCGACGTTGACCTTGATGCCCAGGGCACCCAGGCGCATCGCGTTGCCGACCGAGCGCTTCATCGCGCGGCGGAACATGATGCGACGCTCCAGCTGCTGCGCGATCGACTCGGCGACCAGCTGCGCATCCAGCTCCGGCTTGCGCACTTCGGTGACGTTGATGTGGGCGGGGACGCCCATCATCTCGCTCACTTCCTTGCGCAGCTTCTCGATGTCCTCACCGCGCTTGCCGATCACCACGCCCGGACGGGCGGTGTGGATCGTCACGCGCGCGGTCTTGGCCGGACGCTCGATCAGGATCTTGCTGATGCCCGCCTGCGCCAACTTCTTGCGCAGCATTTCGCGAACCTTGAGGTCGGCTGCCAGGTAACCGGCGAACTCGCCCTTGTTGGCGTACCACTTGGAATTCCAGTCCTTGGAGACACCCAGGCGGATTCCAATCGGATGAACTTTATGACCCATCGTCTTTTCCTTTCCGCTTACTTGGCGGCGCCCACAACCACAGTGATGTGGCTGGTGCGCTTGAGGATGCGGGTACCGCGGCCTTTCGCCCGCGCCATGAAACGCTTCAGGGTCGGACCTTCATCAACCATGATGGTCTTGACCTTCAGCTCGTCGACATCCGCGCCCTGGTTGTTCTCGGCATTGGCGATCGCCGACTCCACCACCTTCTTGATCAGGTGGGCAGCCTTCTTATCCGAGAACTTCAGCAGGTTGACCGCCCGCTCGGCGGAAAGACCGCGCACCTGGTCGGCGACCAGGCGGGCCTTCTGCGGGGAGATGCGCGCAGTGCGCAGGATTGCTTTCGCTTCCATCGTCATCTCTCCTTACCGGCTCGACTTCTTGTCGCCACCGTGACCCTTGAAGGTCCGGGTGACGGCAAATTCGCCGAGCTTGTGGCCGACCATGTTCTCGTTGACCAGCACCGGAACGTGGTTCTTGCCGTTATGCACGGCGATGGTGAAACCCACCATCTCCGGCAGGATCATCGAGCGACGCGACCAGGTCTTGATCGGACGCTTGCTGCCGGCCGCGGCCTCCACCTTCTTGACGAGGTGGTGATCGACGAACGGGCCTTTCTTGAGTGAACGTGCCATGGTCGATTAGCCCCTACGATCGCGGACGATGAATTGTTCGGTGCGCTTGTTATGGCGCGTCTTGTAACCCTTGGTCGGCACGCCCCACGGGGTGACCGGATGCGGATTACCCTGACCGGCCTTCGCCTCACCACCACCGTGCGGGTGATCGACGGGGTTCATGGCCGCACCGCGAACGGTCGGACGCACGCCGCGCCAGCGCTTGGCGCCCGCCTTGCCCAGCTTCTCGAGGTTGTGCTCGTCGTTGCCGACTTCGCCGATGGTGGCGCGGCACTCGACCGGCACCTTGCGCATTTCGCCGGAGCGAAGACGCAGGGTGGCGTAGATGCCTTCACGCGCGACCAGCTGCACCGCGGCGCCGGCAGCGCGCGCGATCTGCGCGCCCTTGCCCGGCTTCAGCTCGATGCCGTGCACCGTCGTACCGACCGGGATGTTGCGCAGCGGCAGGGTGTTGCCGGTCTTGATCGGCGCATCCGAACCCGCGATCACCTGGTCGCCGGCCTTCAGGCCCTTCGGCGCGATGATGTAGCGGCGCTCGCCGTCGGCGTAGCACAGCAGGGCGATATGGGCGGTGCGGTTCGGATCGTATTCGATCCGCTCCACGCGCGCCGGAATGCCTTCCTTGTTGCGCTTGAAGTCGATCAGGCGGTAATGCTGCTTGTGGCCACCGCCGACGTGACGGGTGGTGATGCGGCCATGGTGGTTACGACCACCGGACTTGCTCTGCGGCTCCAGCAGCGCGGCATGCGGCGCGCCCTTGTGCAGATCGGGCGTGACCACGCGCACGGCCGAACGACGGCCGGGAGAAGTGGGTTTGAATTTCATCAATGGCATGGGATGGACCTCAGGCCTTGGCCGTTACGTCGATGGACTGGCCTTCGGCCAGACGCACGTACGCCTTGCGCCAATCGCCGCGACGACCGCTGCGCGAACGGAAGGACTTGTTCTTGCCCTTGACGTTCAACACGTTGACCGACTCGACCTTGACGTCGAACAGCTGCTCGACCGCGGCCTTGACATCGGCCTTGGTGGCTTCGCTCGAGATCTCGAAGACGTACTGATTGGAGAGTTCCTGCAGGCGCGCGGTCTTTTCGGAGACACGCGGGGCACGCAGCACGCTGAAGATTTTTTCGTTGCTGCTCATGCCAGCCACTCCTCGACCTTCTTGACCGCATCGGCGGTGATCACGACCGTATCGGCCCCGACCAGCGACACCGGATCCAGGCCCTGCACGTCACGCACTTCCACGTAGGGAAGGTTGCGCGCCGACAGGTACAGATGCTCGGACGCCTCTTCGGTCACGATCAGCGGGCGCTTGCCCACTTCCAGACCCTTCAGCTTCTCGATCAGATCCTTGGTCTTGCTGGCCTCGACGTCGAACGCGTCGACGACCATCAGGCGACCCTGGCGGTTGAGCTCCGAAAGGATCGCGCAGATCGCGGCGCGATACATCTTGCGGTTCACCTTCTGCTCGAAGCTGCGCGGCTTGGCCGCGAAGGTCACGCCGCCGCCAACGAAGATCGGAGCGGTCAGCGCGCCGTGGCGTGCGCCACCGCCCTTCTGCTTCTTCGACTTCTTGGTGGTGCCGTTGACTTCCGAACGCGTCTTCTGCGCCTTGGTGCCGGCGCGGCCGGCGTTGCGATAGGCGACGACGACCTGGTGAACCAGATCCTCGCTGAAATCGCGACCGAACACGGCGTCGGAGACCGAGACCTTGTTGTTGCTACCCGTGATAACGAGTTCCATCGTCATCTCTCCTTATGCCTTGCTAGCCGGACGCACGATCACGTCGCCACCGGCAGCGCCAGGCACAGCGCCGCGAATGGCGATGAGGCCACGCTCGACGTCGACCTTGACCACTTCCAGATTCTGCGTGCTCTGCTGCACCGCGCCCATGTGGCCGGACATCTTCTTGCCCGGGAAAACGCGACCCGGGGTCTGGCGCTGACCCAGCGAACCCGGCGCGCGATGCGACAGCGAGTTACCGTGGGTGGCATCGCCCATGCGGAAGTTGTACCGCTTGATGGTGCCCTGGAAACCCTTGCCCTTGGTGACGCCCTGGACGTCGACCTTCTGGCCGACCTCGAAGATGTCCGCCTTGATCTCGCCGCCGATGGCGTAATCGCCCAGCTGCGCGTCTTCAACGCGGAACTCCCACAGGCCGCGACCGGCTTCGACCTTCGCCTTGGCGTAGTGGCCGGAGGCAGGCTTGTTGACCAGCGCGGCGCGACGGGCGCCCACGGTGATCTGCACGGCGCTGTAGCCGTCGCTTTCGACGGTCTTGAGCTGGGTGATGCGGTTCGGGGTCGCTTCGATCAGGGTGACCGGGATGGAGCGGCCGTCTTCGGTGAAGACGCGGCTCATGCCGGCCTTGCGGCCCACGAAGCCCAACGAATATTTCTTCGTCATGGTCGTAGTCCTCAGGTCAACTTGATCTGGACATCGACGCCCGCCGCGAGCTCGAGCTTCATCAGCGCGTCCACGGTCTTGTCGTTAGGGCCGATGATGTCGAGCACGCGCTTGTGCGTGCGGGTCTCGTACTGGTCGCGCGCGTCCTTGTCGACGTGCGGAGAAACGAGAATGGTGTAGCGTTCGATCTTGGTCGGCAGCGGGATCGGGCCGCGCACTTGCGCGCCGGTCCGCTTGGCCGTCTCAACGATCTCGCTGGCCGAACGGTCGATCAGACGATGATCGAACGCCTTCAGCCGAATCCGGATCTTCTGATCCGCTTTCTGACCGGTCTTTTGCTCCGCCATGGCGGTGGGTTCCTTCGTTAAAAGAGCGACGGGCAAGGCCTCTGGGATACCTGCCCCGATTATTTCCTGACGTCGTATACCGCCGAGCATCCAGCTGGCGAGGGCCATTCCTCCGCCCAAAAACTGAGGCAGACCAGTTACCCGGCCTGCCCAGACGGAAAAGTATAATGCGCAGATAAAACAACGTCAACAGCGCAAGGCCGTTGATTGCTTCATGCAGCGCGACCTTCCCGGTCTGGCGAACACGAGGGGCATCCTGCCTCTCTTTTCGCGGTGTATCCGGCACCCTACCCAGGAATGCCGAGCCGCCCATTATAGCGGCTGTTTCACCCGCCCGCAACATGTCGCGGCAAGAATTTCATGGCGCCCTTCCCTCCCACAAAACGACGAAGGGCCGGCTTGCGCCGACCCTTCGTTGAACCGCCAGCCGAAGCCGCGGTCGCCACCGGTCGGTCGGCCCCTGAAAGGGCCGCCGACATGGGCGGGCATTACTTGATGATCTTGGCCACCACGCCGGCGCCGACGGTGCGGCCGCCTTCGCGGATCGCGAAACGCAGGCCTTCGTCCATCGCCACCGGGTTGATCAGCGTGACCACCATCTTCACGTTGTCGCCCGGCATCACCATCTCCACACCTTCCGGCAGCTCGCAGGCGCCGGTGATGTCGGTGGTGCGGAAGTAGAACTGCGGACGGTAGCCCTTGAAGAACGGGGTGTGACGGCCACCCTCGTCCTTCGACAGCACGTAGACCTCGGCCTCGAACTCGGTGTGCGGCTTGATCGAACCCGGCTTGCACAGCACTTGGCCGCGCTCCACGTCGTCACGCTTGGTGCCGCGCAGCAGCAGACCGGCGTTGTCGCCCGCCTGGCCCTGGTCCAG